>NZ_JONL01000001.1:0-314984 GCF_000711735.1 Maridesulfovibrio frigidus DSM 17176
AGGCCCGGTCGGTCAAGAAGAATTTAACTTTTATTTCAATGATCTCTGAGTGTTAACCCAGTGTCGCTACATCTCTGCAGCGCGGAATCGGAAAGTATGTAATTCCCGTTTAGAAGTCAACCGTTTTGTGACCGGTCAGTCATAATAAACTCTCGGAGACGCTGTGCCGTTAAGGCGTTGCTGACCCGAGAAAGAGGTTCTATGTAAAACGCTGCTCCACGTCAATAGGTTTCTGCGTTATTATGGATATCTATTAGGATTTGTTTTGATTAGTTTGGTTCATAGCGATGTAGGGGGGATGCCTCCGGCGGCTTGACCCCTTTTGGGAAAAGGGGTCAAGGCTCCCAAAACTTTTTAATGGGGGGGGGAAGGTGTTATATGTATAGATTGTAAAAGAGGTTAGTTACTATCTATTTATATGGAGAATGCTATTAGAGTCAGCTCGCAAGCATTAATACAGTGTATATACACAAGACACTACCAATCTCTTCCCATATATAATGATTCAAATTCAGAATTGAGCAAAAAAAAGAAGCGGCCTAAACCGCTTCTTATTAAATAGCTACTAGAGAGACACTTTTATATGGCTCTGCTTACTTAGTTTCACTTCCAAGCAACGTATCAAGTGCGTCAATAGCCTGAACAGGATTCACGCTCACACTGCCTTTTACTTTAGTTTCAGAACTCTTCTTAGTCCATGTATTGCCATTGACTGATTCACTAGAGGAACCACTCTTACCCGTCACTCCACCGTGTATAGTCGGAGCGGCACCAATTGCGGCAGCTTTGGCCGCATCCTTAAGAAAAGTATCAGAGTTCATCTGCGCAGGCTGAGCGGTCTGAGTATCTGAAGGAGATGATGTCACCATAGATGTCGATGCCCCATTCCCTAATATATCCCAACTTCCGCCACCGGCCCTACTTGCCTTAGCATCGTACATGGAACTGTGGCCCATTGAGGTCATCTTTAAAGAAAAGGCTCTTGTCGGAGCCGTATACCCGGGAACAGTACCATGCGCTTTCATAAAATATTGAATACCTGTTTGAGAATTTGTCCAACTAAACTGAGAACCCGTTTTTAAAGTCTCAAGCACATAACTTATTTGCTTACGGTCTGTGGCGGTGAGGCTTTGCATGTCAGGAGCTAGTGTGCCTGTTTGATCTAGACGAGCCTGAGGAGTCATAGGAACAAGTGTAACTGCAACAGCTGAAGGAGAGAGAACATACGCTTCGCCAGTATCTTCTTGCCTATCAATGGAGTTCACACCACTGCTAACGCCCCACGCAGTTTTATCGCCCATCATCATAGATGAGGTATTCATTCCTGACGAAACAGCTTTCATCAAAACCTTTTCCTGCTGGTAAACTCTTTTGATTATAATATCCTGTTGGCGGTACTGATCTTTTTTGAAGGTCAAAATATGATCCGCGTTACGCGCTAGACTGACAGTGCAGGGGGCGACACACGCTTCCTTACCATCAGCAAGGACAGTGGCGCCCATAGGATTAGATGAAACAGGAACTGACTGCATTGCAATCTGCGGCGCGCACCCTGAAATAAATCCCGCCATCATAACAGAAACAGCTAAGCTCTTATAAAATTTCATATGACCTCTTGATAATTGTATTAAGACCAATATACCGAAAAAAGGCGTGGAAAGCCACGCCTTAGATTTTACTTAACTACCGATTTGATCTGATTGCCCTCTCCAAGGAGAACAACCTTTGGCTTATGAAGGCCGAGTTCATCATCATCAAGCCAGGTGTATGTACATATGATAATCTTCTGACCTGCCTTACCCTTGTGGGCAGCAGCACCATTTAAACAAAATTCACCCTCAGTACCCTCAATGGCATAAGTAGTGAGTCTTTCACCATTATCGATATTTAAAACATCCACCCTTTCAAAAGGGAGAATTCCTGCTTTTTCCAGTAAATTAATATCAATAGATATAGAACCTTCATAGTCTACATTGGCTTCCGTAATAGTAGCCCTATGAATTTTAGACTTTAAGAGACAGCGACTGCCCATATTGTCCTCCTTGTGGAGAATTAAAATTGATAACCAAGTTGATTAGCGGGTATCACGCAATTTTGCACTTGGCAATTCAATAACGCAAGACTCAAAAAAGTAGCGCCGTTTTTATTTACCCCAAAAAAAAAGCCGGATAAGTCCGGCTTTAAAATATCGCTTGGTAAAACTACGCGCGGGAGAACTTTTTCTTCAAAACAGCTAAGAGTGACAGTCCCCCTCCCAGTAGGAGAAGTGCCCCAGGAAGAGGTGTCGGGGTATTAGATATTTCCCCCTGAGTGAAAGACCAGCTCTTGCCTTCGTAAAAATTTGTCCCTGTTAACACATCTGAACCTGCAATCTCTGCCCATTCAACAGAAAAATCAGTCTTCTTCGGTGTATCGAACTTAATTTCAGTAATAACATCATTCATACTTGCAGTTGCAGGCCCGGAAAAAATTATACTGCTTTTGGAATCTCCATCATATGCCCAAGACCATCCTGCAGCGGAGTGCTTATCAAATGAGACTTCTTTGATTGAAATATCTGGGTTAGTAACCCATATCTGCATAGCCTTTACGCCACTACCTTCATTACCCCAGCCTTTCGCCGTGATCGAAGAAGCCTGTGCAATGGTCGCCAACAACAAACACAAAGTGAGTGCCGCAACCGAAATTTTTAATAAATTCTTCATATCTTACCCCCTCCCAAATCAATAAATCAAGTTAACGGATCAGCCACCACCAACAGCAGGAAAGACTCCGACCCTATCTCCATCCGCCAACCTTGCATCAAGCTCCGCTGAAACTCCATTTACAAAAACTATTTTAACTTCGTCTAAGGGTATTCCGACTTTCTCAACAATATCTTTGATAGTTTCACCGTCAGAAATCGGATAATTATTCGCATTCTCAGGGCTCTTGTCAGCAAAAGTAGCATAGCAAAGAATCTGTATATTCATGATACCCCTTTAAATAACTATGTTTTATTTAGTAAAAAGAAAAACACTTACGCTAAGCACGACAAGTCCGTCATGAAAGCGACAGCATGCTTTAAACCTTGCAAAAATCAAACCATCCGAAACAGAGGGTGATTTTTTTCGTACAACGGTATTTATCACTAAAGAAAAAATAAGAAGATGGCAATAGTCCACTTTCGAGGCAAGACAAAAAAACCAAATAAAAAGCCCGGCAAGGTAAACCTTGCCGGGCTAAATCAAGCTTAAAAAACTTGTACTGAATTCGATTAAGCAGAGAATGCTTTTTCGAAGTTAGGTACAACCTGTTTTTTACGGCTCATTACGCCTTCGAGGTACACGGATGTGCCTGCAGGTGCAACGCCGAATGCTTTTTCAACAACGGAAGGATCATCAGAAACGATAAGCATTTCAGAACCTTCTTTCATGATGTCGGTGAGAAGCAAGAAACAGCTATGACGTCCGTCAGCTTTAACTTTTTCAAGTTCAGCGTAGAGGTCAGCTTTGATGTCATCGAAAACGGAGAGGTCAACAACTTCAAGCTGGCCAACACCAATCTTGTTGCCGGACATATTGAAATCTTTGTAATCACGGAAAATGAGGTCGTTCATGGAAGCACCTGCAACAGCAGATTTAACATTGAACATTTCCATTCCGAGAGCCATTACATCAGAAACGCCAGCGATCTTAGCGAGTTCTTCAACTGCTACTTTGTCAGCGTCAGTTGTTGTAACAGACTTGAACATTACGGTATCACTAAGGATAGCGCAAAGTACGATTCCAGCAATGTTTTTAGGAACTTCTACATTGTAGAATTTGTACATTGCATTGATAACAGTACCGGTACATCCTACTGGCCATACCCACATTTCGAGAGGGTTGGAAGTAGTAACGTCACCAAGTTTGTGATGGTCAACAACTGCAACAACTTCACCTTTATCAAGGTTGTCCATGGACTGAGCTAGGTCAGAATGGTCAACAAGGATGAACTGTTTGTCAGTAGCGTCAGTCATGATTGCAGGAGCAGCACAACCGAATTTTTCTAGTACAAACTTAGTTTCAGGAGCGAGTTCGCCCTGAGATACTGCTTCTGTAGCTTCTTTAACTTTAGACCAGAGATCAGCGACAGCGATTGCAGATGCGATAGTATCAGTATCGGGATTTTTGTGTCCAACAGCATAAATAGTCATAATAAAATTCCTCCTAAGAAATTTGTAACGTAATTGAGATTGTGTTTTCTATCACAATCTTTTTATTCTGCCAAGTCATACTAAGCCAGCAAGAATAATGAAGCCGAAAAGAACTACGCCAAATACGAAAGTAGCGTAAGCTTTACGCAGTCTCAGAGCTAAAAGCCCACCAAGACTGGCGGCGATCCATAAATAAGACCATTGCATCTCCACAGAAGTGACAACGCCACCCCATTTGTGAAAAAATATACGAAGTACATAATGAAGGATGACCGTACTTGTCCAGAAAAAAAGCCACGATGTTGTCAATGTTCTTAAAATAGATCGCGCAACTAGCTTCTGAGGCAGATTATCACCCACTTCTCCCTTCCTCGCCCAGTTCAATAAATCGTTATAACCACGGTTATGCCACTGCCTCAGGCCGTACTCGAGCCATGCTCCGAGCTTAGCCAAAGGAAGACAGGCCAGCAAAATAACCATAATCTGCGGAGCCTCGGTAAAACCAAATGAAGTGGTCAACGCTAGAGCTGCGACAGTTGAAGCTAGAATATGAGGGGGAATATATGTTCCGGCAGGTATGTTATCCAGCCAGAATAATTCAAAAAAAACAGCAATCTTTAAACTTGTTGCATAGTCTCCAGTAAAAACACCCCAGATAAAACCAACAACAAGCGGCCTTTCAAGAAGTCCGATATTTATTGAAAATCTGAACAGACAAAAAACTGCAAAAAAAAACCGATCACCGCAGTCCATACGGGGAAAGGTAGAGCGAAAGCTTGCAATAGGTTCATGAGAACCTCACTTGCACGGGATCATTTGGTACGCATCTAAAGTCTAATTCTATCCCTTTACCTTTGAAATAATGTAAACAAGATTCGTCATCAGAACTTAGGGCGACACTTGGAGAAATTTGTTTTTTACCAGGGCCATAATGAATGTTGCCTATATTGACTGAGCTAAATTTAAATCCAGCCTCAAAGGCTTTGCGAACATCTTCGCATGAAGAAAAAAGAATAATCGTGTTTCCAGCACTGGAGCAGCCACCGAGCGACATGACCGTCTCTGACAGGTCTTCAACTGTTGAAAACGAACACGTAATAGAATGAGGAATTGCAAGTGACATTATTTGTTGCTGTAAAGCATCACCAGCCACAGCATCATTAGCAACAACGATATGCTTAGCATGAGTATACGGCAGCCATGTTTCAATGATCTGCCCATGCACAAGTCTATTATCTATTCTGACCCAAACCATGCTTAACCCTTTGAAGTTCGTTTTCGAAGCATTTCACCAGCAACAACAATACCCTTAACGCCTGCTCTGCTTATTTCTTCGGCCATTATCTGCAGAGATTCAGTGCGTTTCTGGAGAGCCTTTAAGAGCATTGGCAGACTCACGCCGGTGATAACTTCCATATCATCACTTTTAAGAAGTGAAAGACTTAAATTGGTAGGCGTACCACCGAACATATCTGTAAGAATTAAAATACCGGCACCGGTATTAACTTTGGAAATATTTTTTTTGAGCTCTTTAACAGCAACATCTATCTCTTTGGTACCATCGACGCTAAGAGGCAACACGTTATCCTGAGGACCAACAATCAACTCGGCGGCCTCGATTAGTGCCTTGCCGAAGTTTCCATGAGTTAAAATCACTATTCCGACTTTATTTGCTTCCGTGTCCATTGATATTCCTAATATTAACGTCCGCAACTAAAGTACGGCCTTATTCTAAATTTATATGCTTATGTTCAAGATTTGCAGAGTACCCACTATTCTTGAGTGTGGCAAATATGCGTTCGGCCACTGCAACCGACCTATGACGACCGCCAGTGCAGCCGACAGCTATTGTCAGTCGATATCTTCCCTCTTCTGCGTATAGAGGAAGAATATACTGAAGGAAATCTAAATATTTCTCAATAAAAATAGATCCTGTCTTTGACCCTAACACGTAATCAGAAATGGCTTTATCTTTGCCAGACAAGGGTCTGAGTTCCTTTTCAAAGTAAGGATTAGGTAAGAATCTTAAGTCCATAACCATGTCCGCTTCCGTCGGAACATCGTGTTTAAACCCAAAAGAAATAACATTAACTCTAAGACCGGAAGCACCTTCAGTAAGCTCAGACCACTTTTCCTGAATGCGGCGTCTGAGATCATGAATCGAGTAAGTGGTAGTGTCAATTACTAAGTCGGAAGCTTTGCGAAGAGGTTCAAGAAGTGCCTTCTCCTCTTCAAGAGCCTGCTCAAGACCAAGTTCTCTTGATTCGAGAGGATGAGGCCTGCGAGTGGTGGCGTAACGCCTGACTAATTCCGGCAATCTTGCTTCAAGAAAAATGAGACTCGGACAAACTCCGCCTGAACCTAGTTCCATACAGGTGGACTGCCATTCACCAACGAAATCTTGTTGCCGTAAATCCATACCAAGTACAAGTCCTCGATAATCGTCATCCTTTCCTGTAAAAAGCTGAACGAGCCTAGGCAACATACTTGCCGGAAGCCCGTCAACGCAGAAAAAACGTAAATCTTCGAAAACTTTTAAAACAGTAGATTTACCTGCACCAGATAAACCACTGACAACTATAACGGGAAATGCGCCATCTCTATCCACCTAATCCCCCTCCACTACGGCCTCATTAAGTAAGATTGAGCAGACCAAGCAATTCTTGCTGGTCCTTCGCGCCCTTGAATGCATCTCTGAATGCTTCATCTTTTAGTTGTCGGGATATCTGAGCAAGAACTTTTAAATGAGTTCCTGTCCCTTGCTCGGGGGCCAGAACCATAAAGAATATGTGACAAGGCAGCATATCGAGGGCTTCGTAGTCAATTCCACGACCACTTCTACCAACAACCACAACTATCTCATCTAAACACTCTAATTTACCGTGGGGGATGGCAATGCCATCCCCTATACCGGTAGTTCCGAGTTTTTCGCGACTCATGAGGACCTGGAGAGCTTCTTCGACATCAACCTCAAGCCCTTTGGCTTTAAGAGTTGAAACCATTTCTCTCAGAACTCCGCTCTTATCAGAGCTAGCGAGTTCATAAACAACAAGTCCCTTATCCAAATTATCATTTATTATCATCAGTTAGTATCCTGGATCAATCAATCCAAAATCGCCATTATTGCGACGGTAAATAACATTTATAGCTTCGGTATCAGCATTTCTAAAGACGAGGAACTCACTAGTAAGAGTCTGAAGCTGCATTGCGGCTTCGTCTACAGACATAGGCTTTGGCACAAAGTGATCAGTCTCAACAATAGTAGGTTCGTTATTCTCTTCTTCTGGCTCAGGGTAACTAAGAACGTCCATACGAGCAGGAGCTGTGTCCCTACGCCTGTGACTTCTCATCTTTTCGCGCATGCGTCTAAGCTGCACTTCAAGCTTATCAAGAACCAAATCCACGGTAGAGTACATATCTTCAGAGGCTTCGTAGGCCGAGATATGAATGTTATCAGTGCTTAAGACCACTTCCGCAACGTGCCGAAACTTATCTACTGACAAATTTACCTGAATATCAGTATTGTCCGGGTTTGTTATAAACTTATCAAGCTTACCAAACTTAGCGTTAGCGTATTCCTTCAAGTGGTCAGAAGCGTCAAAGTTCTTAAAGGTAAATGCAACATTCATACGGAACTCCTTGAATAAAGGGTGAATATGCTCTCTACTGAACTGCTAGAATACTTTTTTCCTCTTCGATGAGGACAGAATTCCCATTGCAGTCCGGTACTTAGCTACAGTCCTTCTGGCGATGTTGACCTCAAGTTTGTCCTTGAGCGTCTCGGCAATTTTTTCATCACTCAGAGGTTTTTTACTGTTTTCATCGCCGATCAACTGTTTGATCAGAGCCTTAACCGATTCGGACCCGACCTGAGAACCATCATCAAGTCCGAGTGCACTATTAAAGAAAAATTTAAGTTCATAAATCCCATGTGGAGTCGAAACATACTTACTGGTAGTTATTCGACTAACTGTTGATTCATGCATTTCAATATCTTCTGCCACCTCTTTGAGAATAAGCGGTTTAAGCTTGGTGACACCACTTTGAAAGAACCCCCGCTGAAACCTTACAATGGAATCCAAAACCTTATAAAGTGTACGCTGCCTCTGATAAAGACTCTTCATAAGCCACTGTGCAGATCTCATCTTATCCTGAAAATACTCTTTATCTTCACCCTTGGTTGACGCCAGAGTCTCTACATAAAAAGAATTCATCTGCAACTTTGGAAGACCGTCCTCGTTTAAGACTATAACAAAGTCTCCATCATATTCATACACATATGCATCCGGACTGACATAGAAAGAATCTCCCCCTGAAAAGCTTGCCCCTGGTAGAGGATCAAGAGTCTGCATCAGATCAAGATAACTCTTCAGGTCCTCCATACTGAGCTTAAACTTTCTTGCGAGAGGCTTATACCTTTTCTTCTCCAGATCTTCCAAATGATCTTTGACAAGAGAAACCAGTATAGGATCATCATCAAGCTTCAAAACCTCAAGCTGAATCAGTAAACATTCCTGAGGAGTACGAGCTGCCACTCCGAGAGGATCAAATCTTTGTATTCGAGAAAGAACATTTTCGACATCTTCGATTTGAGCGTAACAGGTTTCGCAAATTTCATCCAACCCTATCCGCAAATATCCGCCTGCACTGAGATTACCTAAGATACACTCACCAATGACCACTTCCTTCTCAGTAAAATCAGAAAGACACATCTGCCATGCGAGGTGTCCCTCGAGAGAAGTCTGCTTTGTTAGTCTAGCCTCAAAAGACATCCCCTCTTCCTGAGATTCAGACTCGCGAGTGCCTGCCTGCTTGGAAGTACTCGAAAACTCACCGAGATAATTCTCCCAGTCAGCATCACGTGAAATTTCTGCTTCTTCAGCAGTGGCAGTGCCGGATTCAGCATCCGCACTGTCTGTGCGTTCAACAGCTTCGGCTTCTTCCAGTATCGGATTTTCAAGAAGCTCCTGCTGAACAGTATCGAGCAGCTCCAATCTGGAAAGCTGCAACAACTTAATAGCCTGCTGCAACTGAGGTGTCATCACCAGTTGCTGCGAAAGCTTGAGTTGTTGTCTAAGTTCCAGTCCCATAATTCTGTGCCACCCTATGATACAATTAAAAGTATCTTTTAAACTTTTTAAACCGCTGAATAACGTTCGCTCAACAAATCTTTAAAAAAAATATTATTTAATTGGATTTGTTCTTGATTAAAGTATGCCACACTCCAGAAACCCATGCAAGAAATAGTACAGATTTATCCGTAATTTCAGGATATTTTAATCTTATGCAATGTACATGAAAAAACTGTACCAATGTTCGGGCTTGCTGTAAATCAGCAAACCCAAATTTTATGAATCGTGAGTATATTTATAAAAAAATAGGGAGAAAATATGGAGAAGATAAGAGAGAAAAAAGGGAGGCAAAAAACATGAAAAAGCTAAGCTGGACGGAGTGATCAGAGACTAAAACTATCCCCTAGATACAGCCTGCGAGCTTTCGTATTTTTAACGATATTTTCAGGTGCACCATTAAGAATAACACGCCCTTCGTATACCAAATAGGCTCGATCACAAATGGATAAGGTTTCGCGCACGTTGTGATCGGAGATCAAAATACCGAGCCCCATATCTTTGAGGGAGGAGATTATGTCCTGAATTTCAATAACGGCAATAGGGTCGATACCCGCGAAAGGCTCATCAAGCAAAATAAATTTGGGGTCATTAATCAAAGCTCGAGCAATTTCAAGCCTGCGACGTTCACCACCGGAAAGATAAAGCGCTGTCTGGTCTGCAAGGCGCAATATGCCAAGCTGATCTAGAAGCTCATCTGCTCTGTTGCCGATTTGTTTACCGGATAATCCAGTATGCTCGATAATTATTTCAAGATTTTTGCGAACAGAAAGTTTCTTGAAAATTGAGCTTTCCTGCGGAAGATAACTAATGCCGTGTCTTGCTCTTTCATGCAAAGGCCAGCGCGTAATCTGATTCTTATTGAGGTACACATCACCGGAAGTGGGCTTCACAACACCGACAAGCATATAGAAAGTGGTAGTCTTCCCTGCTCCGTTAGGACCAAGTAGACCAACAACTTCACCTTCTTTAACATTAAGGCTGATACCACGGACAACTTCTTTCTGCCCGTAGTTCTTAACTAGCTTGGTGGCTATTATCGAAGACATATAATTCCTGTAGAATTGAACATTAAATTACTATGGAGAGACATTATTAGGTGTATAGAAAATAGCCTCTACAGGCTTATTACCACCGACAACTTCTGAACGGTTATCTTTGAGATAGAACTTAATAAGTTCGCCCTGCACAAGATTAGGACCATCCTTAAGCTTCGCGTTACCTTCCATATATATGATAGAATCAGCTACAACATAGGTAAGCGTATCACATGAACCCTTGCGGTTATTCATTACAACCTTAACCCTGCCGTTAGCCACAATTTTTTTAATTTTATCCTGAGTATCTTTAAGAGAATCTCCACCAGCTCTAAGGTGTGCTGTAAGAGTATCAGAAGTGAGAGTAACTTCAAGACGGACAACCTTTACGTCGCCGGAAAAAGTAATGCGGTTCTTATTCTCACTGAAAGTCATTTTCTTAGAAGTAATCTTGATAGGCACATCGTCTGAAGCGCCCGCCACGCGTGCCTTCTTGGGTTTATCTTTTTTAGCTTTATCAGGAGCTACAATCGTCAAATATGCTTTGTATACATACCCGATAATCTTAGCCTCGCCCCCGGAAGTTGCGCCACCTTTATAAATCGGAAACCACTTCCCTTGAACTGGACCTACAAGCACAGCCTGCCCTACTTCCAGCTTATCCACTATAAGGGATTTTGCATTGGGCTGAGACCTTACATTAAGTACAGCCTCAGAATACATCGTACTGGTTACGATAGGAGCATTAAGAACATCTTCCATAGCTTCATCCATAGAGGCTAAAGCAGTAGCACGCTCTTGAAGTTCGACATCCTTCTTTTCAGCGGCAGCGGCAATATCAGCTTTGCGGGTATCTATTCCCGCCATTTTTTTCTCTTCTAAATTTTTAGGGTAGGCAGCTAAAAACGGCCCCCATGCATATCCCCAAACAGGTGTACCTTTCTTAACTATCGTATCAATACGATAGAGAGCGTACATTCCGCCTTTCTCTTTGCCTACCTGCGCTCTATGCCCGGGATTAAGAACCCCGACAGCTTTAGAACTTGCAACAGGCTTCTGAATTACGCTCACCTTACGGACAGCATACCGCACTCTTGCATCTTTAGATTTAAGATCTACAGAGCTTTTCTTTACAAAACCGAGTGCATCACTTTCAGCAGTAACAGGCTTATCAGCCTTGAAAATTGCATACCAATCGCCGCGCAAAAAGCCGACTTTTATCTTACTACCTTCATCCAAAGTTCCGGCAACAGCCGATTTCGATGATCGCTTAGCACGGTAATCAAGTTTACTGCCAATATACCTAACATCACCCCAGTCAACGACAGAATTACCCTGCGCAGCTGAAATTACTATTTTCTTTGAGATATATCCTACCGGTTTTTCAGACAAATCTGACGAAGCAGGATAAACTCCGAACCAGCCGCCTTTTTCCTTGCCAACTAAAAAGCTTTCACCCGGAGATAAAACCCATATAACAGGAGCTTTAAGCGAAGCGCTTTCTCTGACATTCGCGATAGATTTAGTGTTTTTGAGATTTGCTTTATCGTCGCAATAGGCAGCAGAGCTTAAAGAAATAGAAACAAGGAAAAGCGCTACACCGAAAAGTGCAGGTGCAATAGATGCAGAGAAACTGCGAAACAAGGAGTCTTTATCAAATATACTAATCAAATGTATGCTCGCTTCTATTGTGGCATTACCACCATATTCGGTGCTATCAGGGCTTCCATACCGTCTTCGATCATTATTTCTCTAGTCGCCAGATCAACTTTAACTTTTTGAGAAGTTATGTAGATCGTGGGGCTTTGCACTTTGACATTACCTTCAAGAAACATCAGATTTTCTTTAGACTTAAAGTCCAAAGTATCAGCTTGAAGTTTCATATCTTCGTAATCGCCTTCAACATTGTCCCACAACTTCAAACCTTCACCCTTCTGGCCAACTTCACCATGAAGAGCGCGGATAAGAACTTCTTTTCTATCTCGTCCTAAATAATAAGTGACCCGGGGTTTATCCGCTATAACCAGACCGCTGTCTTGATCATAGTCGGCACTACCAGCGCGAAGTATCCATTCGATATCGCCTCCAGTGCCCTGTATCAATTCAATCTCTTCAGCAGAAATATCAGATTCGCTACCGGCCCCCAAAGGAGGCGGTTCAACGAATTCCCGTACCATATGAGGATACGGCGCAAACTTGCTCCCAAGCATTGTGCCGACAACAAGCCCCGCACACAGCACTGCAAGTAGGATTAAAACAGAGCGAATCCGCCCCATCTACTCAGCCCACTCGCGCCAAATATCTTCAAGAAGTCCCTGACTTTCCAGTAAAAAAGAAATAGCTTCTCTGACCGCGCCATGACCACCGGGCTTTTTAGACACCCATTTGGCAATGCCGATAATCTCAGGTTGAGCGTTGCAGACAGACATAGGAAGTCCGACTTTAAGCATCACGGGAGCATCAATCCAGTCATCGCCAATATAAGCAACCTCTTCCGGCTTCAGTCCTTTTTCTTGAATAAGCTTTTCATAAAATGGAACTTTATCGCGCTGACCAGGATAATATTCGGTAATACCAAGTTCTGTCACACGAGACTCTACAGCTCCGTGATTCAGACCAGTTATAACCGCAAGATCAAGCCCCGCCTGTTGCGCGAATTTGATACCGAGACCATCCTGAACATTAAAACGTTTAGTTACGTTACCGTCATGGTCATAGTACAGACCACCATCGGTAAGAACTCCGTCAACATCCAGAATAAGGAGTTTAATCTTTGCAGCTAATTCATCAACACGCATAATCAATGCTCCACGCGGCAAGTAAATCTTTAATGAGATCTTCAGTTCTATCTAAGGGCCAGCTGTTCGGACCATCGCAAAGAGCTGTGTCAGGATCGGGGTGGACTTCCATAAATACACCGGAAGCGCCAGCTGCAACAGCCGAGCGAGCCAAGACAGGAACAAATTCCCGCTGTCCACCGGATTTACCATCAAGGCCGCTTGGAAGCTGCACAGAATGGGTAGCGTCAAACACAACAGGACATCCGAGATCTTTCATAATGGATAGACCGCGCATATCAACCACTAGGTTGTGATAGCCAAAGCTTGATCCACGCTCGGTTAACCAGATGCGTTCATTACCTGTGGAACGGATTTTACCGACCACATGGCGCATATCCTGCGGCGCAACAAACTGTCCCTTTTTAACATTAATCACGCGCCCTGTATTTCCAGCGGCAACCAGTAAATCTGTCTGCCTGCACAAAAATGCTGGAATTTGCAAAACATCGGCAACGGCAGAAACAGGCTCAGCCTGCTCAGGAGAGTGGATATCGGTAACGATAGGTAGACCGGTCTCTTCTTTAATGCGAGCCAGCCACTTAATACCTTCATCAAGTCCCGGACCTCTAAAGGATTCCACGGACGTTCTATTAGCTTTGTCAAAAGAACTTTTAAATATAACCGTCAAATCAAGACGCGAAGCTATATCCGCAAGAACTTTTGCCGCTTGCATTGCGACATCAAAACTTTCAAGCGCACAAGGACCCGCTAAGATAAACGGGCCTTGTACACATTTGTTATATAATTCATCGGGGGTCAAAATAAATTACCTCCCTGTATTTCATTCTTTCTATCAAGAATACTCTTATTTGTTGTCGCGAGAAGCTTTAATGAAGTCTCTGAACAACGGATGGGGATTCATTGGAGTTGATTTAAATTCCGGATGGAACTGACAACCAACAAACCAAGGATGTTCCGGAACTTCAACGATCTCAATAAGAGTCTCATCAGGAGATGTTCCGCTCAGCATAAGACCTGCTTCCACAAACTTCGCTACGTAACCATCTTTATTGAACTCGTAACGATGACGATGACGTTCCTGAATTTCAGCCTTGCCGTAAGCATCCATAGATTTGGATCCTTCAACAATCTTACAAGGGTAAGCGCCGAGACGCATGGTTCCACCCTTATCGCTATCTTCGCAACGAGATTCAGTTTTCTTAGTGCGGTAATCGTACCATTCTTTGATCAGGTAGATAACGGAATCAGGGCCATCTTTATCGAACTCTTCAGAATTCGCATTAGTAAGTCCCATAACGTTTCTAGCGTACTCAATAACAGCACACTGCATGCCCAGACAAATTCCGAAAAACGGCACTTTGTTTTCACGAGCGTACTGAATTGCAGTAATCTTACCTTCAACTCCACGAGAACCAAATCCGCCAGGAACGAGCACTCCGTCAAGTCCTTTGAGCTTTGCTTTAACATTCTTAGGAGTAATTTCTTCAGAATTAACATAGCGCAATTTAACAGCTACTTCATTAGCAACTCCGCCATGAATCAGCGCTTCGTGCAAGCTCTTGTAAGCTTCCTTCAGGTCAACATACTTACCGATAATACCGATTGTAGTCTCACCTTTTGGATTATTGAGTTTGTAATTAAGTTCTTTCCAAGGCTCAAGATTACAGTTCTTTGCAGGTAGCTTGAGCATGATAGCAATCTTCTGATCAAGTCCTTCCTGATAAAATTTCAATGGAACTTCATAAATAGATTCAACGTCTACTGCGGTGAAAACTGCGTCGCGGTCAACATCACAGAAAAGTGCGATTTTGCGTTTGATGCTTTCTTCCAGCTCAACTTCACTGCGGCAAAGAATGATATCAGGATGAATACCGATGCTGCGGAGTTCCTTTACACTGTGCTGTGTAGGCTTAGTCTTAACTTCGCCGGCAGCTTTCAGGTAAGGAACAAGTGTCAAATGAATGTATAAAACATTTTCGCTTCCCAGTTCAGAGCGGAGCTGACGAATGGCTTCAAGGAAAGGCAGTCCTTCGATATCACCGACTGTGCCGCCGATTTCGATAAGTGCGACATCTTCACCTTTAGCAACGCCAAGTACAGCTTGCTTAATCTCATCAGTAACATGAGGAATAACCTGAACAGTACCACCAAGGTAGTCACCACGACGTTCTTTAGTGATGACAGAATGGTAAATACGACCAGAGGTAAAGTTGTTGTTCTGGTTAAGCGGAACATCAAGGTAACGCTCATAATGACCTAGATCGAGATCAGTCTCAGCGCCATCGTCCGTCACATAAACTTCGCCATGCTGAAAGGGATTCATGGTTCCGGGGTCGACGTTAATATAAGGATCAAGCTTCTGAATTGTAGCTGTCAGCCCTCTGGCTTTAAGAAGTGCGCCGATTGAGGCCGCAGCCAGACCCTTGCCCAGAGAGGACAAAACGCCCCCGGTAATAAAAATAAACTTGGTTTTCATGATGCTCCCATCCAAGATGGATTGTGTATTTTAAAATCTCGCTGATACATAAAACAAAATGCTCAACGTATAAAGTCGTATTTAAAAAAAAAGTAAAAAGGCGCCATCCCAGTAAACACCCCGTATTCAGGCGTATCCGACATCAATTAATTGTGTTAGCGGTACGTCCTGAGGAATATAGGTTGTTGACGGAAAGCGACCTCGCAATTATGTTCCATTCTTCGAAACACGGACAAACTAGTCTCTGACCATTTCGATTGTCAACACGTATAGATAAAAATGAAGGAGAAAATATATGGCCGACGTCAAAGTTCTAGTCATTACTGGCTATGGAACCAACTGTGAACAGGAATCAGCATACGCTGCAAAAAAAGCAGGTGCGGATCAAGTTGATATTACTTTTTTCTCTGACCTAGCCGCAGGCAAAACTAGTCTCGAAGGATACAATTACTTAATCTTTCCAGGCGGTTTCCTAGATGGTGACGATCTCGGAGCAGCTCAGGCAGCAGCCCTTCGTTGGAAGCATGCACAGACAGCAGACGGTCATCCATTGGTTGATCAGATCAAAAAATTCTTTGAAGATGGCGGAATTATTCTCGGCATCTGCAACGGATTTCAGCTTCTTGTTAAACTTGGATTACTTCCAGCCGTCGGCGGAGAATACTTCACACGTCAGGTTTCTCTTAGCCACAACGATTCCGCAAAATACGAAGATCGTTGGGTTCATCTTAAAGCTAATCCAAATTCTCCATGTGTTTTCACCAAAGAAATCACCACCCTCAACGTGCCAATTCGTCACGGTGAAGGAAAAATCATTCCCGCTGATGATGCAATGCTAGAAAAGATTGTCGAAAACAACCTGATCGCACTCCAGTACGTGGATGAAAAAACTCAGGAAGTAACTCTCGAGTACCCAGCCAACCCGAATGGTTCACCACTCGGCATCGCCGGACTCACAGACCCTACAGGGCGCATCCTTGGCCTTATGCCGCACCCTGAAGCGTTCAACCACGTCACCAATCATCCTAAGTGGACGCGCGGCGACGTGCCTACTCTCGGGCTTGCACTGCTTGAAGGTGGCGTGAAATACCTTAAGTCTGTTTAAATAATTTATGTTCAGAAAAATGGAGGGGGAATTTATATTCTCCCTCCTCTTTTATTTTTATGACGAATCCTGACGAAATAATCATTCGCGGCAAACCTCCTGTCGAGCCTCCGCAAGGTCAAACTTGGCGAGCCATGATGGATGTTGCCATGCGGCAAGGATTCGAAGCGCGCAGTAATGATGAAGTACCAATCGGCGCAGCACTATTTTCGGCTGATGGCGAATTACTTGGCACAGGAAGCAACAGTCCTGTGAATGATCAAGACCCCACCGCCCACGCAGAAATTAAATGCCTGCGCTCGGCCTGCAAGAATCTGGACAACTACAGACTACCACACGGCACAATCTTAGCCGTAACCCTCGAGCCATGCATAATGTGCCTCGGTGCAATAA
The DNA here is from genome assembly GCF_000711735.1 of Maridesulfovibrio frigidus DSM 17176. Classification (NCBI taxonomy): domain Bacteria; kingdom Pseudomonadati; phylum Thermodesulfobacteriota; class Desulfovibrionia; order Desulfovibrionales; family Desulfovibrionaceae; genus Maridesulfovibrio; species Maridesulfovibrio frigidus. The sequence continues at coordinate 17,119 of NZ_JONL01000001.1, forward strand.
TTCACGCGCGCGTAGCAGGGATAGTTTTCGGAGCTGCAGACACTAAAGCGGGCGCAGTTGTTTCGAACCTAGAAGGAACGGAACTCCCCTTCGTTAATCACAAATTTTGGGCATTAGGCGGAGTACGCGCCGATGAGTGCAGGACTATGCTGCAAAGTTTTTTTATGCAGAGACGAAAGTAAAATTTGCTTGCGTGCCGGATAAAGAATGGATATGACTACCACTTCCCCAAGGCTGGAAGTCCTTTTTCAGCCATTACATATATTAGGAAAGGTAGCGAAGTCCGGCCGTAACGCGCTCGACTCGAAATCGAGTTAGGTGTCAAAGCCTACGTGGGTTCGAATCCCACCCTTTCCGCCAGTTTTTATAAGGGCTTAGGTGTTAAAACCTAAGCCCTTATCTTTTGGAAAAACACTTATATACGTGATTTAATAGGTGATTAATAAAAAAAAGCACCTATTTCCACCCTATATTATTCTTCTATTTCATTATTTTTATATTTGCACTTTACGATTAATGACATTATTATGAACCATTATGACTACAAACGATAACAGGATTATTCGAGGTGATATCATGGGAACATTAAGCACAAGTTTTCGCACTAGCCCAGAAACTCTTTCTTCTTTGGATATTATAGCCAAAGACCTTGGCAGAAGCCGTAATTGGGTGCTCAATAAAGCCGTTCAGGACTTCCTTGAACATCAGGCATGGTTCAAGCAACAAGTTCAGGAAGGAATTAAAGCTGCGGATAATGGAGAATTTGCTACAGAAGAAGAAATGACAAAACTTTTCAGCAAATTCGGGGCTTAGCATGCCCAAGTGGACTAAGCCTGCCCAACAAGATTTAATATCTCAGCTTGAATATATTCAACAAGAAAATCCCGACATTATAAGCCGCATTGCGGCACAAATTAAAAAAGCGACAAGTGCGCTAGACAGTTTTCCGCAACTTGGCCGCGATGGATCTGTAGAAGGTACAAAAGAACTAATTATCCCGAATCTTCCATTCATATGCGTATACCGCTGGCATAATGATCAAGTTGAAATTTTGCGTTTTTTACATGATCGGATGCGGTGGCCTCTGTAGATAGTGAAGAGTTTAAGCAACTCACTCGACTCGAAATCGAGTTAAGGGTCAAACTTACACCTAAATTCCCACCCACAAAAAAAAGCCTGAACGCCCAAAAAGACGCTCAGGCTCTGCTAAAATCATATACCTCCCTCAAATTGTCGACCTGCCTTAACTCTATCCCTCGGAGAAACTGACAACCTAACTATTAGGCTGACATATTCAAGATATCACTACCTCGTAACTGATCTTACTTCCTATCCCAAACAATAAAGCGCACTTGCCATATACTGACAAGTGCGCCCATTTCATTCTCTACAAATACTTTTTTGATTTCTATAGCTATTAATAGATTAGCGAACCAAAACCTCTACCCGTCTGTTCTTGGGCTGACTATGTCCATCCGGTGTTGGTATAAGTGGATTTTCCTCGCCATGAGAAACAGTCTGGATTTGATCGTCAGGAATACCCTGTTTCATTAGCATCTTGCTTATTTTCTGTGCGCGCCTAAGCGATAGGCCGTAGTTGTAAGTATTATCGCCTACAGCATCAGTATGGCCGATAACGGACACATCTGTGGAAGAGCGATCTTTGTAGGCTTCAAGTATTGCTGGTAGCAGTTTTTTAGATTTGGGCTTCATCTTGGTTGAATCGTGATAGAAATAGAGCAAAAATCTTTCTGTGCGTTTGGGCTGAGCAGCCAAAGCTCCCGAAAAAGTTTTTTCAATCTCACTTTCAGACATAACGTACGACTGCGGTTTAGTGCCGACAGCTTGATGCGGTTCATCAAGCACCACAGTCTCACCATCATGCATAGTAACAGTAACTGCTCCGACATGACCATCGAGGTCGGGCAAAAGCACTACAGTCTGTCCGCAACCAGCCAAGAACAAAGTACATATAATAAGTAGTAATATTTTTTTCATAATTTCACCTAATCAACCTTAACTAGAAATCTGGTGCCACGAATACCGATAGTAGCAAGAGGAGTTTCAACACTCATTCTCTCCGGAGCAATCTTTGACATCTGCCCGGTTATGAACTGAGCGGTTCCTTTACCGACATTTGCCAAAAACGCCATAGCATCATCTGCGGGATTAAAGACAAACTCATCAATACGGACTTCGGTTTTAGGCCCTAAAGAAAGAATAGTGTCATCACGAAAAATAACTCCGATCGAAGAAGAAGACGCAGTAACAAGTGTATCTCCTTGATACAAATGATCCCCAACTGAGGCCGAAGTTCGCGCCTTGTCACGAATAAGGTACGCATCACCGGAAACTGTTTTTACTGACCCAATAAAATCTACTTGAGAGGCGGTAGGAGCAGTCGCAACGGCTCCCGCACTAGCGACAACAGCAAGAACCATCATTATAAGCATTGCTAATAATACACGTCGAAAAATCCTGATTAATCTCATACGATCTCCTTTTCACTTTAATCACAAAAATGATAATTTACTGTTACATAGTAGAATATCTAAGTAAACAATATAAACTTTCGCATTTATAACATAACTATATCTAGGCTGTAATCGCATGAAAAGTTGCAACACTTAGCAACTAAGTATAATTGAGATTCTCATAAACCACAGTTCAGCCAATACATCAAAAAAAGGAGCTATATAATGTCACCAACTAAAGTAGCCGTTATTACGGCAGGCGGAAGCGGAATGGGCGCTGGAGCAGCTAGAAAGTTAGCGTCAGAAGGATATCAAGTAGCGATTCTTTCTTCATCTGGTAAGGGAGAAGCTCTGGCGAAAGAGCTTGGCGGGCTCGGTTTCACAGGATCTAACAGATCTCCTGAAGATATTTCAAACTTTATCAATGCTGTTATGGAAAAATATGGCCGAATTGACGTAGCCGTGAACAGTGCTGGACATGGCCCTAAAGGTGATATTCTCGAAATGAAAGATGAAGACTGGATTGCCGGTATGGAAGTATACCTGCTTAACGTCATTCGCGTAGTCAGGCTCGTTACTCCGATCATGCTTGAACAGGGTTCAGGCTCAATAGTTAATGTTTCTACATACGCTTGCTTCGAGCCGGAAGCACTATTCCCGACCTCAGGAGTATTTCGCTCAGGACTGGCCGCATTCAGCAAGCTTTTCGCAGACCAGTACGCAGCGAAGGGAATCCGGATTAACAACATCCTTCCCGGGTTTATCGATAGCCTTCCCGAAACAGATGAACGCCGTAATCGCATCCCTATGGGCCGCTATGGCAAAGTTGAAGAAATCGCTGAAGCTATTGCCTTCCTCGCATCTGAAAAATCCAGCTACATAACAGGGCAGAACCTGCGCGTAGATGGCGGAATTACTCGCTCAGTTTAAAGAAGCCCAAGCGCAGTGCATTTAAAAATCTATTTCTCATAATAAAACGAGGCCGGATTAAGATCCGACCTCGTTTTTTATGTAAAAGATATTAACGACACAGTAATTCTCTTTTAATATGCCAAAGATAATAGTATGAAAAGAGATCAAAAACACGGAGGAAGTTATGAGTATTACTAAAGACGAGGTTCGAAATCTGTTCAGCCATCTTGAAACCGGAGATGCAGACTCCTTTTTCAATCACGTAAGCCCTGATGTTGACTGGACTGTTATGGGAACCCACCCACTTGCAGGTCGTTACACCAGCCTTGAGATTTTTCGTCAAAAAACATTTAACCGTTTGGCCCCATGTTTAACAGCTCCCATCAGGCTTTCTCTGAAAACTGTTTTCATTGACGGGAACACAGCTATTGTTGAATTGATAGCAACATCTCAAGCCTTGCAAGGCTGGGATTTCGACAACAAATACTGCTGGATTATCGAGTTCGAAGAAAAAACAATAATTCGCGTACGGGCATATCTCGACTCAAACATGGTCGACCGCTTAATTGCAGAAGGCGAGGCGGCCAGTGAGTATTACTATAGAGGCTAGAGCCTTGCTTTCAGGAAAGCGATCAATTCGAGAAGTGGCATTGGCTTACCAAATAGATATCCCTGCCCCTTTGCACAGCCGAACTTGCGAAGCATTTCTGCCTGCTCTTCTGTCTCTACACCCTCAGCAACGACATCAAGTCCTAGATTGTGGCTCATATTAACCACAGTCTGAACAATCTGTGCGTCATCCTTATCATGCGTAATATCCATTACAAAAGAACGATCAACTTTTAAAGTCGTGAGCGGGAAAGTTTTGAGATACGCAAGAGAGGAATACCCTGTTCCAAAGTCATCAATGGACAGTGAAAAACCCATTGCTGTAATATTATTCAAAGTATCCACAGTCTTATCAATGTCGTTCATAAGCACGGATTCTGTTATTTCAAATTCCAGCATATTTGGATCGGCATTACAGGAATTGACGACTTCTTTTACGGTCTGCAAAAGATTTTCCTCTTGAAACTGCCTTGCAGATAGATTGATAGAAATCATCAAATCATGTCCGCCCTTATTTCTTATTTCATGCTGATCCATGCAGGAGTGTTCCATGACAGTGCGCCCTATGGGAACAATTAGTCCTGTTTCCTCGGCAAGTGGAATAAATTCCAAAGGCGATATAACCTCACCATCTTGGCGAATCCAACGAACCAAAGCTTCAAGCCCTATGACATGACCTGAATTAAGATCAACCTTAGGCTGATAATATACAACAAATTCTTGCTTCTGCACGGCTGTACGAAGAGCATTCTCCAACTGAAGGCGACGTTCCACACGGTCATGCATTTCCTGGCGGAACATGTGATATCCGTTCTTCCCTTCGCCCTTTGCCTGATACATCGCCATATCTGCGTTTTTAATCAGTGTTCCGGGATCGTCTCCGTCGTCAGGAAAGACAGTAATACCGAGACTGGTTGTAACATGAAGTTCATTTCCATCGATTTCAAACGGAGCAGAAAAAGCCATTAGAAGGCGTTTGGCCTGATTAATCAAATGGCGCTCATCTGTAACATCTTCAACCATAATGACAAACTCATCTCCACCAAGTCTTGCAATGGTATCCTGTTCGCGAAACACATTAGAAATTCTAGTGGTGGTACGCTGTAAAAGGCGATCCCCTAAAGCGTGCCCAAGTGAATCATTAATCGTTTTAAAATTATCCAGATCTATAAAAAAGAGTGCAATGCGTGTCTCGAGACGTTTAGCATGCGCAATGGCAATCGTAATACGATCGAGCAAAAGGGCACGATTAGGCAAGCCTGTTAAAGCATCATGATGAGCCTGAAACTGAAGTTGTTCCTCTTTGCTCTTCATCTCGGTTATATCATGGAACACAGCTACATAATGAGTAGGCTCACCGGAAGAATTGCGGATAGCACTAATGCTGAGCATTTCAGGGTAGGATTCACCATTTTTGCGCCTATTCCAGATTTCGCCAACCCAATGTCCGTCAAGTGCAAGCTTTGACCACATCTGATCATAAAAAGACTTATCATGCTTATCGGACTTTAAGACACTAGGATTCTTGCCGATAACTTCATCAACTTCATAACCAGTAATGGTCGTAAATCCGGGATTAGCAGCGACGATGTTACCCTTAATATCTGTTATTGAAATACCCTCTAGAGCATTATTAAACACTTCTTCAAAAAGGCGACGTTGATATTCTGATTCCTGGCGTATTCCGACTTCAACATTGAGATTTTTCTCGACAGTGTCCAAATGATCCATAAAAGCATTAAATTTGCGGGACAAAATACCAATCTCATCTGGAGCACTGTTCTCAGAACGGATTGCCATATCCCCTTCTGCAGCCTTGGAAAAAAGTCCCACAAGCCTTTCTACCGGACGTGTAATACTTAATCCGAGCACAGCACTTAAGGGTAAAGCAACAAGCAGAGACAAAAACACTGAGATAAGTACTAAATAAATAATATTATCTAGTGGCTCATAGATTTCATCTGCATAGACAGAAGCGGCTACAATCCAGTCCATCTCAGGAAAATATTTAAAAACGGCTATTTTGTCACGAACCACATCACTGTCAAGATCCTTCCATTCATAATATAATTGCCCACTCTTCTGCTCATAAATATCCCGCATAAAAGAGTAGCCAAGAACATCTGCGTAATTACTGAAATTACCTTCAACCCATGGATGAAGAATGGTTTGACCATTTTTACCTACAATAAAAATGTAACCACTTTCTCCGAGCTTGATCTCCGCAATTTGAGAACGAAAGTCGTCAACATCAATAAGAGAATCAAATTCTTCACGATAAGACGAGGCAGATATAATCCAATCCCACGGCTTAAAGTAGGTCATATAAAGAGCTTTAGGCCTGGTTTTAGATTCACCGGGATTCGCCCATTCGTATTCTAAATAGCCTGTCTTTTTAGCAATCTGTCTACGGACAATATCCCTGCTTGTCAGGTCTTGAAGCTTCAAAGCTTCACTGGGATGCACCTCAACACGTCCGTTGCTATTGAGGCAATAGACATACCCAGTGCGGCCAATTGGCTGGCTGGATAAAAGTTTTTCCGCGGTTTCTTTAGCATCTTTCTCAGTTATCTCACCACGCTCATATTGATTATATAAAGATGTAACAATATCATGGTTTTTCTCAGCAACAGCACGCAAATAATTGCGAACTGAAACATCAACAGCAACCTTGATCATGTTGATCGTCGTCGTTGTCGTATTAGCCAGTTCTTCCTCAATGTTATCCTGAATAACACTGCGCACTAAAGGGTATATGGTCGACCCGCAGAGTATCAGAGAAAACACGAGCAACATACTGAACACAATAATCAGACGTGCTTTGATTCTAAAACGGGAAAGAAAATTATAAAATTTCATAAGTTCACTATTATTTGAGATATTTAAAAACATCTATAATCATATATTGGAATCAGTAAGATACATCAACAACGAATAAACCTGTAGTTATTTATACACCACAAACATATAATAAACAGACAGCAATGTAACTAGGCAAAAGATAATAACACAAAAATAACACTATGATAAAGTTTCATTAACTATTCTAACAACAATCCTTGACACCTATAGCTGTCAGGCATATTTTTTTGCCCCGCAAGACCTGCGTACACTTGAAAATATCAGCTTAAACGCTCCACCTCGAGCCTGACTCAATTTAGTCTAACTTTGGAATAATACTCATGCCCAATTTACTGTTATTGGCACTCCTCGCCACATTCCCTGCAATGTCTACAGACATGTATTTGCCAGCAATTCCAACGCTCCAAAAGATCTGGGGGATTAGCTTGGTAGAGGCGAACGTATCATTAGTAGCCTTTTTTCTGAGTTTTAGTGGATTCTTACTAATCCATGGTCCACTTTCCGATAGGGTCGGGCGTAAGCCTGTTCTGTTGGGAGGAATTACCATTTTCATAATTGGCTGCCTGCTCTGCTCCACAGCCCAATCAATTACATGGCTTGTTGCAGCACGAATTATCCAGGCGGCAGGTGCGGCTGCGGCCTTCACCCTATCACTGGCACTATCCAAAGATCTTTACGAAGGACCGGAAAGACAAAAAATTCTGGCTTGGGTAGGTGTTATTTTAGCTCTTTCTCCAATGCTAGCACCTACTCTAGGAAGCTGGCTGCTTCTGGTCGCATCATGGCGTTGGATTTTTGTGTGTCAGGCTATTCTGGCTGTGATTTCGTTATACGGATCTTTCAAGCTTGAGGAGCCCCTCAAAGTTAAAACTCGTGGAGGAGTTTTTGCCGTTGCCTCGCGTTATTTAATCTTACTCAAAAACACACGATATCTAGTATACACGCTGTCTTTTTCACTGATGACACTTGGACACTTTGCCTTTATCGGAGGCTCACCTGATATTTTCATCACGGGATATGGAGTTTCGGCTCAAGCATTCGGATACTACTTCGGGCTAAATGCTTTGGGATTAATGCTTGGCTCTTTCACATGCTCTAGATTTTGTGGAGGCTTGAAACCACTCCAAATACTGACCATTTCATTATCAGGGATGCTTGTAGCTGCCACATTTTTAACCATCGAAGGCGGCTCTTCACCCATCTGGTTTGTAGGACCAATGCTAGTGATGTCTTACCTTCTTGGGCTGAGTCGTCCAATCAGCAACAACATGATCTTGGAAGAAGTGGATCAAGACGTAGGCACAGCATCATCATTTCTGACATTCACCATTTTCATAATAGGTGCAGTGTCGATGCAATTCATAGCATTCGACTGGTCAAATAAACCTGCTATGATAGGGAAACTAGCACTCATAGGTGTCTCAATACCCTTAATAACAATGTGGGCAATGAATGTCATTACCCGTAGAAGAGTATTAAAAAGCAATAAATAATACAACGCGAATGAACACTATATCCCCTCGGATAAACGTGGAGACTAGCGCAAGACAAGGTTTCTAATGAGTTTTGTGTAATCCTAGAACCGCTGCTTAAGTAAGCTCGAGATCTAGCGTAGAGGACATATTTATCATTGCAAAAAGAAAGATAGCATCCTGCCTGTTTGTTAGTCTGCGGCAAAACACTAAAAAGAATTGGTGAAAAAACTGTGGTAGAAAAACGGGGAAAGGCTTAATTCGTGAGAATTTGACATGAAATAGAAATAAGGAAGGGAGTGGTCTAGGCGACTGCTCCTTTTTTTATGAGGAATATCGAGCTGCTTGTTTTACTGTCAGTTAAATCGGTTCATCCGGTTCAGAGTTAATCAATGAACCGGATGAACCCGCTTCTAACTTCTGACCAGACATTTAGTCCGCCACCGAGCCATCGTCTACGATATCAACAGCTTCGCCCTTTTCAGCTTGGCTTGCTTGTTTCTTCGCTAACTGGCGTTGTTTCTTTTCTTCTTTCTTTTTCGCCTTCGCTAAATCCTTCTGACGTTTTTCAAACTTATAATTGCGATTAGGTGGCAATGAACTCTCCCAGTAAAACATTTTGGTCTATAGACCGAAAACGCCCGCCTCCCATAAAGAGAGACGGGCGCTGTACCAACTAGTGTTTAACTAAAAACTACCAGCGTGGACGCTCTTCACGTGGCTTAGCTTCGTTAACCTTAAGGTTACGTCCGCCGAAATCTTTTCCGTCCATGTTCGCGATAACTTCGAGAGCACCGGAATCGTCCATTTCAACAAAGCCAAATCCGCGAGGACGGCCAGTTTCACGATCTTCGATAAGATTGATAGAAATTACTTCACCGTAAGCTTCGAAAGCGGAACGGATTTCATCTTCAGTAGCAGACCAAGGCAAGTTTCCAACATAAAGTTTTTTAGACATTATATATTCTCCTAAAAAATTGTTTGAGAGCTGACACTTTCGCACCAACAAAAAAAAAGAGCAGTGTACAAGATGCACATTGCTCCTCGATATACCTGTTTTATAAGCTAGCTTTGGTCACATTCGGACCACGCCTCCACGGGCGTTGCTTGCGTCTAGAAATCTTAAATCCACCAATGCGGAACAAATGTCAAGACATTTAGTTTTTATTTATGATTTTTCTACTTATAATCTCTTTTAGTTTTTAGAATTCAATTTAATTTTTGCGCGAAACAACAACGTGATAACAATGTTACATTCGCTATAAAACCTAACTAAACCTTGATCTGACGCGGGAATAGGAATAGGACTTTAAAAAAACAAGGGGATACAAAATGCCAATATTGACCTGGAAAAACGATTACTCTGTTGGAGTAAAAAAAATAGACGACGAACATAAAACTCTTATTGATATGATCAACAAAGCTTATGATTCTGTTGAAGCAATGAAAGAAGAAGAAATACTAGCTGAATTAGTCGATGAAATGCGTAATTATGCCATGACCCATTTCGCGACAGAGGAAATGTACATGAAACATCATAAATACCCTCACGCAGAAACACACAGAAAGCAGCATAATGAGTTCATGATTCATGTAGCTTCTACCGACAACCTGTTATCCTCGGACAAAAACGAAATAGATCCTATAAAGGTCTTTAAGTATCTTGCAGACTGGCTGCGAAACCACATACTTATTACTGATAAGAAGTTTGGCGCGTTTTTAAATGAAAAGGGACTAGAGTAGATTTCATGGTAAAATTTTCAGAGAATATTCTTCTCGCCCCTGAGAGTGAGCAAGTTTGTTACTGCTTAAACATCACAAAAGGACAGATTCAGCATGCTATAGCTGGTGGAGCTGACACCTTAGCTAAAATTAAGGGCGCCACAGGGGCCTGCTTAGCTGCCAGATGCAAAGAAATGAATCCACGCGGACGGTGATGCTCAATAGAGATAAATGAGCTCCTAGGTGAGGAGACTACTTCCCTGCACGAATTATAAACAAAGAAAGGCGCGATCATAATGACCGCGCCTTTCTCAAATCTATTTTAAATAAACTTTATCTTCCGTTCTTCCAAGTTTCCCACTCTTTCTTGCTAAGCTTGCCATCTTTATTCAAATCAGCTTCACGCATAATACGTTCTGCATTCAAAGGATATACATTCACGATTTCGGAACGAATTATTGTTTTGTTTCCATCTTTATCTATATCAACAAATCCTCTGGTGAAGCGAACTCTTTCCAATTGGTAATGCATGGCTTTAGCCTTTCTACCGCTTTCCAGATAATAAAGAGACATAGTCTGCTTGCCGGTAATTGTTCCCTGAGTATACCCTTCTTCGCCTTCAGCGAAATAAAGTTTAACTCCATCCTCATCAATAACCCCACAGAAAGGTTCGGTTAGCGCGTTATCTTTCTTATCTGCAAACCAGATTTTGTAACCGGAAAAAACAGCATCTTCCTGTTTATTAATAACAAAGACAGCTTTGTTATCGCTTACATCTCCGTCTTTAGTGATCATTTTTACGATTCCGCCCCATGTTCCGCGGACTTCAGGATAATCAGCAGCAAACGCATAAGAACTAAAAGCCATTAAAACTAGAGCTACAAGGCTGCAACAAATCAATTTTTTCATAATGTGAAAACTCCATAAAAAGTTAAATATTCAGCAGATACTTAAACTTATTCTGCAAATACAACGCTCAGTCAAGTACTTATAGATTTTTACCCCATAAAAAAAGCGGCATCTCTAAAGAGAGGCCGCTTAAAAAAGTACTTACAGTTCGAAATTAAAGGTGCGAAACTACTTTACCTAAAAAGTCCTTCAACCTCGGATTTTTGGGATTGGAAAAAAAGTCGTCAGGAGTCCCTTCTTCCTGAATTACGCCTTCATCAATAAATATAACCCTGTCAGCCACTTCTTTTGCAAAACCCATCTCATGAGTCACTACAACCATTGTCATGCCCTCCTTAGCGAGTTTTTGCATAACATCAAGAACCTCACCTACTAACTCAGGATCAAGAGCGGATGTAGGCTCATCAAAAAGAATAACTTTAGGTTGCAGCGCAAGGGAGCGAGCAATTGCAACACGCTGTTTCTGTCCACCGGAAAGTTGATCTGGATAATTTTCAGCTTTATCTTTTAAGCCTACCTTATCGAGAAGTTTGAACCCAAGTTCATCAGCATCAACCTTGTTCATATTGCGAACTTTAAGAGGACCTAATGTAACATTCTCCAAAATAGACATATGCGGAAAAAGATTAAACTGCTGAAAAACCATACCGGCCTCAGCTCTAACTTCATTAATATTGGTCTGCTTATCCATAATGTCATGGCCGTCTACAGCAATAGAACCCGAGCTAGGCACCTCAAGCTTGTTTATGCATCTCAGCACAGTCGACTTACCAGAACCGGAAGGCCCGATAATACAAACGACTTCACCGGATTTTACATGAAGATCAATTCCCTTAATAACTTGTAGATCGTCGAAATTTTTATGTAAATTTTTAATATTAATCACAACATTATCTCCGGGAGGTGTTCAGCTTTTTCTCAAGCATTTTCATACCTTGAGCGATTGAAAGAGTCATAACAAGATATACACAGGCAACGGCAAGATAGACTTCAAAAGCCCTGAAATTAACAGAAGTAATTTCCTGACCAGTTCGCATGAGTTCGCCAACACCAATAACCATTAATAATGAAGTATCCTTCAAGCTGATTATAAACTGATTACCCAGGGGTGGAATCATGCGTTTCAAAGCTTGAGGCCAAACAACGTAGAGCATTGTCTGAGTTCGGGTAAGCCCGATTGAACGCCCTGCTTCAACCTGACCGGGATTAATCGACTGCACGGCACCACGTACGATTTCAGCAATATATGCACCTGAATTAACAGCAATAATTACAATACCGGCGGTAATAGGTGATATCCTAACCCCGATTGCCATAGGCACACCGTAATACAGAAACATAGCTTGAACCAGCATAGGAGTTCCACGAATTGCTTCAACATAAACTCCGGCAAGCTTTCTTACAACCAAAGACCGGGCTAGTTTCATTAAGCCAGCTAAGCTTCCAAGGATAAACCCGAAAAAGAGCCCACCAACGGCTATCTGAACTGTAAGTTTCAAGCCACGCATAAGCATAGGGAAAGTGTCCCAAAATACTGAAGTTTCAAATACGAATGCCATTACTTCCTCTGTCTTTTAAAAGAATAAGAGGCGGCAAAAGCCGCCCCTGAATTACAATGAAACCGAATAATTTATTTAGGTTCTGATCCGAACCACTTAATGTAGAGTGTACGGTATTCACCGCTATCGCGAAGGCTTTTCAGAGCAGTGTTAACCTTAGCAACAAGTTTGCTTCCTTTAGGAAATGCGATTCCGTAAGACTGTCCCTGATATAAAGGACCTACAACTTTAACCTGTCCTTTAGATGCTTTGCGGGCAAAGTCACCAATAACAGGGGAATCAAACATTACAGCATCAGCACCGCCAGCCATGAGTTCCATGAACATAGCGTCACTGTTAGGGAAAAGCTTAACTTCTTTAGCTCCGCAATTTGCTTTTACAAAGTCAGCAGAAGTTGTTCCAAGTTTAGTTGCAACAATTTTGCCTTTAAGATCTTTAATATCTTTAATGGAGTTTTCATCGTTTTTAACAAGAATGAGCAGACCAGCATTATAGTAAGGATCAGAGAAATCTACAACTTTGGAACGTTCAGGCTTAATTGTAATACCTGCGATACCAACATCAACCTGATCCGACTGAAGGCCAGGAATAATTCCGTTGAAATCCATAGGCTGCAAAGTATATTCTGCACCAATCTTCTTAGCAATAGCATCCCACAATTCTACATCAAAACCAGTATGCGTTCCAGTTTCAGGGTCTTTGAATTCGAAAGGGGGAAAGCTAGTATCACAAGCAACTATAAGTTTATCAGCAAAAGCTGATCCTACCATAGCTAAGGTAAGCACAGCAGCAATGATAAGTGACAATAATTTCTTCATGCAACCTCCAAAAATGGCGCAAATTAATAAATGGACCTTCATTCTACAATTACGAAGGCAATCAGCACAACTCGCATATTTTCAACAAATAATACGTAATCGTTATTTTATAGCACTTTTAATTCAAGATTTCAAGATTTCAGAATATTACGCCAAAATATGAATTTGACAAAAGAATCATTTTTGTCGTGAAAATATGTCTTCAAATCAATTCTAAATTTGCAAATTCCTACTATATATAATAGGAACCGACTTAAATAAGTTCTTTTGCTTCATTTAAGCAGCAAAAGACAGACAATGTGAGTAATTGAATCCTTCTTTAGTGCACTATTTAAGACAATATCAAAAGAAAATGACATTAATGTAGATTTCACACTTTAGTTTACAGCCATTTTCAACGTTTTTGTTAAATTCATCTTACTGAGTTACTCCTAATTAGCACCAAGACACTGTTTTTAAAGAATATAATTACTTCGGCACACTCTCTGCTATATTCTAAACAAATTTTTGCTAATTAAGTTTCCATTCTCTGTGCAACCAGAGATTAATTTTAAATAAGATCAAGGAGCTTTTTCAAAATGAGTTCAAACCAAACTCGCCAGAGCGCAATTTCAGCTGTAACTAATTATACCCCACCAGCCACTCCTCTTAACTTTGCAGAGCAGAAGCCAACAGACCTATTCGGCTGCAATGTTTTTAACGACGTAGTTATGCAGGAAAGACTTCCTAAAGACGTATATAAATCACTCAAAAAAACCATCGACGAAGGACAGAAAGTTGATCCTTCAATAGCTGATACAGTTGCAAATGCGATGAAAGAATGGGCTCTTGAAAAAGGTGCAACTCACTACACACATGTATTTTACCCACTCACCGGGCTGACTGCAGAAAAACATGACGGTTTCCTAACACCTGATGGAAAAGGAAGTGCTATTGCTGAATTCGAAGGCAAGCTTCTCATTCAGGGTGAGCCAGATGCATCCAGCTTCCCTAACGGCGGACTACGCACAACTTTCGAAGCGCGCGGATACACAGCATGGGATGTAACAAGCCCAGCTTACATTCTTGAAAATCCTAATGGAACTTTCCTCTGTATCCCGACTGCATTCATCTCATGGACAGGCGAAGCTCTTGATAAAAAGACTCCTCTCCTTAGATCTAATCAGGTTGTAAACGTTCAGGCTCAGAGAATTTTGAAAATTTTCGGTGATGATTCAGGAAACCGTGTTGTATCAAACGCAGGACCTGAGCAGGAATATTTCCTCATCGACAGAAACTTCTACTTTGCTCGTCCAGATCTCCAGCTTGCAGGAAGAACACTCTTCGGCTCAAAACCTGCTAAAGGTCAGGAACTAGACGATCATTACTTCGGTGCAATTCCACGCCGCGTTCTATCCTTCATGATGGATGCAGAAAACGAACTGTACAAACTCGGAGTACCAGTAAAAACTCGTCATAACGAAGTTGCTCCTGGACAGTTCGAACTTGCTCCTCTTTACGAGCACGCAAACCTAGCAACTGACCATAACCAGATGATCATGACTACTCTGAAGAGTACTGCTAAAAAACATGGTATGGCTTGCCTGCTTCACGAAAAACCATTTGCTGGAATTAACGGTTCCGGTAAACACCTTAACTTTTCATTAGGTTGTGCTGGTCACGGTAGCCTCTTTGATCCAGGCAAAAACCCACACAAAAATGCTCAGTTCCTGATCTTCTGTGCTGCTATCATCCGTTCAGTACACCTACACAGCAAACTTCTGCGCGCAGTTGTTGCTTCTGTAAGTAATGACCATCGTTTGGGTGCTAACGAAGCTCCTCCAGCGATCATGTCTATCTTCATGGGATCACACCTCACAGAAATATTCCAGAAAATAAAAGAAGGTAATTCCCCTACTCCTACGAGTTCCGGATTCCTTAAAGTTGGCGTTGACACATTGCCTCCGCTTCCTAGAGACGCAGGCGACCGTAACCGCACCAGCCCATTCGCTTTCACAGGCAACCGCTTCGAATTCAGAGCTGTTGGTTCTAATGCATCTATCGCAGGACCTCAGGTTGCAATCAACACAATGCTTGCTGAATCTCTCGACTTCATCGCAACTGAACTCGAATCAGTAACCAAAGGTGACCAATCCAAACTCAACGAAGCTGTTCAGAAAGTTATCAAAGACATCATGGACAAACATGATTCTATCCTCTTTGATGGCGACGGTTACTCTGATGAGTGGCATAAAGAAGCAACAGAAGAACGTGGCCTTCCAAACCTTCCAACATCAGCAGAAGCAATTCCAGCTTTAACTGACCCTGCAGTCATTGAACTTTTCACTAAGTACAATGTATTCTCCAAGGAAGAGCTAGAAAGCCGCGAAGAAATCTACCTTGAGCAATACAATCAGGCTGTTGTAACTGAAGCTGCTCTTGTTGTTAAACTTGCTAAGACTCTCATCTTCCCTAGTGGAGTTCGCTACCAGAAAGAACTTGCTGACACATGTGCAAGCATGAAAGCAATCGGCGTTCCATTCACTACTGACGTACTTGAAGACGTAACTGAAAACCTGAGAAAAATGCAGGCTGCAATAGTTGCTCTTGAGAAAGTCATGGAAGAAAACACAGCAGAAGATCAGGGTAAAGAAGCAACTTACCTATGCTACACAGCATTGCCAGCAATGCTTGAAGTACGTAAATATGCTGATTACCTCGAAGACGTAGTAGCTGATGACCTATGGACACTTCCTAGCTACTCTGAAATGCTCTTCATCAAATAATTTACGCCCCTCATTCCACAAACTAGAAAGCCCTGCTCTAATAAAGCAGGGCTTTCTGTATTTTAAGCTACTTCTGAGAATAACCACAACCGTTGATGGATCTATCAACCCTACCCACGCAGCAAAACAATTTCACTCATACTGCGACCAAATAAATCATTTCATATTTTGTATGACAGAAGCGATCTTAACTGATTTTTCTCCAAAATCATTCTCGAGCCGCTCCAGATCTCGTTCAATTATTTTCGAGACTGCGGATTTTGAATACTTCGATTCAAGTTTAAGTATGTTTCCTTCTCCGCTACCTCTTGAGCTAGAATTCTTGAAAGCTGCCGCACCTGTTTTACGCTTATGTAAAACCTGTAAGCTACCCTGATAAACAGCCGTTTTACCCGCAACTGCTAACATAAAATCATGGTCCACATCATCATACTGCGTGGGAGAATATCTAAGATCGAAATCTCCAATCTCCGCAAGAACCGATCTTTTAAATAGATGAAAACATCCTGTAACGGAGACGCACGGCCTGCAATAGTCATACTGTCCATAATCAAGATCTTGATTATATGGATCAAGATATGAAAATTCAAACTCACGCGTTTTATCTTTAAAGCCCTTTTCTGTTTCGCGCAGATGCAAATCGGCGTGCTGAATAATTTCTTTTTGGCCGTCATTAACAACCTTGCAGCCCCATACACCAGCATCAGGATAATTCGCAACAGCATAACTAAAGTAGGTCTGCCAATCTTCAGGGATTACAGCATCATCATCTAAATAGGCAATATACTCGAAGCTCTTCATTTCATCTAAATTTTTCAGCCAGTTTCTAGCTGCCGGAGCACCAATGTTCACGGGCAAATCAATTGCAGTAAAACGTGAACCAAGTTTATCATGCCATGATTTTAACACTTGAGAAGTATCGTCAGAGCTTCCATTATTGAGAGCAAAGATATGGACATTATCAAGAGGAGAGGCGGCGATTGACGCAATTGATCTATTAACGTCGTCGGATTTGCCATAAGTATAAAGGCACACAGCAACAGTGCCGCTTAGCACATCACTGCCGGAGCTGTGCAGTACTTTATCATGCACATTAAGCCACGTGTTAACCTGCCACGGACGTGCTCGCATGCGGTCCCGCCACAAAATAAGAGCCTCTTCCCTGCGCCCCATACGATCAAGAGCTTCCGCAAGTCGCAAAAGACTGTCACCGAGAATTAAGGTATTACCCGAGACATCGGCATAAGTATCCTCTGCACGTTGATAATCTCCAGTACAAAAAGCAATATCACCACAATATTTATTTTGAATGATCTTCATAGCAGAAGGCCAACCTCTGGAAATCGCTTCCTGAGCTATGTCATATCGTCCTGTAAAAAAAGCAAGGTCAAGAAAATGGGACAACCAGAAAACATTTTCAGGCTCCCGTACTGTTTTCTGCCCCAGATAATCAAGAAGCTTTTCCTTATCATCAAGAGCTATTATGCGTTTCAAATAGCTTATGTTCTCAGGAACAATATTATTTGATGAAACAAAAGACATAGTGTCTACCAACTGATCAGGCAAAAATTTAAGTTTCTGATTAATGGACAGAAGATTGGTTGCAAGCTGTCCATCCAGAGGACTAGATTCCCACGCTGCGAGAAGAATATCTATACCTAGATCTATAAGTGACCCGTTAGCTTTTCCTGTTTCAGCAAGACTTAAAACCCTGCTGGCAGTATCCATCAAGTGAGGCTTTCCATGGCCAGACACTAGCAACCTATAACGAGTTGCGGTATCAAGAAAATCCCAAAAACTACCTGTCATACTGACTCCTTACCCAAAGGTCTTCCGCATTTTATCTAAAAGTTCCATCAGCCTGTGTTCATATGTATGTTCAGCTAAAATTCTTTTCCTAGCCGCACCGCTTACCTTCTTTCTCATCTGTGTATCTTTAAGGCATCTTTCCATGATATCTGGAATATCTTCAACACAACTGTAAGATATAATTTCACGCTCAGGCTCAAAAAGATCATCCATCTGTTCGCGATGGTCTGTAAGAACGAACCCGCCACACGATGGAACATCAAAAATTCGCTGGTTAACCGCACCTTTCATCTGGCGACTGGTGCAATTAAAACTGACATCAGACATCGCATAAAAGATGGGTAAATCGGCATAATAGTCCAGCGATGCAAGATAGTTCCAGCCCCCCTTCTCCAAAAGGCTATGCCACCCGCTATCCCCGACAATAAGCGGAGAATACTTGATAATAGCATGAATGCACGACAACCGATACTGACGAGTTGCTTCCCAAGTAATCAAAGCCTCGTAAGACAATTTCTGCTCGTCAGTTGCAAAATTTTCCATCTTTTCCAGAATATCGGGATGGCTGTTCTTCAGAAATTTTTCCACTGAGATATCATTCGCTGCACCGAACTCGGAAGCAAGCCCTGTGTACCCAGCTTGCATATCTGAAGGAAGACGAGCTTCCTTAAAAGCCTTCGAAACAGCCTCAACCATAGAGTTTCCGACAAAGGACACTTTGGATCGCCACTTCTCATTTGAACCAAGCCCCGTCTTAAACCTATGAGGGTCAGTTGCAAGCGGCAAATAAAACACATTATCAAAGCCCTTCTCACGCATGATCGACAAGTTTCCAGCATCATAAGTAAAAATAGAAGTAAGCTCAGCTGAAATATTTTCGTACCGGTAAAGAATGAGCTGCGGATTATCTACAAACCATGAGGCGAGCGGCAACTTTATCTTTAACAAAAGGTCTGTAAGCTTACCTTCTCTGTCCACACCAAAATGATTAACCGTAAGAGCAAAATCAGGCTTGAAATCCACAACGGCTTTCAATAAATCTTCAACAAAACCGTCACGAACAGTACCCCCCATGCCAATTTCAACACTACGGTAAGATACACCGAGACGCTCAAGTGCAGCTGTTATTTCTCCCGTCAAAAAATAAGGGCGGTTAAAAAAAAGAACTCGGGGTTTTGCATTATTAAATTTAGGGTAATCAACCTGCTCCCAGAAGTCAGGAACCGGGTCAGCGCTTTGCATAGCCTCAACATTGGCCGCAATCATTTTATACCAATCAGGATCAAGGCGCATGTACAATGGTATTTTTATTATCTCAAACGAAGCTCCACCATTGCAACTCTGCCACGCTTTAAGCTCGGAAAGAACATCAGCGGGTTCACCATCAAGCCATAAAACCTGAGGATGATCTTTAAAACTATCCGCTCCTGTCAGGGCCGAAATATCAGGTTCATTATCTACAACGGCAACAGGTCCACGCTCGAGAAGCTTCGCAATACAGATTCCTAACCCAGCACCAAACAGCACAGGAAGCACTAATGGGTCACTCTCTACCAGACAATTCGGAATGAGCGAAAGTTCCCGTTCAGTACCCTTGCGCCCCCAGAGATGCCAAACCTTCCCTTCGGTCAGAATTCGTACGTCCGTGAGCACCTTTGCGTCGGAGACTGGTTCCACTGTATATGATCGTTTTGTCATAATGATTCATTAAGTCATTTCAGTTAGGTGTGACAATGGCTGAATTACATTTTTCCAATTTGCGGTCATTTCATGCACGAAATACAACTTGCCATTAACAAGAATATCACTATCGTACTTTACCAGTTTACTTAAATACAAGCAGCACGGATAAACAAATGACCAATACACAGAACATCACAATTTCGACAAACAGCAATAAGCAGAATATAGATATGGATAGTTGGGAAAGGCGCGAGCATTTCAACTTTTTTCAATCATTAAAATCCTGCCAGTACGCTGTTACAGTACAACAAGACATCAGCAAATTTTGTGCTTACAGACGAAAGATAAATTCAAATGATAAGATCATTCGCTTTTCTGATGCTCTATACTTTTTTGCGACAAAAGCAGCTAACGCCATACCAGAATTCAGAACTAGAATGGTAGACGGAAAACCAGTCATCTTTGACAAGGTCCACCCTGCCTTCACTTACATTCCCAAAGGCAAAAATCTACACGCAAACTGCCTAGCTGAATATTCTGAAAATTACATAGAGCAAGCAAAAAATATCGAAATTTCCAGAGCAAATGCCGACAAAAACCCATCGTTAACTCCGAAAGGCGGAGATAAGCAAAACCTGCTCTACTTCAGCATCGCTGCGGGAATATCATTCACTGCAGCCACCAACCCATGGGGTGACTGCAACGTAGACTCTGTGCCAAGAATATTGTTTGGACAAACAACAAAAACTGTCGAGGGAAAAGAAACTATTCCCATCTCAATAGAGCTACTTCATAGCCTAGCAGACGGAAAACACATCGCCGACTTCTTAAAATTGTTCAACGCTATGTGCATAGACCCCGAACAATATCTAAATATTTAATATAAACGCCCCCCATCCCAAACTACTAAAAAGTTTTGGGAGTCTCGACCCCTTTTCCCAAAAGGGTTCGAGCCGCCGGAGGCATCCCCCAAATATTATCTTTTCGGTACCGGGGTACCATTTTCTTTCATATCTTTAATCAGTAGCTCACGCATACGTATTGCAACGGGACCGGGCCTTACATCGTGAATCGGCTTCTCATTAAACCGAACAACACCGACAGCATCAATCGTCGTTCCACAAACTATGACTTCTTTTGCCATAAGAATTTCATCTTCAGATATTGCACAATAATCTACTGGAACTTCATCAGCTATAAGCGTGATTGCGCGCAGAAGTGTAGTTCCGGCAAGAGCATTGGTGAACTCGGGAATTAAAAGAGTTCCATTACTGTCAACTATACACACATTTTCTGTGGCACCTTCAGCCAAAAAGCTCATTCCATCGAAGCAAAAAGGTAAATCGAAACCTTTCTCTATCGCTTCGCGTTTCATCAAAACATTGGGCAAATAATCAATAGATTTAATCGTAGCCAAGTAAGGCTGCTTTGCTGGAATTGAGGTTTTAAAAGCTGTAATGCCTTTTTTATACCACTCATCCGATTTGGTACTAAGTTTTGTAACGACTATATATAATGAAGGAACTGGACATTCGTAAGGGCTGATACCAAAGCCACCGCCACCGCGTCCCAAAAAGACTCGGACCACACCAGAATCACATCCAGATGCTCCGCATACATCTAAAATAATATCTGAAAGTTCATCCCACGAACATGGTGGCTCAAGGAAAATTGTAGCCGACGACCTTTTCATTCTGCGTAAATGCGGCTCAAGCTGATATAACTTTCCATCCACAAACTTCATAGCTTCAAAAACACCATCTCCGCGATGAACAAGATGATCGTCCCAAGGCATAAGCATCAGTTTGGGATCAGTACAAATAAGTCCGATCCTATGCTCGTAAAAAGCGCAAATAGAATCTGTCCCTGCCCGCATGGATGAAAGCATTGCATCAATATACTCTTCGCTATTAACTTTTTTAATCAACGTAAGCTCCGTAAATATTATTTGTATCCCCTCAAAAGTGTTTATTAACTTACAGAACAATGGAGCATCTCGGCAAGGGATTAGGGCATAAAAAAAAGGCCGTCCTTCGATTTTTCGAAGAACGGCCTAACTTGAACTAGTAAAAGCTGATTTATACTACGCGAACAAGGTCGCGTGCAATGAGAGTCTCAGCAATCTGCACGGTGTTAAGAGCTGCACCTTTGCGGATGTTATCAGCAACAACCCAAAGATTAAGGCCATTATCGATGCTTTCGTCTTCGCGAATTCTACCAACGAACACGTCATCTGCGCCTGCACAGTCGATAGCCATCGGGTAGTGACTCTTCTCAGGGTAATCAATAATGGTGATACCCGGAGAATTTGCAAGAAGATTTCTACAATCTTTAGCGGATAGCTTTTCTTCTGTTTCAATGTTTACAGCCTCGGAATGACAGAAGAAAACGGGTACGCGTACTGTTGTACAAGTAAGCTTGATGGAATCATCACCCATGATCTTTTTAGTTTCATTCACCATCTTCATCTCTTCCTTGGTGTAATCATTATCAAGGAAAACATCGATTTGCGGTAGGCAGTTGAAAGCAATCTGGTGCGGGTAAACATCAGACACAATTTCTTTACCGTTAAAGAGCCTGCTAACTTGAGTTTCAAGTTCCGCAATAGCTTTCTGACCTGAGCCGGAGACAGCCTGATATGTAGAAACAACCAAGCGCTTGATTGTAGCTTTATCATGAATAGGCTTTAGCGCTACAACCAACTGAATTGTGGAACAGTTAGGGTTAGCAATAATACCGGGATGCCAGTCGAGATCTTCAGGGTTAACTTCAGGCACAACGAGTGGAATCTTTGGATCCATTCTCCACGCACTGGAGTTATCTACAACAACACATCCGGCCTTAGCAGCGAGAGGTGCAAATTTTTCTGAAGTTCCGCCACCAGCAGAAAATAGCGCTAGATCGAATCCTTCAAAAGAATCTTCTTTAAGCTCAACAACGGTTAATTCTCCTCCCATGTATGAAACTTTCGTTCCTGCTGAACGGGAAGAAGAAAAAGGAACAACTTCAGATGCGGGAAATTGTCTCTGCTCAAGAACTTTAAGCATTTCACGACCAACCGCCCCTGTAGCGCCAACCACTGCAACTCTAGGATTTTTAGTACCCATCTGTGTTTCCTCCGTATTTTTGATCTGAACCTCAAAGAGTTATCAGATTTAATTTTTAATATTAACGATCAAATAATGATCTGGTCCTAACAAATATCCGAAAAGTCAGGGAAACCTTACTACTTCTATCTATTATAATTTCAAGGCCTGCCCAATTTCAAGGCATGCTTTGGCTCTATTCAAAGTATATAAATGGACACCGGGAGCTCCTCCGTCAAGAAGTCCTTGGGCCTGCTTTGTAGCATAATCTATTCCAAGACGGTAAACAGCGTCATCTCCGCCCTCAGCATGCGCTTTTTCAAGAGCACTAAGAAACTTTCCTGGAATAGCAGCACCGCAAAGTGAAAGAATAAATTTGGCAGACTTAAGGCTCATAATAGGGAGTACGCCTGGAACTATAGGAACATTAATTCCCATTTCAGTAAGTCTGTTACAGAAGTCAAAATACATTCTGTTATCAAAAAACAACTGTGTAAGGATGAACTGTCCGCCCTCATCAACCTTATATTTCATCCACTCGAAATCTTCTTTAATTGAAGGAGATTCAAGGTGCGCTTCAGGATAGCCGGCAACGCCGATTCCCATACCCGCATGATTATCTTTTACATAAGTAACGAGATCAGAACCATGCTTAAATTCTTGATCACTAAAATCAAAACCTTCAACATTGGCTGGAGCATCCCCGCGCAGAGCAAGAATATTTTCAACACCTGCTTCACGCAGCGAATTAATGAATTCGCTTATATTTTCTGGACTTGCACCAACACACGTCAAATGAGCTAAAGGCTCAATACCTGCATTCTGCTTCATCTGTTTAACTATTTCAAGAGAGTTGTCTTGCGTTCCGCCTCCAGCTCCGTATGTAACGGAAGCAAAAAGGGGATTCAGCACTTTCAATTTCTCTACTACTTCAAAAAATTTAGGCCAAGATTCTTTATCTTTAGGCGGAAAAAATTCTAAGGAAATAAACGGTTTATTTTTTTCAATCAAATCAACTATTTTCATGCAGTCTCCTTGGCGAGGCAACGGCGGACAAGCCCCTTTCCCTTTCTTTCAATAGTTCAAGTATCTCATAATTAACAGGTAAAAATTTTACATCAACTACATTATCAAGTTCAAACCAGTCAAACTTTTGTTTTTCCATAGATGTAACTTTTCCTGAAAAATCCCATATATCAAAGAAATTTAATTTAACCGTGTATTCTGGATATTCGACAATCTTATCCATCCAAAAATCATACTTAAGAGGCGTAATACCAAGCTCTTCCTGCAATTCACGAACAAGCGCATCAGCTAAGGACTCACCCTGCTCCACTTTGCCACCGGGAAACTCCCACCAGCCCGCATAATCTTTGCCGATTGGACGCTCAGCAGATAGAAAAAGACCATCTCTCCAGATAATCCCTGCGACAACGGATATAGGAGCGCGCTCACCCATGAAAGCTAACCCTCGTCCAAAATCTCTTTTTTACGCACTTCAAGCTCAGCAATTTCTTCTTCCAGCTCAGCCATCTGCTCCATTAAGCTCTCAGACCATGAGCATGCTTCAGAATAATTTGAATTAAGCTCAATGGCCGCCCCCGGATTATTATATAATGCAGGATCATTCAATTTACCTTCAAGCCCGGCCTGCTCTTCCATAACTTTTTCAAGATCCTTCTCAAGCTTCGCATATTCCGCAAGGCGCGGTTTCAGATCTTTATAAATAGCATTACGGATATCAGCCTGTTTCCGTTTTTCTTCTTTTGAAAGTTTACGTTTGGCAGGCTTATATTCTTCCACAACTTCTTTCGATGCAGGACTACTGGTACCAATTCCGGCAAGCGCATTTTTGCGATGCTTGTCATAACCTTTGAAGGTCTGGAAAACTTCAACTCCAGTATCGGTTAATGCCCAGATTTCTTCTGCAATTTCCGTAAGAAGATGACGATCATGCGCTACAAAAAAGATTGTCCCGTCATAATCCTTAAGTGCAGAAATAAGGCCTTCGCGGCTTTCGAGATCAAGATGGTTAGTAGGTTCATCGAGAATCAGCAGATTCGCTCTTGATAGAAATAAACTTGCAAGTATAAGCCTGTTCTTTTCACCACCGGAAAGCGCTGAAACCTTACGTTCGAAATATTTTTGACCAAGCAAGAAAAGCCCGAGCACGCCTTTAAGCTGCTCTTCAGTAGTGTCAGGATCGCAAAGCCTTCTTATTTCAGAAAGAGCGGTAGCTTCACTTCGCAGAATTTCACTCTGATGCTGGCTAAAATATGCAAGACTGGTATTCTGACCAATGGTCGCGTACCCAGCATTTGGCTCCAATTGCCCGAGGATGACCTTTAGCAAAGTTGATTTACCAGCTCCGTTAGGCGCGGCAAGTGCAACTTTTTTACCACGGAACAACTGAAAATTAAGGATCGGCCAAAGTGATGGACGTTTGCCATCATATGAAAATTCCAGATCAACAACGGATATGGCAGCCTTATCACCGCGAGATGTACGAGGCATATTAAACGAAAGAGTTCTACCAGCGCGATGGCTATCAGTTTCAAGCTTAATCTGTGCAAGCTCTTCTTCGAGCTTAACTACTTTTTTAAGCTTAGACTGAGCCTGTGCGGCCTTACGTGCCTGAGCTTTAAAACGGTTAATATATGAATATTCGCTTTCAATTTTAGCGGATAATTTCACAGCTTCGCGAGATCTCTGAGAAGCATTCTCCGCGCGCCATTCCAAAAATTGTGTAAATGAACCACGCCTGACTACAGCTTTCCCTGCTCCCAAGTACAAAACGTGCGTACCTACGCGGTTAAGGAAAACAAGATCATGCGCGACGTAAACAACTACGCCCCTGAAAGAAAGCAAGTAGCTTTCAAGCCACTCGACAGCTTCAAGGTCAAGATGGTTAGTAGGCTCATCAAGCAGAAGAACATCGGCCCCTTGCAACAAAACTCTGCCTAGCTTGGCCCTTTCGCGCCATCCACCACTAAGCTCTTCAATCTTGCTGAGCATACTGTGCTCAGAAAAACCAAGTCCTGTCAGAATTGTGCGAGCTTTATGTTCAGGGTTATATCCGAACTGATTTTCGAGGTCGGCCTGACGCTGCGAAAGCTTCTCCATTAATGCGTGATCTTTTGTAGCCGCGGCATGTTCCCAGTCTTCCCAAAGAGTATTCCATGATGGCAAAGCGGCAAGCACCCAACTAAGGAGGCCATGCTCGAGATCTTCATCAGTAAATTCCTGAGCGACATATCCGACACGGGCATTTTTTGAAATGGCAAGAACGCCCTGATCCGGTTTGATCTTTCCGGCTATAAGCTTGAGGAGCGTAGATTTACCACATCCGTTAGGACCAGTTACAGCAAGCCGCGTTCCGGCAACAACTTCAAACGAAAGATCATGAAACAGATCTTGACCGCTATAAGATTTTCCAAGGGATGATATAGTAACTTTAGGCATTGACTCTCCGATTAGGGGATTTGGCTGAAAAAAGCTGAGAAATTTGTATAGTACTCATGGCATATCGGCTTCAATCAGCAGTCGCCCTTCAAATATGTATAAAAACAGATCTCAAACTAGGTCATGGTTAAGCAGGGCAAAATATATGGATGCGCGAAGGAAAGCAAGGTAAATGGTGCCATATTGGCTAGCGAGTCAACGATTTCAAGGGATTCTTTCCGTTTTGAACGCCAAAATTGTCAAACTTTCTATATTTTGACCTTACGGCAGGTCCAGAGTATGGACCAAGCATGAAAACATGGCATGTATATCTACTGCGCTGCAGCGACAATTCTCTGTATTGCGGAGTAACCACCGACCCCGAGCGCAGACTCGCTGAGCACAACAAAGGTGGCAAAAAAGGGGCTAAATACACCCGCGCGAGGCGACCAGTCGCAATCGAAATTGTAGAAGAACTGCCAGACAAAAAGTCTGCCTATCAACTCGAATACGCTGTAAAAAAACAACAGGCTTCACAAAAAGTGGCCTTCTTAAAAAAGACGGCCCTTAAAATGCGTGAAGAGTATCAACCGGACGAAACCTAATTCGCAATTAATCTTAGCGAATAAAAAAATAACAATTTTGAAGCACTACGTGCTTTTTAATAGATGATTTCGTCTCCGACGGCCAAAGGGGTACTACCCCTTATGGAATCCCATTTAAGGGGAGGGTTAGAACCTTTTTTGCGGAGCTAAGGAAATCGCCATATTTTAAAAACAATTTTCACTAATTTGAGTGATCTAAGCCGATTTCAAATCAGCTTACAGCAGAAGCCGTAAGCAGCATCAACGAAAGATATTGCGTCTTCTCAGGGACATCATCGATATCTTCGTAAATGGATTCGCCGTCCAAGCCCAAACGCGTATAAAATTTAACATCGATATCTGGAATTTCTTTCACAGTTTTACGAAGCTCAGGAAAATTACGGTAAGCTTTCAAAATGACAGCATTATCTACCGTAGCGAGAGTTTCCGCAAACTTGTCCGTATCCGCAACGCCTGATGTCAGCAGTAGATCCTGCCCTGATTCAACAAGCACCTGACATGACCTTGCAGCAGCAGCCTGATATGATGTTATACCCGGCACAACTTCGACTTCAATTTCAGAGTACATTCTGCGCAAAGTCTGGAGCATATAGCCAAAAGTTGAATAGATCAGCGGATCTCCAAGTGTAAGAAAAGCCGCGCTTTTTCCGTCAGCGAGATAAGTAGCAGCAAGCTTACAATTCTCATCCCACGCAGCCTGTAAATCCGTTTTGTCACGAGTCATAGGATAGCCAAGTTTTACAACTTCACATCTATCATTCAAATATTCTTTAGCGATCTCTAGCGAATGCGAATAGTCATTCTTGGTGGAACACGCGGCGAAAACCACATCTACTTTTTCAAGGGTGCGTACAGCTCTCACTGTCAGCAAATCAGGATCACCGGGACCAACACCAATACCATATATTTTACCGTAATTACTCATTAATATACTCGTTTTAAGTTCACTGATTAAACAGTGACAGCAAATGTTTTGAAGAGATTCACTCTAATTATTACTATATAAAAAATCGGCCAAAGTTTCCACAGCATCAACATTGCGTGGGCCGGGACGAGAAAATACAGATTCGTCTACCTCCAAAATCCTACCAGATCGAACTGCCTTAATCATTTTAAAATGACCACGCTCAGCAGGCGGTACAGGAGATTGATTCATGCGGCCGGACTGGTAAACATAATTTTCAGGATCGAGCCGAAGAAGTTCTTCTTCACCCATGCGAACGATCTTTTTGTTATTCTTTACACAATTGAGCCCGCCAGCTTTTCGTATAATATCCGATACAATCGAACCTTTTCCTGCAGCCAAAAGATTCGGGTAACGAATCTCAAAGAACACCTCAGGCTTATCGTTAATATCGGTGTACTTTTCTTTCACTTTATCAAGACGCATAGCCATGGACTGCACAAGCTTTTCTGCGCGCTTAGGCTCTGCGGTCAAAATGCCGATTCTGTGAATCAGGGAATACAACTCGTCAAACGAGGTCACCTGAAACATAGCGGTCGGAATACCCCGCACCTTTAACGGCTCTAGCGGCGCCTTGGCTTGCGAGCGCCCCGCCATCTGTAAAACTAAATCAGGGTTTAAGGCGACAATAAGCTCTGGATTAGGGCGCATGTGAGTTCCTATGGATGGTAGCATCACTATCTTTGCAGGATAGTCATCACCGGCTGTGCGGGCAACTATTCTGTCACCTAAATCCATCGCAAAAAGAATCTCATTAAAAGATCCGTAAAGTGCGACAATCCGCTTTGCTGGCCCCTTAAGCACAACCTTATCCCCGAAGTCATCAATCACAGAAATTTCTGCAAAAGCCAAATTACAGGGTAAAATCACCAGAAGGAGAAAAAAGGACTTGAGGAACACCAAGTTCCGGATGTTCAACAATTGAAACAGATGTTTTATAAACATTCGAAATATTATCCTTCGTAATAACTTCCGCAGGTGGACCGTCCAGCACAGCTTTTCCCTCTGACAAGAACACAAGACGGTCAAAATAAAGTGATGCAAGATTCAAATCGTGGATCACGCAAATTATGGTCGCGCCCTGTTTATTCAGCGTTTTGAGCATATCAAAAAGCTCAATTTTACCGGCAACATCAACTCCTGATGCGGCCTCATCAAGAACCATTATTTTCGACTGCTGTGAAACTGTACGAGCCATCAAAACTCGCTGAAACTCGCCGCCCGAAAGTTCAGATACAGGACGATCCGTCAGATGGGTAATTCCAACCCGCTGAATAGCTTCGGCACAAATATTCTCATCGTCATCATCGTATCCGAAAAAACCTGAACCATGCGCGTATCTGCCCATCATAACCATTGACTTCACAGTCAGCCCGAAAGCAGGTTCAACCTTTTGCGGAAGGACAGACATAATTTCAGCAAGCTCACGAGGGCGATAATCCCGAACATCTTTTCCGGCAACCTTTATCTTTCCTGATAAAGGATTCAAAACCCCCGAGATAGATGAAACAAGAGTAGTTTTGCCGCTCCCGTTAGGCCCGAGGACAGCTGTCATCGTTCCTTCATAAAAATGTAAATTCATATCGCTGAGGACTTTGCGCTTGCCATATCCGGCAGAAATATTTTCCACACCGATCATGACTTTGTCCCCCTGAATCCGCCCCGTAAAACTATGCAGAAAAACGGTCCGCCTAGAAGTGCTGTCACAACTCCAACAGGCAATTCTTCGCCGCCGGGAAGTAGTGAGCGGGCAATAACATCTGACCACACAAGAAGCAGTCCACCGAGCAATGAGGATGAAAGGAGCAAAGGCCTGTGTTCCGCTCCCTGAAACATACGAACCAAATGAGGAACAATCAGTCCCACAAATCCGATAATTCCAGAAACAGCAACAGCCGCTCCCGTCAACAGCCCCGATCCCACAAGCAAATATAATCTAACTCGGGACACATCCATACCAAGATGACGTGCCTGAGTTTCACCGAGTGACAAAATATCCAGTTCACGAGAATAATAAATGATTGGTATCATCCCAAGAATAAAATACGGTAGAAACAGCGCAACGTGATCCCAACCGCGCCCTTGAAAACTGCCCATTATCCAAAAGACAATGCTTGTCACGGAATCTTCGTCCAGCGACTTAAGCAAGGAGATCAAAGCCGAGAGGAAAGTCGCAACGACAATCCCAGCAAGCACCATAGTCTCACGGCGCAAACTGCCGCCGATTCGCCCGAGCATAAGAACCGCACCAAGAGCCGCCATAGCACCCGCAAGAGCTGCCAGCGGTAGAAAGAGCGATCCGAACTTAAGCCATAGCCCCGCCCCGAGGACGGTTGATCCAGAAAATATAGCTAGACTTGCGCCAAATGCGGCCCCGCTACTAACGCCTAATGTGAAAGGGTCAGCCAATGGATTTCGCAAAATACCTTGATATACGGTTCCGGCAACAGCAAGCGACATACCCACCAAAAAAGACAGGCATATTCTACTGAGCCTTAAATCTGTAACTATAAAAGATAGCGACGACTTCGTACTTTCCGCATCTCCGAAGATCGCAGATTTGAACACGCCAAAAACTTGCTCAACCGACGTATCATATGCACCAAACAAGCAGGCGGCAAAAATAGAAACAGGGACAAGAGACAAGAGTACAGCAACAGCCTTAACTCTCCTTTTTTCCAATGTTTCCATATTTTACCGCCCCTTGAATTAATTCAGCTTAAGAATCTAGATTTTTAAAAGCTACTTTAAGATGATCGACCCAGATATCTACGACCTGCGGGAGTTCTGCACTACCTTTAAGAACAGGTACGCATTTATAGCCAGCTTTGGTCAACTCTGACATCCAAGAATCAGCCTCGTCACCAGCCATGTCGTTACGTGCATGGTCACCAGCAACAGACATATATGGTATCAGGTAGACTTTCTTAGCCTTGCTTTTGGCAAGTTTATTTTTGACATCATCAAGAGTAGGAGAACCTTCAACGGTTCCTACAAATATTTTAGGGTCAATGTTTGAAAAATAATATTGAGATCCAGGATAGTAAATATTGGCACTATGATGCGTTCCATGTCCCATTAGAACAACAGCATCTTTAGCTTTGCGTTCTTTAGGGATATTGGCAGCAATAGCTGTCGCTGTTCGAACCATATCTTCATCCGAATAAAGAAGAGGCTTGCCAACAGTAACCTTAGACATCCCCTTAGGCATGCCCTCAAACCTTTTAGCCGTCTCAAGGATGCCGAAATATTCTTTGCCGGGAATGGTGTGCAATGACTGAACAGCAACATGCGTGAAGCCGTCATCCATCATTTTTGAAAGGGCCGTCACAGGCGAATCAATGACACGCCCTTTTTCAGCTAGTACCTTTCGAATAATGGCAGATGAAAATGACCACCGTACAGGAACGTCAGTAAAAGACTTTTTAACAGCGGCATCTAAGTTATCGAAAGACACCTGCGCTTCATCCATAGTTGATCCAAAAGCAATCAGAAGAATGCCTTTCTTAACAGCCGCAGGTTCGCCATGTCCGGCGAGAACAATTGAGGGAAGAATGAGTAGAAAAAGAAGGATAAAAGCAGAAAGTGCTTTTTGTTTAACCCCAAAACGATACTGCATAACAGTCTCCATTTATTTGGGGGCTTAAAATAAAACAGCCCGCACCTACACATGCAAAGCACGCGTAGCTATACGGATTTTTCAATAGATAAAAGCCCCGTTATCTATCAAAGCATAGCATATCATCAGTGTTGGCAGGTCTTCCGACTTGTCCCATCTTACCCGGCCTTCCCGAAATAAAATTTCAGTGACACGCTAAGCCTGATTAAAATCGGCTACGGGGTTCAATTATATAGGACTCACGGCGGCGGGTCCGCTCCTGATTTAAACAGGATTCCCTTTTAAGCTCGTAAGAGCACCACTGAAAAAATTGATATTCGTGATCTCTCCTGCTGTCAATGCCGAGATCAATATTCGCAGCAATAGTTATTGCCGATTCCTATTTGAAAAAAAATCGTTTATAAATAATTCTAACGGTAACATCCTACAGAACTTAGCTGGATGCCTTAATGCAAACAAGTCATAAATACAACTCATTCTTTAAGTATGACAGCATCATAATACCCCAAAATAAAAGGACAAAATGGACACTTCTCTGAAAATAATTGGATATGTACAATCGGACTTTAAAAAAAGATCTGATACGCCGAGACAGGGAGATGAAGGTGGAATTGTTGCGACCTTACGGATTGAAGAAGAATTTTCTGATGCAATGGATGGTCTCAAGGTCGGGATGGAGATCGTTTTACTGACATGGCTGCATGAAGCGGACAGAAACTATTTAAAGGTACACCCACGCGGCAATGAATCAATCCCCATGCGTGGAGTGTTTTCTACACGTTCACCTGATCGCCCTAACCCCATTGGTATGCATCCGGTAACAATTACGCACATAGAAGGGCAAACTATCAAAGTTACGCCTTTAGAAGCAATAAACGGAACCCCGCTACTGGATATAAAGAACGCATAAAAGCCCTCAAAAAAAGGGCGCAAAAAAAAGGAAGAGAAATTTACACTACTCTTCCCACGGGGCCGTCTATATTAGAGCGACCCCGCGTGGGGAATATTTTAGCGATATTCAAACCGCTAAAATCTACCGACTAGTACTTAACGAGGACGGTAAGTAATTCTGCCGCGAGTCAAGTCGTACGGAGAAAGTTCAACCGTAACTTTATCACCGGGCATTACTCTGATGCGGAATTTACGCATTTTACCAGAAATATGTGCCAATACTACGTGACCGTTTTCGAGCTCTACTCTGAACATAGCATTCGGGAGTGCTTCTTCTACGGTGCCATTAACTGCAATGCCTTCTTCTTTTGCCAAAATATTTTCCGTGTTTTAAAAATGAATACGAGAAGCCTGCTAACGCTTAAGTAACAGCAGGCTTTATTATTGATATTTCCGTATATCGGAAACTACTATCAAGACTGTCTTTAGGTATAATTCGGAAATGGCGAAAAAAGTTTTTCTCACCAGCACAAAGGGGCTTTATACCAAATCGCAACGAATTACCAGCGCAAATATTTAAAGGAATCTACCAAAACACCGTGAACATTAAAACAGCTAATACTAATATTGACAGACTTTTCCAATTCTACAAACCACTTGCGCCCTTTTATAACAAATCCCTATACAGACAATCTATGATATTAAGCTGACACTAAGCTCTCTAATAAGTCATGTAGCTTGCATAAATAAAATAGAAAAAAGAATAGCCCGCAATAAAAAAGTGAATGGATCATCTTTTTATTGCGGGCTAAATTTAAATCAAACTAAATCAGCTGGACTATTTTTTAAGCCAGCTCATCATTTTGCGAAGATCAGCTCCAACGACTTCAACCGGATGCTCTGCATTAATGCGGCGCATTGCGTTGAAATGAGCTTTACCAGACATATTTTCAACGATGAATTCTTTAGCAAATTCACCCTGCTGGATTTCTTTGAGGATCTTTTTCATTTCTTTACGGCTTTCTGCGTTAATGACTCTTGGTCCGCGAGTAAGGTCGCCGTATTCAGCTGTATCACTGATGGAGCTGCGCATGTTGGATAGACCACCTTCATAAATGAGGTCGATGGTCAATTTGAGTTCGTGCAGACACTCAAAGTATGCGATTTCAGGCTGGTATCCAGCTTCAACCAAAGTTTCGAAACCAGCTTTGATAAGCTCACTTACACCACCACAAAGAACTGCCTGCTCACCGAAAAGGTCAGTTTCAGTTTCTTCACGGAAGTTAGTTTCGATAACACCTGAACGAGTTGCGCCAATACCTTTTGCGTAAGCAAGAGCGATATCAAAAGCTTTACCGGAAACGTTCTGGTAAACAGCAGCGATTGCTGGAACAGCTCCGCCTTCAGTGTATGTGCGACGAACAAGATGACCCGGTCCCTTAGGAGCGATCATGATTACGTCGTTGTCATCGTTAGGAACGATCTGGTCAAAATGAATATTGAAACCATGGCCGAAAGCGAGGATATCACCTGGCTTTAGGTTAGGAAGAATGTCTTCCTTATAAATAGCACCCTGAACTTGGTCAGGTAGAAGAATCATAATAAGATCAGCTGCTGCTGTTGCTTCTGCTGCACTTACAGGCTCAAAACCATGTTCTTTTGCTAGCTCGTAGTTAGCTCCGCCGGGACGCTGTCCAACAACAACCTTAACGCCTGAATCACGTAGATTCTGTGCGTGTGCATGTCCCTGGCTACCGTAACCGATGATGGCTACAGTTTTGTCTTTCAAAAGGCTTAAATCCGCATCATCTTCGTAATAAACTTTCATTTAAATCTCCTAATTTTCGCTTTCCTTCGGACACGAAACCATAATAGTTTCCCAGCTAGTTTTAACACCCGATTAAAACCTGCCGGAGAGCACTTCTATGCCGAAATAATGATTGAAATATAATTAAGCTTGCAAGGCTCGCTTCATAGCGACTGTACCTGTACGGGCAGTTTCCTTAATACCAAATCTAGCCAGCAGATTAATCAAAGCTTCGATTTTACCGTGGTCGCCTGTTACCTCAAGGGTCAGCTCGTCCACGCTTACATCAACTACTTTACATCTGAATATATCAACTATGCGCAGAATTTCTGCACGCTTAGCGTCTTCGGCATTAACTTTAAGCATGACCATTTCTCTCTCAACAGCTTTTAATTCTGTGAGATCAACTACCTTAATGACCGTAACCAGCTTTCTAAGCTGTTTTACAATCTGCTCAATGATCTGTTCATCACCGACAGTAGTTATAGTCATGAGGGACACGCCCTCTTCCAGAGTGGGAGCAACATTAAGGGACTCAATGTTGAATCCACGTCCGCTAAACAACCCAACGACCCTGGATAGAACTCCCGGCTCGTTTTCAACACTGACGGACAGAGTATGTCTCATTATTCTATCCTCCTAAACGAGCAACATGTCGGTTAAAGAAGCGCCTGCGGGAACCATCGGATAAACATTTTCCTCTGGATCAACGCGAACATCGATAATACAAGTCTTCGGAAGAGCAAAAGCTTCCGTAAGAACAGGTACGACATCTTTCTCTTCAGTAACCCTGAACCCTGCGGCACCGTAAGCTTCAGCTAATTTAACGAAATCAGGCTGAGCATCCATACAGGTTTCGCAATAGTTCCGATTATAAAAAAGTTCCTGCCACTGACGAACCATGCCGAGATAGCCATTATTTAAAATAACGATTTTAATCGGCAGATTGTTACAGACAGCAGTCATCATTTCCTGAATATTCATCTGAATAGAACCGTCCCCGGCAATATTCACTACGAGCTTATCGGGGAACGCCATTTGTGCACCGATTGCGGCAGGAAGTCCATACCCCATCGTTCCCAAACCGCCAGAAGACAGAAAAGATTTTGACTTTTTAAATTTGTAAAATTGAGCAGCCCACATCTGATTCTGACCAACTTCAGTAGCGACAATAGCGTCACCTTTGCTGATTTCATATATCTTTTCAACAACATACTGAGGCTTAATGTGCTTGCTACCTTTCTTATAACGCAGCGGATGAGTCTCAGACCATTGCTGAACCTGACGAACCCAGACAGCATGATCTTCTTCAGCTTTTACAGCATCCAAGTTCGGTTCCATTTCAGCCTTCAGAGCAGAAAGGGCGCTTTTACAATCAGCAACGAGAGGAACGTGAACAGCTACATTCTTCTGAATTGAAGTCGGATCAATATCAATATGAACAAGAGTAGCTTTCGGGGCAAAAGTATCAACTTTACCCGTAACACGGTCGTCGAACCTCGCTCCAATTGCCAGAACGAGGTCCGCGTTATTGATTGCCATGTTTGCGGCATAAGTTCCGTGCATTCCTAGCATTCCGAGCCAAAGTGGATCGTTGCCCGGAAAAGAACCCAGCCCCATGAGAGTTGCCGTCACTGGTATGTTCAGACTCCTAGCGAGCCAAGTAAGTTCATCCTCTGCTCCGCCGCTTATAACCCCGCCACCAGCATAAATGATAGGTCTTTCGGCCTGCTCAATCAGTTTGGCAACCTTTTTAATCTGCCCGGTATGCGGCAAAAGATTCGGGTTATAGCTTCTAAGAGACACATCTTCTGGCCAAACGAATTCAGCCTTGGTCTGCATTATATCTTTCGGAAGATCGACCACGATAGGTCCGGGTCTTCCAGAACGGGCAAGATAAAAAGCCTGTCTTACGGTGAAGGCTAGGTCTTTAATATCTTTGACCAAATAATTATGTTTAGTACAAGGACGCGTAATTCCGACAATATCTACCTCTTGAAAGGCATCATTACCGATTAACGGAGTCGGAACCTGTCCGGTAAAACAAACTACCGGAATTGAGTCCATGTATGCAGTGGCAATGCCTGTAACAGCATTTGTAGCACCGGGACCTGAAGTAACGAGGCATACACCTACGTCTCCAGTTGCCCTAGCATAACCGTCTGCCGCATGGACAGCACCCTGTTCATGTCTGACCAGTATGTGCTTAAAAGGATAATTAGGGATTTGGTCGTATATATCAATTATCGCGCCGCCGGGATAACCGAAAACAACCTCAACACCCTCTTTTCTCAGACATTCTAAGAATATCTGAGCACCAGTGAGCTCCATGGCTCTTCTCCCTATTATTTATACTTATCGAGTGACAATTGTAATTTTGTTTTACCAGCCAGCTTTTTCTTTTTAAGCTCTTTCAGCTCTAGAGTTTCAGTCTCGTTAAGAAAGCCTTTCTTTTCCATCTTATCAATAACCTTGTTCAGATCAGTGTGCTGGTCCCATAGACCTTTAATTTCTGCATCCTGATCAACCAATGTCTTAATCAAATCTACGTCTTTAGCTTCCATTTGAAACTCCTATACAGAGGTTTGCATATTCAAGCGTCAGCGGAACTTTCCAGTCTAACGCGGTTCAACATAGTAACTACACCGAATTAGAAAGTCCCGAGGATAGACATATATTCAAGTCACGGTTCTTTCTAATAATGGTTCTCACTTAGCCTTTTTGAAAAATTTAAGTTTAGCTTCGATGGCTTCAACTTTTTCAAGTTCAGGACTGCTAATCTCAAGTGTCTTAAGATGAGACTCAAGAACAGCCTTTAGCTCAACTTCAAACCTCGTTCTCTGACGTTTGAGTTCATTAATATCTTCATGAATTTGAGCCAAACGATTATGAGCCTGCTGCAAAATAACTTCCGCCCGCGAATGAGCTTCGTTAATTATGAGTTCAGCTTCTTTTCTAGCAGTCGTTTTCAGGTCATCTATCATCTTTTGGGTCGTCATCAAAGTATCGCGTAAAGTTTCTTCACGCTGACGAAATTCACCAATGGAAGAATCGCGCCGTTCAACCTTCTTTAAGAGTTGCTTCTTTTCGTCAGCAGTTACGCCGAGAACTTCCGCAAGCTCAGCCAAAAGCTGATCCACTTCACCTTTAGAGTAACCAAAAAGCGATTTTGAAAACTTTTTGTTAAGTAAATCTATCTTTGAAAGACTCATCTACTACCTCCGGCGGCTACATTCCATATGCAAGTCTAGTCAAATTACCTACGAGGGCAATATCAAGCATTTGGAGAGCCAGAATAACAATGATTGGAGACAGGTCTATTCCACTGATAACAGAGAACGGTATGTAGTGCCGGACTTTTGCAAAGACAGGCTCTGTCGCACGCTGTAAAAAGCGGACAATCGGATTATAAGGATCGGGGTTTACCCATGAAATAAGGGCCGAAATGATAACTACCCACATATAGAGATTGAAAACAATCCCGAGAACTTTAGCTACAGCAAGAATCACGTAATCCATTTATCGTACTCCTAAAGGGACATAAAATGTAGTATTGCACTAGCATTCTTAATTACAAATTGGCACAGCAAGCCCTAAGAATCAACACTTTTTAACCTTTTAGAATAAAAAGATCTTAGCCCGACAACTTGAATTTAAGCATACTAAAAATCACTCACACTCAGTCCAAACATTATTTTTTGCTTTTTCCAGTAAATTTCTTAAAACCCAATAGTCATTTATATAAATAGACGCATTCAGTTTAGGATTTCCATAAGCCCAAAACTCAACTCCTGCACTGGATGCACACTTCTCATCTACCCATGTATCACCAATGTAAACAACATCCTCACGCTTCATGTCCCATTTATTTAAAATATAATGGACACCATCTGGATGAGGCTTCGGATTAGGCAGTAATGTAGAGGTAACAGTCGGCGCAAAAAAACTTTCAACATTGAATTTCTGCAAAACAGTTTGTAGAGAATCTGTTCTGTTTGTATTAATTGCCATGCGTATCTTATTATTTCTCAGCCACTCAAGAAGCTTGAGCAGGCCATCTTCCAGAGAAATATAATCAAGAGCCTTAACAAGCTCAGGAAGCTTACGAAGCTCAAGAGCCTCTTCATAATACTCTTCCGGCATAACATGCTTCAAGGACTCAAAAACAGTATGAGCATGAACAAAAAGTTCTTCTTCTGCGTCCATAGGAGGAAGATCGAAATTCTTTTTGAACCAATTATAGTACCATTTATTCGCTTCAAAGGAACTAATCAGCACACCATCACAATCAAATATGATTCCTTTGATATTTTTTAGAACCTTAGGCGGCGTAACATCACTTAAATGTATTCCTTCCATCTAAAAAACTCCTTAACCTTGCTATAATTCAGATGCAGCAAGTGCTACAAGGAATTTACGATCAAGCCACGGCTTCTCTTCAGGTAAGCGGGAAAGGCCCATAAGCTTCCAGGCTTTATCTCTTACAAAAGTAGCCTTCTCTGGTAAAATCCCTTCCTGTTCATAAAAATCAAGCTCAAGATCGCGCCAGATTGCCACAGCATCTGCATCGCTAGTTACCAAAACGGAGTTTTCTGGCAAAAGAACTGCAAATCCCTCAAGAACTTTCTGCCAAGGAAGCACCACGCGATCTCCCACCTGAACAGGTGAATGTGAAATTAATCCACCAATAGCCATCGCATGCTGATCTGCCTGATCATCTTCATCCAGTCCGATACTTTCGCCGAAACCAGACCACTTTTTATTCAGCCCATTCTCTATTTCGGCAAGCTCTAGCTGTTTTTCTTCGTAAGCGTAAACAAGGGCCAAGACAACTTGGTTCTGTACAAGCTCAGTTCCTGTTTCCTTCACTTCTGGAGTACTGGAAATTAGCGAATTGAGTTCATTTTCAATGGCTGATGATCTTTCACCGAACTGATCTTTATCACTCGATGCAGGCATGGCGAGCATTTTGAACATTTTGCCCATACTTTCACCGTAACTTACAAAATCAGCGATCATACGTTTACAAAGCTCAGGCTCGACAGGAAGATTTTCAGGCCTGAAAACAAGAGTATCTTTAGACTGCTCCCTATCAACACCTGGATCAAAAAGTAGTGCGCCTTCAACTTTTTCAACAATAAGCTCTTCGTGCATTTCCGGGAAATATATCAACATAGCAATTCTCCATCGGTAAAGATGTTACTTTGAAACTATTCTGTATCCGAAATAATCTTAATCGGCTTGAATTTTTTACAAACTCCCTCACATTCAGGTAGCTCAAGCAAACATATATCGTCATGCCCGTTAGAACACAAAGGATATGTATCTTCTCCCTTTAAAGCGTCCTTCTGACACCCTCCAGAAGAAGCCCTGTGTTCGGTAATTCTACGGTTCCATAAATCAGTTACAACTTCAGCGCTCAGTTTAAAAGCTTCAGCCTGCCGTAGAAGTTTATCGTATTCATCTTCAAGGCCTCCTAAAACTTTACAACGCCAAGCAGTATTATACCCGGGGTTCAGGAATTCTTCGTAAAGACACCTGCCCTTCTGATAAAAATAGCACATATGCCCAGGCAATTTCGAAATTTTTGCCAATGTATCCCTCTGATCCATTCTTTCAGTTTCACAAAATATTTATTATCCAACTTTTCAAAAGACTTATTTACCCAGTTTAACTTTGTAAAGAGTAAAAAATCAAATTATTCCTTTCTGTTCAAATGATTAAAGTCATTCTTGACCTTAGTGCCTAGCGCGTGTAAAAGTTCTCTACCGTCTAGCATTGGAGGAAAAAATGTTTGGATTAGGAATAACAGAAATTCTCTTGATTTTGGGTATTATTATCCTGATATTCGGAGCCAAAAAACTTCCTGAAGTGGGAAGCGGATTAGGCCGTGCGATTCAAAATTTCAAAAAGGCCAGTAGTGAGTCTGAAGAAATTGACGTAACTCCGTCTAAAGACAAAGACAAGGACGCTTAAAAAGCTTCCTTAGCTCTGCCTAAAAGACCCCGTTTTGCTTATGCGAGACGGGGTCTTTCTAGTTTTTAAAGTTCCTTTCAAAAAACATTTTAAAACCTTGTCTCAAATAAATAATACCTGAAAGCAGAGTAAATAAAGCTACCACCCGCTCCATCACTGGCTGTACACCTGAAAAATTGAAATCAAATACGAAACTGCACAGAATCAAAAAAATGAATAACAACTGTAAAGTCGTTGTTAATTTACTGACTAACAATGGCTTAATTTTATTATTAACATTAATTTCTAAAAATTTGAGTAAAAACAAACCACCAACAATTACTATATCACGGGAAATGACTAGAATAGTCAGCCAGCTCGAAATGAAGCCTTGCGACGATAGGCACAGGAATGAAGTGACAATCAGGATTTTATCCGCGAGAGGATCAAGCATCGCTCCAAGTTCAGAGCGTTGGTTAAGAACTCGTGCCAGAAAGCCATCAAGGGCATCAGAAAAGCCAGCAACCATGAAAAGAAACCATGCCAAATAAAAATTATGACCCAGATATGCAAAAACAAAAATAGGGGTCAACAATATTCGGGAAACAGTTATCAAATTAGGAATGGTCCAGACTTTCTGTTTCGTCACGACTCTCCTATTTTACTTCTCTTCGCTAAGACCATCTATTCTGTATGATAATCCACGCGGAGGAAGAAAATCGTTTAAATAACTTTTCAAAACCCACTGGTCTGAAACTTCTAGAGACCAGCTTGCAGAGACCGCTGTAGGTTTCATCTCAACGTCAAGTAGCTGAACTTCCTGCACTGCTGAATCCCATGATTTGAGCAATCTGCCAAATTCACGGACCCCGTCAGGATTAAACCAACCATTAACAACTAAAACGGCCTTCGGATTCATAGTATCATCTGCACGGGCAGATTCATAATATTTTGTCCACAATCTTCCCCATACGGATTCAACAGAATTACCGGCTGATTGCCAGTTTCCGTTTGGAGAATCGAGACGCCCACTAAAATTTTTCTTGCCAACCTGAGTAATCTTGAGTGTCGCAGCTGACGGGTCTACAGTTCCCACTGCAACTTCTTGCACTGCGTATAAAGACTTTAAATCTTTAACTTTAGCATCGCGAGCGGCTTGA
Organism: Maridesulfovibrio frigidus DSM 17176; assembly: GCF_000711735.1. Taxonomy (NCBI): domain Bacteria; kingdom Pseudomonadati; phylum Thermodesulfobacteriota; class Desulfovibrionia; order Desulfovibrionales; family Desulfovibrionaceae; genus Maridesulfovibrio; species Maridesulfovibrio frigidus. The sequence continues at coordinate 58,241 of NZ_JONL01000001.1, forward strand.
TCTTTAGTATTAAGCTTATATGCTCCGTTAGATATTACAATTGTTGATTTAACAACTTTATCTGCAGAGGCAAAAAAGCCCATCTGCCTGAGAGAATTACGCAATGCCTTTCTGTTGACATTAACATCAATCCGAATGGTAACTCCATCGTCATGATATTTAACATCCATATCTTTATAGCCAGTTATAAACGACTCATAATTACTGCCGAACATACTCTTTAAAGCATCGATTCTATCAGAGGAAAGCGTAACAGGTATCATGCGTACCGATTCAGCTAAAAGAGCCTGAGCAAAAGCCTGAGAAACAGCTTCTGCGCGCAAGTCCTTGGTAGAAACACCTTCTTCTCCAGCTTTGAAAACTTGAACTTTAACAGCTCCGGCCGGAACAGCTAAAGCAGTTGTTATCATCAAGGCACAAAGAACAAAAATCGTTTTTTTGATATATTTTGAAAAGATCAAATGATTACTCCGATCTGGAAATTACTGTTGCGAGGCAGGTGAAGTGCCTTCATCTACTATTGAATCTTCCTGCAATCCTGAATCATTCACAGAAGAGCCTTGCCCCCCCTGGACCGAACCTGCGCTGACAGCTCCACCGATAACAACATCAGGGGTAACGACTTCAACTTTTGGAGCATCCATCATTATAACAACTGAACAATTGTCGGTAACGGATTTTCGCTTCAAAACAGATCTAGCCCTTGCAGCATCGGCAAGAGACAAAATAACATTTCCCCGAACAGTTCCATGGGTGCTTACAGGCTTCACAACCAGCGGAGTGTTACCGACACGTTCACGTAAGCGGCTAAAAGGAGTATCTGTAACAAAAGCTACCAAACCGTTTTTTAGAACGGCCTCCCTGCTCACTACAAATGGACCATACACTCCAATGCCTTTTCCATCATAAATAACAGGTAGCAAGACTGGAGCTATATCCATTCCACGCGCATCTACAACAATTCCAGTATAAGAAGATGCGCTGACAGCAACTGCTTCCTCACCATTGGAATTCAGAGAATTATCATTCTCTCTGCTATCCGATAAGGTTGGTGGAATTCCTGAAAGAAACGGTAGTGTCGCTGGAATAATTATGGACGAAAGCTCTCCGCGAATATGAGTAGAAGCTATAACTTTTACCATTCCGTCGGCTGTGTCCTGAGTACTCAGCAGTGAATTCTGCACAAATCCTCGAAGAAGAGCAGATCCCTTCATCTCATCTTTAAAAGCATCATAAACTATATCTTTACTGTTAAGACGTAAGTTTAAAATAGAATCAAGAAGAGCTTTACGGGCTTTTATACCACTCTGACGAACAGCCAGTGCTTTAGTCCTCTGGGGGTCGATGGTGTCCTGCATGGGCAAAATTTCAGATGAAGAGGAAATCAAACCAGATCCCCAGTTAATAGAAATACCATCCTGCTCAGAGATATACCCACTGCTTGAGCTATCCGCACAGGCAAAAGTAGGTATTGCAAGAAGCAGCAAAAACACCAAAAATGAATATAATCTCATTGTTCTTTCCATTTTTATATTGCGGCAAGCCGCTACATCCATTGAATACAACTAAATGCCATTTACAAAAGGAGGCTTATCCTTCCTTCTTATTTTGCGCAAGCCACGAAGCCGCAAACTCTACGGTTTTGCTGGGTTCATCGGGAGAAAACCAGTGTATGTCTTTCTCACGATTAAACCATGTAAGCTGTCGTTTTGCATAAGCTCTGGTATTTTTGGCCCAAATCAATTTAGCTTCATCAATATCAATATCACCCTTAATAAATGATAATAATTCACTACATCCGATGCCTGTCCAGCCCGGCGCACTTTCGTCTGGGCATATTTCCCACGCACGGCGAGCCTCATCGATTGCACCATTTTTAAGCATTATATCAATGCGCTTGTTCAGTAGCGGCGTCAGTACATCCAAATCCAGCTTTATCCCAATTTTCAAAAAGACGTATGGGGAAGGCGGAACTTCTCTATTATGCCACCATGTAAAATTTTTACCTGTCCCTTCATAAACTTCCAGCGCACGGCCGTTTCGCTGTTTATTATTCGGGTGAGTCTTCTTGGCGTACTCAGGATCAACTCTCTCAAGATCTGCAAATAAAGCGGCAGATCCTTCTTCCTCAACTCTCTGCCGTATACGGGCACGGATCTCTTCAGGGATATCCGGTATTGGAGCAAGTCCGGAAGTTAAAGCCTTTAAATACATACCAGTGCCGCCAACAAGTATCGGCAACTCACCTGAAGGGGTTTGGTCAATCTTCTCATTTGCCATATCTACAAAGTCAGCAACAGTTGTCGTTTCGGTAGTCGGCAAAAACCCATACAATTCGTGCGGACAGACAGCCTGCTCCGCAGGACTAGGCTGAGCTGTGATAATCGGAAAGTCCTTATAAACCTGCCGCGAATCAAAATTGAGAACTCGCGCAGGGAAACGTTCCGCCAAGCCAAGCGATGCAGCAGTCTTTCCAGCTCCCGTAGGGCCGAGAATACAGATTACTGGTCTGCGCTGAGACATATCTTATTTACCTACCGGAGCAAGTCTGACCATAACTTCATCGTAGATCTGTTTTGGAATCAAACCTTTTATATCTCCGCCATTTACCGCAACATCTTTTATAATAGATGAGCTTAAATACATCCATTTGTAATCAGTCATAAGGAAAACAGTCTGGATGTCATTATCAAGGCGGCGATTCATAAGAGCCATCTGAAATTCATATTCGAAATCTGAAACAGCGCGAAGCCCACGCATAATTACATTAGCAGGACTTTGCTCCACATAATGGACAAGCAGTCCGCTAAACGGCTCTACATGGACACGAGGTTCATTTTCAAAAATGCGTTTAACCATATCCACACGTTCATCAAGTGAGAAGCAGCAATTCTTTGAAGTGCTGCCCGCCACTGCGACAATTACCTTATGAAAGGTCTTAAGACCGCGCATAACAAGGCTGAAATGTCCGCGAGTGAAGGGATCAAATGTTCCCGGAAATACTGCTGTAAGTTGTTTTACTTCTGCCATAATAATATCCTTGTCTGACCGTAAAGCTTGTTCACTAGAAGTGTCAGCTGCTCTGTAAATTCTGACTGCGGTGGATCTACCAACTCTTCAACTTCTGCGAGTAAAAATCCATCTTCAGCCAACCAGCCGTTTTTCAAAGCGCAATCAAGAGCTTTCGGTAAAAGATCAAATCTATAAGGGGGATCGATAAAAATAAGTTCATAAGGTTTTGGAGGCGGTCTTAATAACACTTTAAACAAGTCCGCTGAGTAAACCTTGTATTCTGATCCATCGACGCCAAGATCTTTTAAATTAGTCTTGATAAGAGATGCGGCCCTTGCGTTTTTCTCAACAAAACATGCATATGCAGCCCCTCGGCTGAGTGCTTCAATTGCCAAGCTGCCGCTTCCGGCGAACATATCTGCCACGCGTAAGCCATCCCAATCAATGCCGCGAGATTCGAGCATAGAAAAAACAGCCTGCCGCACCTTGGATGTAGCCGGACGATATCCTGGCCCACTGGTGGTTTTTAGTACCCGTCCGCCATATTTACCACTTGTAACTCTCATGAATCTATAGTTCCGATATCAGTTCAATAACCTGACGGTTAATATCAAGAAGTTTATCTCTAACCTCAGTCTGGCTGAGGAATGAATGCGACTTAACTCTATCAAGGCGCTTTCTGAACTCTGTAAACAAGCCTTCTGAATCTTTAAGCAAAAATTCCCAGTCAACTTCCGGCTGAATTGCTTTACCCTTGAGAATAGGTTCCATATCTCCAAGAGGAGTAAGCATTAGCTCTTCACGATAGTCAGCAATATGAACCTTAAATCCAAGTTCTTGCTTAATTCTTGCGGAAAGGACTTTTTGCCCTTTCGGCTCACCGTGAGTCAAAATAACTTTCATGGACGGACTATCGAAATGCTTAAGCCAGTCGATCATTTCATCCTGACCAGCATGACCGGAGAATCCATTGATGGTAAATATTTTGGCTTCAATCTTAAGTTTTTCACCGAATATAGTTATATCTTCTGCACCATTAACAACTCTACGTCCCGGACTACCAACCCCTTGATAACCGACAAAAACGACACTAGCGCCCTTTTTCCAAATATTATGTCTGAGGTGATGTTTAATACGACCGGCATTAGCCATGCCGCTTGCAGAAATAACAACCGCAGGACCAGATGTATTATTGATGGCCTGTGAAGATTCAGTATCAAGAGTGAATTTCAAATTCGGCAAGGACAGTGGGTTTTCACCGTTCTCCATAAGTTCTTTCGTATCAAGATCAAAAAACTCTGGGTGGTTTCTAAAAATTTCAGTAGCCCTGATAGCAAGAGGACTATCAAGGTAAACAGGCATGTCTTTGGGAAGTCTTCCTTCCTTATACAAGATGAAAAGCGAGTAAATCAATTGCTGTGAACGTTCGACCGCAAAAGCCGGAATTACAACCTTTTCACCGTGTGAATAGCTCCATTTAATGGCCTCAGCCAACTCATCCAAGCTATTCGAAGAATCCTTATGATTGCGATCTCCATAAGTCGATTCCATCAAAAGATAATCCGCTTTTTCAACAATTGACGGATTACGCACAATAAGCTGGTCTTTATGACCAAGATCACCAGAAAAGACTACTTTAGTTGTATCCTTTCCCTCTTTTGACCAAAGTTCGATAAATGCAGAGCCTAAAATATGTCCGGCATCTTTATAGCTAACTGTGACCCCTTCAGCTGGCTCAAAATGTTCTCCATACTGCACAGTCCGCATTAACGGAGTTGTAGCAATAGCATCTTTCTGCTGATAAAGAGGATTTATGAGAGCTATCCCTTTGCGAAGTCTTTTTCTATTTGCCCACTCTGCTTCCATCTCCTGAATATGCGCGCTGTCCAGCAGCATAATTTCAAGCAGATCGCGCGTCGGCTGAGTCATGTATATAGGCCCGTCAAATCCGGCTCTTACAGCCGCGGGCAAAAGCCCGGTATGATCGATATGGGCATGAGTAATTAATATAAAATCTAGCTCTTTAGGCTTATAATCAGCTATTGAGCGGTTGCGCTTTTCAATCTCAGCGTTACCTTGATGCAATCCGCAATCAACGGCAAATCTGGCATTCTCTGTCTCAACAATATAACAAGAGCCGGTAACTGTTTTAGCAGCACCCATAAAAGTAATCTTCATCAGACCTCCGTATGAAATTCACCGTTAATTCTAAGCTTTTCGCACTATCATTATAATTCTTTTTTTGGTAATTCGTATGCACTGTTACATGCACCAATAATGGATTTCAGGCAACTGTTCACAATAGTCTGCCTATATTTATAACTACTTTATGAGGGCGACATGCACAAATCAAGACAATACGTAATTGATGATCTCTCCATGCAGGAATCCTGGAGACTCTTTAAAATAATGGCTGAAATCGTTGACGGTTTCGAAACCATGAGCGAAATAGGCCCTGCAGTTTCTATGTTCGGTTCTGCCCGTGTTGCTCGTGATCACCCATTGTATGCTCAGACTGACCACTTGTCCAAGCTACTAAGCCAAGCTGGGTATTCCGTAATCACAGGCGGCGGCCCCGGTTTAATGGAAGCTGGAAATAAAGGTTGTTTTGAAGCTGGCGGAGAGTCCATCGGGCTGCACATCCATCTACCTTTTGAGCAGCATTCCAATCCGTACCTATCTATTAAGAGTGACTACAATTACTTTTTCATTCGCAAAGTTATGTTCATTAAGTATGCTATGGCTTACATCGCAATGCCTGGCGGATACGGCACCCTTGATGAATTAAGCGAAGCGCTGGTTCTTATTCAAACTAAACGTATCAAGCCTTTCCCTATCATCCTTATGGGAACAGAATTCTGGGGCGGATTGGTTGAATGGTTTAAAACTCGTTTGGTCGCTGACGGATTCTGTAATGAAGAGGATCTAGATCTTTTCATCGTCACCGATTCTCCAGAAGAAGCCGTTGCTCATATTAAAAAGCACGTAATCATCTAGCAAATCATATTCCTGTCAGCAGGAAACGAGTACCAATTGCAATCTACTGATCAGAAAAAAGCATACATCTACGGATTTTCCGCAGTATTAATCTGGTCTACAGTTGCCTCCGCGTTTAAAATTGCACTATCCTACATGGACCCGTTGCAATTACTATTTTACGCAGTGGTATTTTCCACACTGACTCTCTTAGGTATATTAATAGCACAAAATAAAGCCGGGCAGATTGCAAAAATGAGTATGCGCCAAATACTCAAATGCGGTCTGCCCGGAATTTTAAATCCCTTCCTATACTATATAGTACTGTTCAAAGCATACGACCTGCTTCCAGCTCAGGAAGCACAGCCACTGAATTATACATGGGCAATTACTCTCTCTTTACTTTCTATCCCGCTTCTTGGGCAAAAGCTTAACGCACGCGAACTTATTGCAATATTTATCAGCTACCTAGGCGTGGTTGTAATCTCTACTCACGGCAACCTGCTCGATATCCAATTCAGTAGCGGCCTCGGAGTATTCTTAGCTCTTTTCAGCACCATAATCTGGGCATTGTACTGGATTTACAGCACCAAAAGTAAAGCCGATCCGCTGATTGGACTATTCCTAAATTTTTGCCTAGGCCTGCCTCTTGTTACAGCCGTAATGCTAATCTTTTCCGGGCCACCACCAACAGAGCTGCCCGCAGTTCTATCAGCCGCATATGTCGGCCTATTTGAAATGGGGATAACCTTTGTACTATGGCTCAAAGCTTTAAAATTGACTGAAAAGACAGCCAAAATCAGCAATTTAATTTTCCTATCCCCATTCCTGTCATTAATACTCATTCATTTTATCTTAGGCGAAGAGATTCTACCGTCAACAATGTTCGGCCTTCTATTTATAGTTGGCGGTAATATTGTTCAGCAAACTGGGAAAAAATAAACCTTCTGCAAAAAGCACTAGACGCACGAAAGGCCGGGATGGAGGGATCCCGGCCTTACGTGCTTAAGGAGTAATGAGAAGGAATGAAGACTGTATATTTTTTTCGAGCTTAAGACAGACGACTTTGGGGGTTGCAGGCTGTCTCGCTCAGGTTAATAAGCATATAGCATCAAGCGTGCCAAAACATTATTCTCTATAATTACATATACTTACAAAAAAAACATTAAGACGTGCACTTATTAGTGCACATATAAATGCACAAACACCCTGCACTTATGTGCAAATAGAGTATTTCAACATTGCACATATATTCGATCTCATATTTTAAGATTCCGTTTATTATGAAACATAAGCGTTAATATTGCGATACCCCCTATACTTTTTACAATTAAAGTATTATATTTAAAATATCTAAACAGGTAATTGGAATGAAAGATTAATAATTATCCGAAAACCAGTTACAAAAATGAGTATTAAAAATACTTGGAGAAATATGCATAAATCACTTTCAGACGCTTACTTACACCCCGAAATAATTGAACAAATAGAGCATGCCTGTAAGAAACTAGATGTTAATAAAAGTTTGTTCCTTAATGTTCTACTAAAAGAACTTTTTTCAAAAGCTAACCCTGAAGACCTATTTTACAATAGGGTAACGGTAACCAACTTGGTCGCTAAAACCAGTAAAGTACTAAATAAAACGGATGAAATTTCGCACTAGTTAATAATTTTATTGAATCAAATCAAAATTAGTTTCGTTCTTTAGTGCAACAGTATACTGTTGCTTTTTTTTGGACTTTTGTTGAAGTGCTATCATCAAGCCAGCTTACACAAGAAACTTTTGTGCCATTTCGTAACCATTCAATACTAGTTGACGCCAATTCACCTCTACTTTATACGGTTATTGAACTTATTATGTTTCTTTAACCATATATGAAGGAGAAAATGATGCGTAAATTAATATTGAATGGAGCATTACTGATGATCTCGATTCTTGTAGCAGCACCATCTTTTGCAGCTGAGAAAATGAGCGGTGATTTAGTTATTTTTCATGCTGGAAGCTTAACGGTTCCTATGGCAGAAATGGAAAAAAACTTCGAAGCGATGCATCCGGGCGTTGATATTAAAAGGACAGCTGGCGGTTCTACTAAAATGGCCCGTCTTATATCTGATAAAGGTCAAAAAGCTGATATCATGGCCTCAGCAGATTATGTTGTAATTGATAAAAACCTTATTCCCGAGTTTGCCGATTTCAATATCCGCTTTGCAACCAACCAGTTAGTTCTTTGCTATACAGACAAAAGTAAATTCGCATCTGATATTAATGCTGACAACTGGATGAACGTCCTCCAGAGACCAGGTGTAGTATGGGGACATTCAGACCCAAATCTAGATCCATGCGGTTACAGAAGTGTCATGGTTCTTCAGCTTGCTTCCAAATTCTACAATCAGCCTGACCTCTACGAAAAGCTTATTTCTATCCGTAAAGATGAATGGGTTCGTCCAAAAGCAGTTGAACTTATCAAAATGCTAAAAGACGGAAAGATGGATTACGCATGGGAATACCTTTCTGTAGCTGTACAGCATGATCTGAAATACGTGAAACTAGACAAACATATCAATCTTTCAGACTACAAATATAACAAATTCTACGCTCAAGCTAAAGTAACCGTAACTGGTAAAAAACCAGGAACAACCATTGTGCGTAAAGGTAAATCAATCACCTATGGCATCACTCAGTTAAAAGATGCACCAAACAAAGCAGCGGCAACCGCATTTCTGGATTACATGTTGTCCCCAGAGGGCGGCCTTAAAATCTTGAAAGACATGGGTCAGCCACCTTTCGTTCCAGCAATCATTCCTGAGAAAGCAATGCTAAAGTCTATGCCTAAATCTTTGCAGAAATTGGTTGAAGTAAAATAGCCATCCATGCAAAAGAAACGCTAGTTATTTATACCTAACACATTTGGGCCACGTCTCTGACAACCGCCCTTCGCAATATAAAAACTAGTATTAAAAGTATTACAAAGAGAAAGCCGGGTGGTAATTATACCATCCGGCTTTTGTCTTAATCAAAGTAAGAGTAGTGCGAAGCTAAACTGCATGGGTCACTTTGAGATTGGTCCAAAGCTTCTTGATGGTTCGAACGTTAACCAGCAAATAGGTAGAACCAAGTGCAACCGCTATAAGTTCACGGTTAAAATCAAAAGCGTTCATTATCACAAAGGATATTGCAAGAAGCCCTTGTAGCCCGATAAACCCAGCCTGAACCTTGCCAAGCCACCTAAGGCCAAAGAGATGCCTGCACTGGAAGTATCGAAGAAGGTTTATGAGCGCATTAGATACGCAAAACGCAAGACCTGCCCCGCTCACGCCAAAGCTGCGGTAAAATATAAAACACAATGCCGCGTTCAAACATAAGCCAGCTACGGTATTAATAACTTCTAGTTTAGACTGCCCCGAAAGAATTAAAATGTAACCCACCGGCCCAGTATAACAATTAAAAATCTGGCCTAGTAACAGAAACAGCAGACAATTCGTTCCTACCAGATATTCAACTCCAAATGCCGCCATTATGTAATCAGAATAGAGTGCGACACCTGCCAGAAATAGAAATGAAAAAAACGATAGCGAATGGGTAACATCGCCATACAGATTCTTGATGGATTCAAAATCTTTTTTTGCATAGGCGGAAGAAATTTGCGGAGCGTAAACGCTGTTGAAAGTATAGAGTAAAATAGAAATGGACATGGCTACCTTCATGGCCGCCACATACACAGCTGAATCCACAACAGAACCTATGCCCCCAAGGATGAGCGTGTTTATCCACATCAGAGAATTTTGCGAAAAAGCAATTATGAGCAGAGGAACCGAGTAAACGAGCATATCCTTTACTGTCACCGGCCCTGTGAAAGACAGGTTAAACTTCAATGAATATGTTTTTTTAGTCGAATAAAATGAATATGCAAAAGATATAAAGAAAAGGACGGATACAGCCGAAATAAAGTTAAGAACGCTAATATCCACCACGTATGAAGCTCCTGCAATAAGAAGCATTCCGAGGGGTAGCATTAAATTTTCAACTAAAGTTATACCGGACATGTCTCCAAGACTTTGCCGAAAATAGATATTAATCTTTGCCAACGACCAAAACAGAATGACTGGAGAAGCACAGAGGATATATTGGTAATTATCAGGAGTTTTAAAAACAAGATTGGATATAAAACTTGAACTAAAGAAAATAACAATCAGAAACAGTCCGGCGAAAGTCCCAACTATAGCCTGTGAAGCTGTCCACAAAAAAGACAGATTTTGCGGGTCATCATTTTTGAGAACGGGAGCATATTTCAAACATGAGTTACCTATTCCAAGTTGTGCAAATTGTGCACACAGAAATGCAAACGTATATGAAATAAAGAATAGCCCAGAACCATAAGCTCCGTACTTTTTTGCCAGAACGTAAGTCAAAAGCAACGCCCCGACACCTTTCATTGCCTTAGCGAGGAAAACCACTATTATCTTGGTCAGATTTGAGTGATTGTTATTCAAATCTTTTGCCTTTAATTTTTTGAATCAAACTGCGATCAACAAAAGTATAATAAAAAATATTTCTCGCTTTCAACCAAATCCAATGAGCAGCATGCCTGACGAGCAAACAGAGAACACTACTCCGGATGACATCCTTGTTACTCACCAGTTCGTAACCATTTTCTACCAAATCTTTGCGGCAAATCTGCTCATAGACCCAGATTTCTTCGTCACTTAGGGAATTCATCCATTTTACGGTAATGGATTTGTCCGGCGCGCTTTTTACATTGGTATGAAGGTGGATCTGCTTTTTACCTATCAATTTATGATAGTCCTGCTGACCGCCTGTAATCTCTCTACCACCAGTACTTATCCCGATAACATCAAATAGTTGATCGATAATTTGAGCAGTATTCACGACCAGATCTTCAAACCGAATGGTAATTAAGGGCTGGTCTGCAAGCCTTCTGAATTTCTTTTTCCAATCAAGGCTCGCCTGAAAAATATTATTGGACATTTTCATTCCAGTCACAGAAACCATATCAAGCTTGGAATTATAAACAGCGCGCCCATCTCGTATCAAATTAATAAAATATGGAGTTTCATATATGGAAATCAAGCTCTTTAAATGAATATCTAATCTAGGACCTTTAACAACCACAAGCTCAGGTGAAATTTCTCCCCTCACTTTCAAATATCCAGAAATTATGGAATCGAACACAGACCTATAACTTAATGATTCCAGATCATCCAAACGTGCGCGGAGGCTTTCCCGAGAAACACCCCACTCGCAAAACTGTGGTTCTGAATAAACTGTCTGCAAAATTTCGTCCACGGTGAGCGCTTTTTCATCTTCGAAATTTTCAAGAATAAGCGACATGAATCCACTTTCCTGAGTTACAAGAACACCGGAATAAGAATTTAGCAAAGATGAAAGTAAGGTCGACCCAGACCTGCTGTCGTATATTAAAAATGCATATTTCAAAGTTCACTCGCTAAGGCTAAATATACCACGTTAAATTTCATCAACAGTCAAAGAAGAAAAGTTTATCTTGAACCGTCCGGATTTAAAAACAACGATAGCTGTATCTTGGGCACGATTATACTCTTCCACCATCTTGTTTTCTGCGCAACCATTCACAGGCCTTCCTATGATTGTGAGCATGGAAAAAGGGGCCGATCCACTCATTTTGCTCAAGTAGTTCATCCCGCCACGTGGGATGTCCTTACCCATCGACTTGGTCAAAATGGAGAACCTTTTAAACGATAAATCTCCGCCGCCATTATCTAAATTAAGGGCATACCCTTTGCCGTAATCAAGGCACAGACCATCTCCGAATTTCCTAGCTTTTCTCGTGACGTGAATGGGATAGCGCACCTCAAAGTTACCGAACGGCACAACCTTATCACGGATAATCATCTCCGCTCCGCCAATAACAATCACAGTCCTTTTCCACGATTTAGGCCTGACATTTTTAGGATAATAGCCCGAAAGTTCAGCTTCTACAGCTTGAAATTTATCTCCCGACTTAAACTTCGGGCGGATTGTCTTACCCCTGCCCTTTTTATAATCGAAAAGCTCAAACCACGTTCCACCTTCACCCAACTGACCAATCTTATTAAATGTCAAAACATTATGGCTGATTGAAAATTTCTTCAAAACATAACCATCGTCTAGGACAAGTCCCTTCCAGCCAAGCCAGAATCCGTAATGACCTTCGTCTGGATGAATATGCGAACCAGCGTAGATGTTTTTTGACTGCGCTAAAAATCCTTGCGGAGCTCCTGCTTTGAAAAGTGCCAGAGAGGCGTCATCCTTCCATGAAGAACGTGAGAGCAAAAGCCCAAGATTATCGAACCACGCAAAAGTAGGAAGACCATCAGGTGAAATCGGTTTTACATCTGGACTAATCCATACAAAATCCTGCCAAAGCGAGGATCTGCCGCGCTTAAGACCTTCCACTTTGGTAGCAAGCCACTGTGCATGACCGTCTTTAAAAATAGATGCCAGACAGCGCAAGATAACGGCTGGTCCTTTATAATCAACCATCGGAGAATCGGCATAATCCACATTATATTTGAATCCGGGCAAGGAGGCATAAAGTCTAAATTTTGCGGTATTCTTAAAGAACGGGCTGGATTCAACTTTTCCCATTCCTTGTGCGGGAGCCACCGCCATATAGTAATTCAGTAACCATAAAGTACCATAGCTCCAATATCCTACCCCCTCATGTGATGATCCATCTGGTGATAACAAGGGTAGGACTACATCGAAATTCTTTTCGGCAGTATTAAGCCATTTAACAGACCTTGAATCCTGACCATATAGAGCAACTCCGGCAACAGCCAAGGCGGCAGTGTTAACGTAATTGTGGTTTTGTAACAATCCGCGAGACTGCGCCCACCAGATATCTTTTTTCTTGAGATGATTATAAAAAATTTCGGCATGATAACCAATTGCGTCTCGCGCCATAAGGCGGAGAGCAGAAGAAAGGTCTGCATAGAGCCAGTCGTACGCAAGCGAGACAGCGAACAGCGAATGAGCCGCACCGATATCATTATTATCGCCCCATTTTTCATCTGAACAGAACGCCCTGAGCAAATCCTGTGCAGTTAAAAGGCTACTACGATCGCCAGTGATTACATAATGGAATGCAAGATTAACAAGACCATCAGCAGGGCGTCTTAAAGTATTGCTATTAAAACGAACCAGATTGTTAGGAACACGGTTACCCACCAGCCCTCTAGCCCTGACAGCTACATTGCGAATAAAAGAGGAATAAGGGAGATCACCTTTTAGACTGCGAAGAGATTCCAGCTTAGCTTTATTGAAATAAAGTCTGGGACGTTCTTTAAAAACAGAATAGTTAGCCGCTCCGCACGTAACGGGTATCGCGCTAAAAACAAGAAAACAGAACAAGGCTATAATCGAAGACCTAAGCCGCATACTCCCTCCTTGTTTTATTTAATAGAAGTGAGTCGCTTTACAGTCTTGATGATTCTAACAAGTGTACGTTTTACGATATCCATTGATTTTTCAAGACTGGCAACTCTTCTCTGTATATCTTCAATATATTCAGCAGTTACATCGCTATCATAAGTGTCTACTGTTCCGGGCATAATAAGCAACCCGTCTTCAATGCGCTCTTTCGCAAAATTTTCTACAATTTCTGCAGTAATAGGCTTTATGTCATCAGCAAAGCCGAAAATAAGTGATCCTTCGCAAACAACATTTATATTGCGGGGTACGCCATATGAATATTCAAATATTTTCTTAAAAGCTCCATCAGTGAAAACAGTTGAAGCGTCATCAACTCCCCCCTGGCGTAGGCGGTAGCAGACATAATCATTAACTTCCTGCTCACGCAGTCGTCCAAGATGAGCGCTGACAACAATGCGCTGTACGATCTGGCTGTAACGCGCTCTTCTGAGACGGGAACGGAAACCGGACTGTCCGACCATCAATATCGAGATAAGATTTTCTTTGCCGACCTGCAGATTTGAAATCATGCGAACCTGCTCGAGAGCGTCGTCGCTTAAGTTCTGAGCTTCATCAAGCACCAGTAAAACTTTTTTCTCATCCTTAGAAAAGACTTCAAGCAGGTAATCTTGCAGTGCAGCCATGCATGACGCAGGAGTGGGATTGTCCGGCACGTCACCTTCAAGCTCGGTAAGCACCATTTCCACGATAGAATCACCAGCCACAGCAGTATTAAAAATTACGCCGACAATTGTGTCTTCGCACCTATCCACAATAAGCTTGTAAATAATGGAAGTTTTGCCTGTTCCGGCATCACCTGTCAGCAAAATAAGGCTGTCACCATTCATCAAGCCATACTCAATATGAGTAATGGCCTGCTGATGCCACTGACTTAAGTAAAAAAAGTCGGGATCAGGCAATATATTAAAAGGCTTTTCATTTAAACCATAAAATTCACGATACATTTTAATGCCACCTACTCTGCATCAAGACTTTCTTTTTCGGTCTTGTTCAAAACAACTCCGACTACATTGCGCCCTTCAAGAAGATTCATAGCTTTTTTAACATGTTCCCGCGATGTTTTTCCTGCTTCAACAACTAATATTATGCCGTCAACATAGCTGGAAAAAACCAGAGCATCAGGAGCGTGCAACAAATCAGGACAATCAAAAATAACATAGCGATCGGGATAACGTTCCTTCATTTCAATAATAAGCTCTTGAAGTTTAGGAGAACCAAGTATTTCAGTTGAACCTCTAATAGGTTCACCAGCCGGAAGGAATGATAATTTATTGATACCCGGTTTAATCATAAGATCTGGAACAGGCACATTGTGCAAAAGATAATCTGTAAGACCTCGTTCTACTTCAATTCCCAAATACTTATGGATTGAAGGTTTACGCATATCAGTATCAACAAGAAGTGCAAACTGATCAACTTCACGGGCAAGACTGATCGCAAGATTAATAGAGGTGATGGTTTTCCCTTCACCCGGCATTGCACTTGTAACCATAAGAACATTATGCCCTTTTTTCTTTGTCCGGTGAAGAATCTGAGTCCGGAGAAGATTATAGATATCGGTAAAAACGGGACTGCTATTTTTGGTCAAAATTCTGTTTTTGGCAAGACTCATCTCATCAAGAACCAAGTCGTCTCTAAAGAAAGCTTTTGGAACCATGCAAGCGTTACTCTCGTCACCTACACGGCAATAAGCCCCTTCACTATCAGCAGGAATGTCAGTTTCACATACAGGTTCCTCACTGCTCTCACCGACGCATTCTTCCACTTCAACTGGTTCATCATAAGAATCACCTTTAACAATCCAGCTTTTCTCTTCTTCTACCCGTTTGTTTCGTTTGGCTTTTTCAACAGCCTTGAGCAGCTTGCTCATGATGACTCCATATATCTATTAAAAATTCAAAACTATTTTTCGCATAACTTTTATAGCAATGACATCGAGAGGCATATAAAACAGGTGTATGCCCACAACTACGACAGCACTAGTGCAAAGAATTACCATGACAATAAACCATTTCCTACGCACAATAGCCTTCGCTTCTGCGGCGCTTTCCCAGTAAGGAACTATCGCAAGAATCGGACACTTTACAATATCGGACAAATCCTCGGAGCGGCGGATAGAACGATCCATAAATTCAAGAAAAGTCCCGATCCCAATACCAACACCAATTGACAAAATAAAACCAACCAGAACCAAAGCAAGCCGATTAGGCCTGATAGGTTTTTCCGGTACTATCGGCGGATCAATTAAAGTGAACCTTTCCGCAAGCTGACTCTGCTCAAGCCCCTTGGCTTCTCTAGCGGACATCAGTCTAGTATTCGTTTCCTGATACTTTCTCTGGGCGTTATCGTAGTCTCGTAATAGAACTTTATATCCCTGCTCAACCTGAGGAGTATTAACAACTCTGCTCTGATATCCCACATATTTATTACCAAGTTCAGCATGTACCCGCTCAGCTTCAGCTATCTCAAGTTCAGTCGACGCTATCTGGGTTTCAATCTGTATATATCCTGGATTATCAGGTATATCTCCTGCTGACTCAAAAAGCCTCTCCTGCATAGATTCTTCTTCCAGCCGTTCATTCAGCGCGTCAATCTGCTTTCTGAGCATCACAACTTCTGGATGCTTAGCAGAATACTTCTTCCTTAAAAAAGAAAGTTCACGTTCCTTAGAATCAATCTCGTGCTGGACAACATCTAAATTAGCAACAGCATCAACCTCTTTTTCAAGAGCATCTATCTGCCTTTTAAACGAGACTACATCAGGGTGCCTATCAGAATATTTGGAGGTAAGTGTAAGAAATTCTCTACGCAGTTTTTCAAGCTCTTCTTTAGAAGTAGCGTAACGCGTTCCTTCATTTGATACTATTCGAAGATTCGGATCTATGCTTGCCCTCTGCCCTTCAAGATACACCTTACGGTTTTTAAGAGAGGCGACTTGCTCCTGAACCTTATCCATCTCACGCTGCAACCTTTCCATGCTGTTCATATTATGAACAAGAAGCTCTGGTAACTCATTAACGTGGCTTTCTTTAAACTGCGCAATACGTGATTCAAGTTCAAGAATTTCAGAACGTAATTCGGCCTGCTGAAGCTCAAGAAAATCAAAAGTGGACGAAGCTTTCTCTTCACGTTCTTTTAAGTTTTCTTTCAAATATAAAGAGGTCAGAATGTTGGCTACCTGCGCAACTTTCTGCGGACGGCGTCCTTCATATGACAAAGTAAAAGCAACAGTTGCACTGGATGGACGACCAGAATACTGGTTTGTAACTTCAGCAGTAATAGGCTCAAGACTGATGTCTTCGCGCATCTTAAAGATTATTTCTTCTGTAGTATATTTACCGACCAAATCGGGATAGAGATCAAATTCTTTAATAATATTGAGTAAATTACCATGGCTCAAAACAATCTGCGAAATGGACTGCAACCGCTCTTCTACAAACCCTGTAACTGTAGTCTGAACCAGATCTTGTGGAATATCCTGATCTTCGATCAAAATTGTTGCAGTAGATTTATACACCGGCGCTAAAATGAAGGCTAAAATAACCACCATAAAGAACACAACAGCAGCCGGCACAAGAAACTGATATTTCCTGCGCTGCAACACATCAATATAATATGCAATATCTGAACTTTGTTGCATCTAGAAAAAACCCCTTAATTTATCTCAGTCGGGAAGGAATATGTAAGTCCAACCCATGTTTTAGCTCTTTCATTTGTTTTATGCGAAATCTCATTTTGACCATAATTGTAACTAAAAGCAAAAGAAGCTTTCCAGTCTTCTTCAAAAACCCAGTTTAATACAGACTGTGTGAATATTCCTGAAGACTTATGCTTACGTCCGGCAAGCACCCCTTCAGACTCAATCATCCAGTATGTATTGATCATGTCATATGTCAAATATTCCGAAAATTCATAACGATAATAAAGTTCTGCCTGATCCAGCACTTCATTTTCGCCATATCGACCAGGCCTGACAATCCTTTCGATTGCGGGCACTATTGAAAATTCAAGTTCTCGGTAGCCAAGCTCAAAGCGGAACTGATATAATAAATCGACGTCATCACCTGTAGTTTCATCACTCGAGTAGTTAGACACCGTTACCCCGGGCCCCCCTTTAAACGACAACGACAGGGCGGAGGTAAATTGATAATCTATTCCTAAAACACCTTGAAAAGAAACCTGATCACCCTGTAAACTATCTATCTCTCTACTGAAATGAGTATATGTATTCATAGCGCCAAGAAAAAGAGTTGTACGCTCGTCGCGCAGCGCATGCCCCCAGACCCCGCTTAAAACATTACTCAAGTAATCGGAATCAACTGCTCTCTCATAATCAGTCTTATCTGTATTAAGAGCAAAATTTATATTATCCCTCTCACCCACACGCCAATTAATTTGAGGATTAAAGATGGTAGTGAGAATAATAGTCGGGTCAAGAGTGACACCACCAGCTTCAAATGTGTTCTGGTCAAGATTGTGGCGCCTGTTATGCGTAAGCCGGACCTCGCCATCAACTTTCGGGCTAAATTTGTATTTCCCTGACATACTTAGGTTATAGTCATATCTATCCAGATCTTTATTGTTAAGATATGTGCGATAAATGAAATCACCTCTGAATTTAAAACTACCATCCTGACCGATAACATCAAAAGTAAGCGCAGGCTTAATTTCTGTAACTAAATCCTCAATATCTTTGTAATCAACATTACTGTCATAAGTTTCTATCACTGATATGGAAGGTTTAGCCTTAACCACAGTTCCAGAAAGACCAGCCGCCCGCTTAGGCGTAGTGAAAAAACTTACATCTTGAGCCGCGCGTTGTTGTTTAGCTGCCGCATTCCCATCCGGCATTATGGAAACAGAAGATGCCGCAAGGGGATCATTAACACTTCCAGCAACATAAGTTCCCTGTGCGCTCCCATCCTCTACGTCATTAGCGATATTTGGGTCAGCATTATTTGAATCTGTCGACAGAGCTTTAACATTATCGGTATCTGCAACATCCGCTTCGGCTAAAACATAATAAGATTCAACATCAGTGAGAGCAGTTTCACGCGGTGCTTCTTTATCAAAAACAGCCTTATAAACAGGCCCTTCGTCAACAACATTTTCAACAGATTCCGCACGAAGCACGACTTTAGCAACAGGACGCTTCGGTTCGGAAACGTGATTATCAAGCTCGGCAACTTGTACAAGTTTAGCCCGCTTCTCAACAATTTCAACAGGCTGTATTACAGGCATTCGGACACGCCAAGACGATTCCTCCTGCTCAGCGAGCACACCGCATACAGGAATCAGCAAAACGCTGAAAACCAGTATACGCATAACTCTAAGAGCAAAATTTAACATCTCTCCCCCACCAGATAGAAACCAGAGAAAATTAGCTCTTTAGAACCCATTCGAAAAAAGACAAACTAAGGAACAATTACTGTGTCACCGGGCTTAAGAGACACGTTCTGCTCCAAATTTTCACCATCAGCAAGTGCATCATAGTCAAAAGTCACAACTGTCTGAGTTCCGTCAGGAAGTTTGCTTATAACCTTGATATTTCCCGAAGATGCAAAGGGACTAAGTCCGCCTGACATGGCAAGAGCTTGAACAACGGTCATATCCTGACCGAGAATCAGCACTTTCGGGTTATTAACCTTGCCCATAACGTAAACCTTCGGACTCTCAACCTTGCGAAGGATGACAGTTACCGGAGCATCGGGAACAAACTCAACTATGCGTTTCTTAACTTCTTTGCGGAGCTCCTCAACAGTCAATCCGCCAGCCTTAAGATCTCCTGCCAACGGGAAAGAAACGCCGCCATCAGGACGCACAACAACTTCGCGAACAAGCTCTTTATCGCCCCACACAGAAATTTCGACAATATCCTCAGGGCCGAGCCTATAGCCGTCTTTAGCGCCATCCTGAGCAAAAGCACACTGTTGCCCGATTACAAAAGAAGTCATCAATAATATAAGCCAAATTTTTTTAAAGATACTCACAAGCCCTCCTTACAGGAACTTCTGAATTAAAAATTAGATTATTCAATAAAACTTTTTTCTTTGAGATGCTCTAAAATCACCGAAAGAGATTCTTCAATAGTCTGCACATCCGTATTAACCACAACATCTGGATGTTGCGGACTTTCATATGGATCAGATACACCTGTAAAATGTTTTATGGTTCCCTTTTTAGCTTTAGCGTAAAGCCCTTTCGGGTCTCTCGTTTCAAGGACTTCAAGAGGACAGTCAACAAACACTTCAATATATTTTCCGATGGTTTGCCGATTTTGCTCTCTTACTTCTGCATACGGAGAGATCATTGCAACTATAGCAACAACTCCGTGCTTATTTAGTAATTTTGAAAGAAAACCTATACGCTTTACATTAATATTACGATGCTCTTTGGAAAAGGTAAGATCCTGCGCAAAGTTATTGCGTATGACATCACCGTCCAGCAGTTCAGCAGGGATACTTCTTTTAAGAAGTTCTTCGTAAAGCCTTGAAGATAAGGACGTTTTCCCAGCTCCTGAAAGACCTGTAAACCATAACGTGAAACTCATCACCCCTCCAAAATATAAAAATTATTGGCGCCACGCTAACTTAAACATTGTTTTTAAAATAATCTCTATATCTAGAAAAAAAGACCAATTTTGCAAATACTGGATATCGCATGAAATTCTTTTCTTCATATCCTCGTCATTATGAATTTCACCCTTGTATCCGTTTATCTGCGCAAGTCCGGTAATGCCCGGTTTTGAAATATGACGAAGCATATACCCCGGAACGTGACTTCTATATTCCTCATTCATTTTAACAGCATGAGGCCGGGGTCCGACAACGGACATACTCCCTCCAAGCACATTAAAAAACTGAGGTAGTTCATCAAGACTGTTTTTCCGAAGAAAAAGGCCAAAAGAGGTAATCCGAAGGTCGCCCTCAGTAGCTGGAATGAAATCATATCCATCTTCAAGGACTTTCATTGTGCGGAACTTGTATATTTTGAAGGGTTCACCTTCTAAACCATAACGCCACTGCTTAAAAATGACAGGCCCCTTCGATGTGAGCTTTATACCGATAGCGATTGCCAGCATCACAGGACTGATCAGCATCAGGATCAACGAGCCTAAAACTAAGTCCTCACACCGCTTTACAAAACCACTTAACCCTTGGAACGGCGAAGAACGCATAACAATTGCAGTCTTCCCCGCAACATGAGCAATATCAGCACCCATTAAATGCTTAAAAATAGACATGTCAGGAAAAAAATAAACTTGAGCAGTAGAATCTTCAAGGTCTCTAAGAACCCGGTTTAAGAGGATTTCTTCACGCATGGGCAACGTTAGATAAACTATTTGAATATTATTATCTTTAACGAACTGAGGGAGATCGTTCAACGCTCCTAGACAAGGGAAAGAGCCATTACAAACAGAGCTGGTGCTGTCAAAAAATCCTTCTATACGGACTCCGGCCCACGGGTTCTCCTTAATCCACTTGGCAAGAGAGGAGGAGATAGGTCCACTGCCGGCGATAACAGCACTCTTATATCCCCTGGGTTCGAGAAGCAGTCTAAACAGTATTTTCTTAACAAATACTCGCTCCGCACATAAAAACAAAGGCCATATAATTATCCAAAGCAATATGACTCGCCTTGAATATATACTAGAAACTTTAAAGAAATAACCAAGCATAAGCATTGTTGCGAAAACCAGAAAAACACCGATAACAATACGATTGCACTCGGATACAATGTCAGAACTTGCCCAGTCTTTATATACGCCGATCATATGAAAATTAATAAAAATACAAGAGCTGGCTGCAACTATAAGCAAAGCAATTTCAGTAGATTTACCCACAAAAGCTTCAGGCCAGAAATTTGAATATAGCAAAAGCAGAATACCCACCCCTAGGGCAGCATCCATAATCCTGTGAACAGGGACCAGCATACCAGCAGGAATTCTGAATTTAATATTCATTCCCCCTCCTGAATAAAAACAGTTTATATAATAATTTAACCTAAATAATCAGCAAAGAAAAGACATCACAATTATGCGCTAGAAATTCAATTATAATATCCAAAGAAAAAGGGGAGGCTGCAATATGCAACCTCCCCGAAAACGGCGTAAATACGAAGAAAATTATAGCTTTGAAAGGAGCTTCTCAGCCTCTTTCCTTTCTGGGAAGTCATCCTGAGTTTTCAGCATCTTAATTAAGATCTTTCTACCTTCAACAGCCTCCCCACGCCTCACATAAACTAGAGCCTTATGAAATTGCGCCGCGGTAAAATCCGGTACTATTTGAAGAGCGGTATTAAGAACATGCAAAGCCTGCTCATACTCACCTTGCAAATAAAGTATGTATCCTAAGGTATCCAAAGATTCTGGACTCTGACTGCTTGCGGCTATCTTAGCAAACTTCAAAGCCTCATCCATATCCGCACTGCTCTCTGCAAACTGAGTTGCCAGAAGGTATGCTAGGTTATTGGCGGCAAGCTGAAATCCTGGATCTTTTTCCAATATGCCAGAATAAGCTTCTCTTGCTTTTTCAAAATCACCCTTTTGCTCATAAAGCAATCCAAGTATAAACCGTGGAGCGGGGTTTTCTTCATCTTGCTTCACAACCTTTGTAAATTTAGAAATACCCATGGTTGTTTTTCCCGCTGAGACATACAAGTCTCCGATGCGCATATATGGAAGCATCCAATCCGGCGCAAGCTCAGTGGCTCGGAAATAGTTATTTTCTGCATTCTTAAAATCATTCCTGCGGCCGTAAACTCCACCCTTCAACTCAAATATACGAGCATTATCAGGATATTTTGCCAATAATTTATTACAAAAATTTATTGCTGCAGTATATTTATTCTGCGCAAGCAAAGCTTCAACCATACCCTGAATTGCCACTAAAGAATCAGGAGACCTTTTAAGAGCTGCTGCATAATATTTTTGAACAAGGCGCTTCTCTCCTTCCTTCCCCGCCAACTCTGCCAACTTCAAATATCCAATTGGAGATTTCGGAAATTTTTTCGACAGATTAACAAAGGCCAATTTGGCAAGATTAATATCTCCCTTTATTGCATAAACATCACCAATGGCGGCGCGGATATTAATATCATCAGGAAGCTTTTCTTTTAATCGCTGCAATTCCAGAATGGCTTGCTGCCAGTCCTTTCGATCAAGATATGCATTTATAAGAGTCTCACGGGCAACCCTATACGCAGGGTCAAGGTATATTGCTTTCTTTAAATTTTCTATAGCAATACTCATCTCATCGTTGGATATATGAGCTTTTGCCAGCAACACGTAACCCGGGGCGCTCTCTGGATTATCACGAAGAACCTGCCTGAACTCAGAAACTGCCTGCTGTCCTTTACCTGCAAGGAGGTATATCTGGCCTCGTAGATAATGGGCTTCTGCATCTTTAGGATTACGTTCAATAACAAGATCAAGCTGTTCTAAAGCGTTACTCGATTCATTCATGTCAAGATACAGGGTCGCAAGCTTTTTGCGATAAGCAACATTGTCTGCGCCTTCAGCATCGATCTCTGCTCCAGCAAGAAGAATTTTAATAGCCTCGCCTTGTTGGCCTTGCGCAATATAAATACCGGATAAAGCCGAATGAAGTGGGAGTGATTCGTTATTTACCAGCAAGCCGTCCTTGAGAGTAGCAATAGCCTGATCGTTCTTGTTAAGTGAAACCAGAAGTCTGGCATATAAAACACGGTAATCATCTTTATCAGGGAACCGGCTTACAAGACCTGCCATGAGTTCTTCCGCTTTGGCAGAATTCCCTATTGCAGAAAAAGATTCCGCAGCAAAAAGAACAAAGCGCGGTTCTTCGTTTCCAGCTTTAAGGAGTTTTTGGACATATATTTTAACCTTTTCAGGCTTGTCCACTTCCCTATATAGAACAGATATTTTCATTAATAATGAAGTATTAGATGGGATTTTTGCAATTCCATCAGCAAGAACAGACTCAGCTTTTTCTTTCTGATCCTGATCATAATAAAGATTGCTCAGGGAAAGATACACATTCGAGTTATCAGGAGCCTCAGCGAGAGCAATATTGAGATTTCGCTCAGCTTCTACATACTTTCCCCCATCCATGAGAACTGCTCCAAGAACCAAACGAGCTTCAATATTCGAGGAATCTACATTAAGAACCTTTCTTGCCATGTCGCCGGCACTATCATATTCACGCGCAAGTAAATAAAGCTTGCTCATCTCAACCTTTGCTTCAAGTAGATCAGGAGCAAAATCAGTAGCGTACTTAAAATTAATGAACGCACTCTGGAAATTACCTTCTTCCAAGGCAAGCTTTCCGAAAAGAAGTCTACACTCTCCGCATTCAGGATCAATAGACAGAGCATTTTTCAACTCAAGTCTGGATTCAGTGAATTTCTTCTGATTATAGTATTCCACAGCTTTGTTGTAAAAATCATCACGCCTTTTCTCACATCCGGTAAAAACACCCAACGTGAAGACAATTATCATTAGTGGAATTATATATTTCCGCATTTTTATCCTCTGAATTTATTTTCTTCTAAGACACTTCAAAATTATAAACACTTTTAATTTGGAATATATGGATCTAAAATCATAGAAAAATTACTGATGAATGAATTCATAACCTTCTGTGCATGCTCAACTGTTTCATCTTTATTTATTAGGATCTCAAGGCGAACAAGAGCACCGTCCGTGCGATGCATTTGAACAGCATCCAGTGCAAGATAGACTTTATTCAGATATTCGTCTGTCATTATGCGCCCCCTCTGCTGAAACCAGTACAGAGCTAGCAACCTTGCTCCGGGCTTTTCAAGTATCAACCTTCGCACCTTAAACTTTCTTCCCACAGCGGGATCAGCAGGAAGATCTTTAGACGAAGACAAATCCCACCCGCCACCGCCAAGAAGACAACTGACAGGGTTATGAGCCGCCCGCTGAGGTTCCTGATAATCATAGTAAGATGCTAAGACTAAAATTTTCCTACCGGATTTCCGGTCCACAAAAAATCCCGAAAGATAATCATCAGCTCCCAGAGACTCGAGTATATTATCATCAAAATACTGTCGTTCTCCTGTAAATTCTCCAAACTGCATCGGGAAATTATCAAAGTTCGTCCGTTCGGGAATAATCCTTGTAGACAAAAATTTACCATTCAAAATAAAAAGGCTTCCAAGTAAAATAGCCATAATAAAAATATGTAGAGCCGGACTGGATTTAGATTTATCATATAATTCAGAAGATGATTCTGAGTAACGGACAGGTTCTTTTGAACCAAAAATATTCAATATTAAACTGAGTAGAACAAGAAGCGCAATTGAAAGAAGGTAAATTGCTATTCCGGAAGCCTCATGGAAAAAACTCTCCGCAGTTTCAACCGAAACATTGCGAGCAATATATCCGACAATAGCAATGCGCAAAGCGTTAGTTATAATAGCTGTAGGAACGGTCGCTAAAAATACCACAAAACGCTGCCACCCACGATTGCTAAACCAATAGCCAATCAGAATACCGAGTAATATCGTTGGAAATAAAAAGCGCAGCCCACTGCATGCGTCAACCACATGAAGCTTTATCATTCCCAAATCAATAACGTTACCTTCTCTGTAAACCGGGATATCGATAAACTGCATCATGCGCACAGAAAAATCTGAAGATAGGAGCCGCAATTTAAAAGTCAGCATGCGGTTAATAAAAGGTGGCGGGGGAACGGCAAAAGCTAAAACAAGCAAAGGAAAAAAGAAAGCCTTCATTGACTTTAAGCCAAACGCAAATAAAACTAGAGCTACGATGGATAACCACATGGAGACAAATACAAGAGCATCAATTGACGCGATTTTTCCTAAAAAGAAAAAAACAACAACTCCAAGTAGTGCCAGATAACCAGTCTTGAGCGAAGGCTTGGTGACCTTCGGGAGCATATCTCTTCTCTGCCACGCAACATATATTGCAAGCGGAACAACAAGCCAGCAATAAGAATAATCGTCATTACTCCAGCGTCTTATCAATGCTGGAAATGAATCGAAATAAAGTACAATCCACGCTGCTACAGCAGATATAAATGAAACAAGAGCGGTCACTTATATATTACTCCCCGGTACCCGGCCTTTAATAGTGTAAATATCTTTGAACATAGTATACTTCAATCGTTGGATTAATACATATCAAAAAAAACTTTAATCAGAAACAACAAATACTTATGTTTTAAATCCGCCCATAAACAATTTCCGCGATCAAACAAGAATCACCTTCAATATAAACGTCAGCAATAATTGTTACACTTGGAACCTTTACACCGAACTTGCGGGACACATAACCAAAAGGAGGAGTACTCTCTCCTTTAAGCATCTGCAAGGTAACAGCTTCACCAAAGTGCATTTCCATGGACACACCTGAGTTGGTGACGATAACTTTATGAGGGCCATCAAAAACAACATTACAGTCTTCGCTAAAATGCCATAACTGCTCAACTGAGTGTGCGCTTTTACATCGCAAATGATCCTGCACAACTATCCGCTGGCCAAGCTTATCAAGGGAAACGGTTCTTTCATGAATTACGGGATCACTTAACCGTTCATACCCGTTATGTTTACCTCGGAAAGTTTCAACATCGCGGTCAAAATGAACCGTTCCTTCGACCTCGGCATGGTTTTTCCATAGGAAACTGCCACCTATTTCACTCTGATTAAGACCATCAATACGCACGGTATTATGCGCAGATGTTCCTCGGAAATAATCGCGCCATTTATCGTTCCCACTGTAAACATAAGTCCCCGGATCAACCAGAAATTCACGTCCGGCAAGTGACATATAAATAGACAAAGCATCCGCATGTCCGTGAGCAGCTAGAGCACCGTAACCAAGGGGACCGGCATCAGCTACGATAAATAGTTCTGATTCAGTTCCAAAACTATCTCCGAGAATGAAATACCCACCACCACGATACTCGCGGCAATTAAGTGGAGATTTAGTTTCGCCCTGCGCAGAAGGTTCTCGAACGCGCCCCATAAGGCTCATCGATTTAAGATCGTATCCGCCAGACTTTTGCAGGAAATCATCTCGAGAAAACAGAATTCCGCCTGTTGCAAGTAGAGATTTAAATGGCTGGAATTCATCATACATCCCTAGCCCTGTTACTATGCCATCATCAGCGTCACCTATCATGGGAACATTGCCTGAAACATCCATGAGCGAGCTTATGAAGCCAATCATCTTTTCAATAGTTTTAAAATATTTTTGAGTAAATTTATTTTTGTCGGCTAAATACGCTAGTAGTAAAAAATCAATTACAAACTGCTGATACGAAGTGGTCTGTTCACGACCAACACCATCATCAAAAACCTGCGCACTGGATTCAGCCTCAAGGATATTTAACGCAGTTGCTTCCCACCTTTCGCACTCTTCCCAAAACGGCCATGTTTTGCAGGAGGTAAAAACACCGGCAGCCTCACCTATCAAATGATTATTTGCTGACGATCCTTTAGAATAAAACCCGTTGATGAAGTGGAGATGCTGATAGATAGAATCCAGCCAGCGGGTTCGAAACAGTTCACCGTCTTTACCGTCAAAGATGGGAGAATTTATTCCGCCAAGATACTGCCAAGCAAGGGACCAGTTAATAAGCCTGATTCCAATCTCTAAAGAACTACTCCAGTGTACGCCCCTCATATAAGGACATTCATCTAGCCAAGATTCCACCATTGATCTTATGGACCGCAGATATTTTTCATCCCCCGACACATGCCAAGCACGCGCAAGGGGTACAATCTGCAAAAACCTTGAAAGCTCCCACAGGTATTTTACATCACCGCATAAAGACTGATCTTTAAATTTTAACCTCTTACCAAAACTAAGCGGACTGAGTTTTCCTGTAGATGGATCTCTATTCCATTCAGGTGTCACGCATGGCACCTTATTCTCAAGAGCAAAGAGATTCATCCCTTCGTTCAAAATCTGATCTGCCGAAAAAACAATCAGCTCCTGTGCAGAATCAAGCCCATCCATAGGTAGCCAGCAAGAACTTGCTGATCTCAAATCAGCACGCGCAACAACTTTTGCAGTCATAAAGCCGAAACGTTCTGCAAAAGTGCGAGCTTCGGTTCTGAAACGCCACAAGACCTCGTTCGGCCTCATTGCCTTTAGCCTGTTCAAAAGCCATATTATTTTATTAACAGTCATCGTACGCCTACTTATGGATGGCACATATTAATAGTCGTTAAATTCCTGAGCCTCACTTTTATCTGAATCCTTAGTATAGTCATAGATGGGCAGTTCAATATATGCGAGCACAGCATAATAAATCTGTCCAAGCCCAAACCTGGTAATATAACTATTACTTACGAAATTCATGAAATTAACAGCGAGAAACAGGGCAAGAAAAACGTATTTTTCCTTACCCTCAAGTTGTCGTATCTTTCGAAAAATACATAGCTGCATACCAAGGTAAATAATAAGACCGACAATTCCGGTTTGCATCATAACTTCAAGAAAATCGTTGTGACTATTCCAGACATCCCCGCCACCAACAGATTTGCTTTCATGAGTCTTTCTATTACCTACGCCAACCCCTGCAAGCATTCCATCCAGAGGAAGTTTAGAGAATTCGTTAAGGTTGTGTTTCCAAATATAAGGTCTCCCTGAACCGAAGTTCTCAGCCTTATCGCGCCCCTTTGCAGAATCGACCATATCAAAGAAAATTGTATATAAAACAGCCGCAAATATCATACCCAGAATTCCGAGTATTCCAGTAAGGATTATGAGCATCCGCTTGTTTCGTTTGAACAAGTAATAGTAAACAAAAATGAACATGCCGATCAGAGAAGTACGCACATAACTCTTATACAAACAGTATAATGCCAGCGTTCCTAATACTATAAAAAACAGAAAAAGAGCCTTCCGCTGGCGAAGATGCTTAATGGTCGGGTCCATTGAACACACAATGGTATATATAACCATCAGCATAAGCAAAAAAGCCATGCAATGACCAAGATTATGCGGATTTACATACACACCTTGATAGCGATGAAGCCCAGTCCAGTACAAAACTTTATCCAGACCCATGCCTTGAGATATAAGCACTGCACTAGCACAAACAGGTATAAAAAAACCATAAATCATAAGCAATAATAGTCTGGTGTATTGCTTTCGTTGAGTAATAACATTCTTCATCACTATATAAGTAAAGAATGGAATAGTGAATTTAGCTACATCTTTTATATTTGATTTATCTATATAAAGTACAAATATAAAAAAACACCAAATAATGAAGAACATTATAAAAAAATCGACTACAGAAATATTCAGCTTTTTGGAGACAACTACACGTAAAATAAAAGCACCGATCAAGATAAACGTAGCAAAAACGGCAAAAAATTCGGTTATATTCAAACCGAAAATAAGCCACCCAATGTCGATGAACATGATTGGGCGTAAAAAGAAAAAAAGTGATAATAAAAAGGTCATTGTACCTTGCTCTTGATCTGTCTGTATAAATCTAAAATGCGGTCACATACTTTAGCTGATTCGAAATTATCTTTTGCGTAACTTTCAGCGTTTTTAGAAATTAATTTCATGCGATCAGTGTCACCAAGTAATCCATCTATTGCAGAAATTATACTGCTTTTAGAGACAGTTTCAAGTATAATCGCTGTTTCATCCGGGATAACAATATCAGCAATCCCGCCAGCAAGAGGGACCACAGGAGCAATACCCGCTGCCATGGCTTCAAGAAGCGAAACAGGACACCCTTCCGAATAAAAAGTGGGCAGAATGAAAATGGATGATTGTTCAAAAGCCTTACGCTTCTCAGCTCCTTTTATATAGCCTGGGAAAGATATATTTTCTATATTTTTAGCCCTTACTAATTCTTCAAGCAACGTTTTATCAGGACCATCACCAGCCATAATCAAGTGTAAGTTTTGATGTCTTTTGAATAAATCTTCGAAAGCCTCAACAAGCTCAAAAACGCCTTTTTTACGGACAATCCTCGAAAGAAATAAAACTGAATTACGAGCGGTTATGTCTTCAGGGCTGCTCGGTACATCAGCTTTGTTATACATAGTCGTAAGCACTACGACTTTATCTTCATCAATCCCAATATCAATAAGAGATTTACGGTACTTACTAGATAATACGACGATTAAACCGGCGCGCCTAAGCATGCATAGTAGAAACTTTCTACCGATTAAATTTGAGGTCAGTTTTTGAAAAAAATCTGGATCCCAGCCATGAAAGAATAGCAATATTTTACCCGAATATCCGAGCAGACAAAAAAGCATGAAAACAAAGAATTCTTTCACAAATGAACGAACATTGAAGGATGGATTTACATGAATGACATCAAAGCTCTCTTTTCGAGTCAGTTTAAAAAAATTAAACATATCAAGTAGAGGCTGAACGTACGCCTTAACGCCGACCTGCCCGACTCTGCGCCCAAGTGCGCCATGTGATACGTCTATCTTTCCCGTGAATTTTGAAATTAGCAACTGCGCAGTCTCAACTACACCGCCTATATGCTTAAAATCCTGAGAAATAATTAGAACTCGTAAAGATTCATCATTCAAATGACCTACCTCCTAACATATGCATACACCCCGACTACATGAATCGAGTTCAACATTCCACTTACTTATAAATCCTGAACCAACTCAATATCTTAAACAGAATGTAACGAGGCAGTAACATTCAAAGAAATATTATATGTAGTCTGCACGAAATAAGACACGAAAGTTCAACGCCGAATATTAATAAATTAAGTACAATTTATAAATGAAATTCAATTCACGGTTACTCTACCATACAATGGAGATTCTATCCCATGCTACAACTTATCAAGAAAAAATCTGATTATTTCAACTTCCCTTCTGACAGAAATAGAGATTTTTTCGAAGGTCCGGGAATAGGCAGTTTGATTCAAAATGTTGGCAGTCTTAATATCCTATATTTTGCAATACAAGATTTCCCGACTCTATTTGAAATGTATGGAAGGGAATGGGCAACATCCCTTGAAAACCAAATACGTGTAGCAATTGAAAATGAAGGGTACCTGAGATTACAGCATGATGAGTTTCATATTTTCTCGTTTAACGCAGGGGAATTTTTCTTACTCGACCCCAATGATTGCAGCAAAAAACTGGCACTGGACGAACTTGCCTACCAGTTTAAAGTGAATATAGAAAATTTGGTGAAAAGTGATCAAATCAGTCTTACTGGCAACACCATAACGTTAAATAGCGGACATTCATCATTTCGCGCCTCGCACACAAATAACAAGCTATGGTCTGGCTTCTTATCCGCCATCGGCGAAGCACGCCTTGAAGCACAGAACAATGCGGATCTTTCAAATCTTGAACTTAGCAAAGAATTTTGCGAAATAATAAAACACAGCAGAGTTAACTGCCACTATCAACCAATCGTGAACCTTGCTGATAAAAGAATTCATGGCTGGGAGGCTTTAGCAAGAGGACCTCGCAACTCACCTTTCCGCTCACCGCTTACCCTTTTTGATATGGCCGAAAATATTGGAAAGCTTTTCCAGCTTGAAAGAATATGCCGCGAGTCAGCAATCAGCTCTTTTGGTGAATTTGACCAGCAGCAAAAATTATTTTTAAACATTCATCCCCGCACCATTGTTGACCCTAATTTTTCCTCAGGTGAAACTAAAATTTTATTAGATAGATGGGGTCTTAAACCGGAAAACATCGTCTTTGAAATAACAGAGAGACATAGCGTAAAGGACTTCAAAACTTTCCGTAAAACTCTCGACCATTACCGCAACCAAGGCTATTTAGTCGCGATTGATGACGCAGGAACCGGATATTCAGGACTTTCATCCATCGCTGAGATTAAGCCCGATTACATCAAACTTGATAAGTCTTTTGTGGACAATATTGAAACGAGTCAGGTGAACCGTGCAATAGTTGAAACATTTACTGACTTTTCCGAAAAAATCGGCGGAAAACTATTAGTTGAGGGAATAGAAACTCAGTCACAAGCAGTCGCCATGATCGACATGGGCGTTCATCTCGGACAAGGCTATTTCTTCGCTAGACCCGCGCGCACAAAGCCAGACCTAACGAATGAAGCTATGAAAATTCAGAAAACTCCAGAGCTACGCACTGACACAAATATCTGCGGCATACCCGTAAAAAATCTGGTCAATAAAGTAGGTGCTGTAGAAATAGATACCCCTGTGCCTGTCGTTCAAAACATATTTGAACAAGGCAGTGGCGTCAGCAGTGTGGCTGTTGTCAAAAACAATGTTCCGTGCGGGTTGATCATGGAATATCGTTTAAACAAGCATCTTTCCGGTAAATTCGGTGTAGCGCTATATTCCAACAAAGCGATTGCCTCAGTCATGGACGATTCTCCGCTTACCATAGACCTCGAAACTTCGGTAGAAAACGTATCAAAGCAAGCTATGGCGAGAGAAAGAAAAAAAGCCTACGACGACATCATCATTACCAATGAAGGTAAATTATTTGGGGTAGTTTCAGTGCAAAAATTGCTCGATACCCTAGCTCATGTTCAAGTTGAAATGGCAAAAGGGACAAACCCGCTCACAGGTTTACCCGGCAATCTCGGAATAGAAAAAGAGATTGAAAGGCGCATGGAAGACAAGGAAAACTATTCAATTATTTACGCGGATCTCGACAATTTCAAAGTGTACAACGACACCTATGGCTTCAAAGGCGGAGACAAAATTATCCTGCTCATCAGCCGCATAATCACATGGGCAACGGCTAAATATGGTTCTGACGTAACCACTGATTTTATAGGACACATCGGCGGCGATGATTTCGTACAGGTGATTTCACCCGAAAAAGCCGAGAGAATATGTCTGGCGATTACACGATGTTTCAAGCGAATTGTCAAAACAAGCTATAATGCAAAAGATAGAGCCAATGGCTGGATGGAAGGAAAAGGCCGCGACGGCGCAACAGCTAAATTCCCGTTAGTCTCCGTGTCGCTGGCAATACTGGACTGCACTCCCGAGCAATCTCTGCTGGAAATAGGCGAACAGGCCGCATCACTTAAAAAGTGGGCCAAATCTATAGAAGGGAACTGCTGGGTGCGCGAAAGACGTCAGATTTAATATTCAACAAATCTCAAGCTACAATAAATCTTAGTTTACAGTAGATCTCAAGCTACAGTAGATTCTCGTCGAATATCTGCTTTATGCGATAACGCAAATTGGTGAATCTTTTTCCGGCTGTGATGTTGTTAAGCCCAATGTGAAATGCCCGTTTGCTACCTACCAGAACCGCCAGCGTGCGCGCTCTGGTCAGTGCAGTATAAAGCAGATTTCGTTGCAGCAATAAATAATGCTGTGAAACAATCGGCATAACGATAGCGGGATATTCACTACCCTGCGACTTATGCACACTAATCGCATAAGCAAGGGACAGCTCATCTAATTCGGAAAACTCATAATGAACGATATTACCATCAAATTCCGCGGTAAGCTCATTTTTTTCGCTGTCGATGTATACAACACGCCCGAGGTCACCGTTAAAAACTTCCTTATCGTAGTTGTTACGCATCTGTGAAATTCGATCACCCACACGGAACTCGACAAAGCCCCGCACTATCGGTTTGCCGCGCGCGGGATTGAGTCTGTCCTGTAATATAGAGTTAAGTTTCTGCGTTCCCACATCACCCTTGTGCATAGGTGTCAGCACTTGAATGTCGGTCATAGGATCGAGATCATAACGTTCAGGAATGCGCTCGCAAACAGTCTGCGCAATCATTTCTTGGACTTTCAATGGAGATTCTTGCGGTATCCAGAAAAAATCTGCTTCAGGCGCGTCTGCAGGATGCCCTAATGGAAATTGTCCATCATTAATTCTATGGGCATTTACTACAATATAACTTTCTTGAGCCTGTCTAAAAATATGACTCAGAACCGCGCTAGGCACTTCCCCGCTTTGCAATAAATCAGAAAGAACATTACCCGGCCCAACTGATGGAAGCTGGTTCACATCCCCCACAAAAATCACCCGACATGTAAGCGGAACAGCACGCAAAACCGACAAACACAGCTGAGAATCAAGCATTGAAGCCTCATCCACAACCAGAACGTCCGCCTTAAGCTTCTGATCTTCATTGTAATAAAAACCGCCGCTATCAGGAGTATATTGCAACATACGGTGAATTGTAGAAGCAGATCTGCCAGTAGCTTCTGACAATCTTTTAGCAGCTCTACCCGTAGGCGCGGCAAGCTTAACCTTAAGCCCAAGCTCGCTAAGTGTAAGCACCACAGCACGGGTGATGGTAGTTTTACCAGTTCCCGGTCCACCAGTAATAATAAAAAATTTGTTTACGCAGGCCGCAAAAACGGCTTCACGCTGCTCAGCCGAAAGGTTAAACCCAAGTTCCTTTTCAACCTCAGGTAAAGTCTTCTCAACCTTCTCTTTACTTACAGGTGATGGATGACTCACAAGGCCATGTAACCTCTTACAAATTTCGCTTTCAAATCTGTAAAAATGCATCAAAAATACTGCCTGATCAATATCCTGATCAGGAAGAGCTTCTACTCTAATGCGCTTCCTTTCTTCAAGAGCTTGAATGCCATCATCGACCAAGGTAAGATTCACGCCACCAAGCATCTTTGAAACGTCTTCAACAAGCTTATCACGAGGGCTAAACATATGCCCGCCCCGCTCACTTACCGAGAACAAAGAATAAACAATCGCGGCCTCAATTCGCTGAGAAGAATCCGCCGCAAAGCCCAGCTTAAGAGCCATAGCATCTGCCGTCTTAAAGCCGATACCACGGATATCATAAGCAAGTTCATACGGATTATCGGTAATTCTTTTAACAGACTGCGCGCCATACAAATTGAAAATTTTAGTCGCGTAAGTAGGAGGTACATCGTGCGTATGCAGAAATATAATCAGATTCTTTATTTCGCGCTGACTCTGCCAAGAATCCACAATATCCGCTAATTTCTTCTTGGAAATACCTTTAATCTTAAGCAGCTTTTCCGGTTCATCATCTAATATATCGAGGACTTCCACCCCGAACTTTTTAACCATGTCGGTCGCAATAGCTTCCCCGACACCTTTGATAGATGAAGACTTTAGGAATCTGATAACACCGGCTTCGGTCGCAGGACGAATGCGTTCATGATAATCAGCTTCAAACTGGCGACCAAACTTAGCGTGCTGTTTCCAGCGGCCCTGAAATTCGGCAGTTTCACCGGGCGTGAGTTGTCCAAGGCACCCGACAACAGTAATCTGCGCTGGTTCATCTTTTGAAGATATACGAGCGACAGTATAGCCGTTCTCTTCATTATGATAGACAACTGTTCGAACTTCACCAGTTAAAGTGTCCGACATCCGGTTTCCTTTTCGATATTGCTATATCAAGCTTATCAGTAGCAAGTTTGTCCATATCGAAGAAGAATCAGCAATATGAATAGAAATTTGTGATTAAAAACTACAACTTTTGGCGATATTCAAGAGCCTGACGCAAGGTTTCTTTATCAGTATGTTTAACCTCAGTTCCAATTGGAATGCCCTGAGCAAAACGGCTTAATGAAATCTGCGAAAATCTATTTTGCACCATATTTTTTACATAGGAAGCCGTGGCTTCGGCTTCGACAGTAGCACCGAGAGCAAGAATCAACTCAGTAACCTGACCCTTAGCAAGGCGATCTTCAAGCTTATTAAATTCTAAATGCTGCGGAGAAACTCCATCAAGCGGAGAAAGAAGGCCGCCCAAAACCAGATAATAGCCGCGATAAAGACCCATCTCTTCAATTGCAAGAAGGGAGTCCCACTCAGAAACTAGACAAAGTTTATCCCTTTCCCTACCGGGATCAGAACAAATACGGCAAGGGCAAGATTCCGTAATACTTGCGCATTCTTCACAAATACAAAGACTTTCACGCAAATCAATAATGCTCTTCCCAATGCCAGAAACCTTTTCTTTAGGCATCTTAAGCATAGTCAAAGCAATTCTTAGAGCAGATTTAGGACCAAGACCCGGAAGCTTAGACAACTCCAAAGCCACCGCCCTTAAAGGACCCGGTAAATTTTCCACTTGCTACCTCTATATATGGACTGTGCTTGCTAATGCCTCCGGCGGCTTAAGAACCTTTTTGAAAAAAGGTTCTTAAGAATCTCCAAAAACTTTTAACGGGCTAGCACTTAAGATTCTTTGGACTGGACAATTTACTTTCATGCCTTCCCCCCCCCCTCGATAAGGTTTCCAAAGGGGATTATCCCCTTTGGTGGGGGTGCAGGGGGCAAAGCCCCCTGCTCGCCGAAGGCTATAAAACTTTATTACATCATGCCTGGGATGTTCATGCCGCCAGTGATCTGGGACATTTCTGATTCCATCATGGCTTTTGCTTTTTTGTTCGCGTCATTCACTGCGGACATTACTAGGTCCTGAATCATTTCTGCATCACCGGATTCGATGACTGCTGGATCGATTACTATGGAGAGAACTTCGGATGAACCGTTAACTGTTACGTTAACCATTCCGCCACCAGCTGAACTTTCAACTTCACGTTTTTTCAGATCTTCCTGAAGTTCAGTCATTTTACGCTGCATAACCTGAGCCTGACGCATTAAGTCGTTCATACCTTTCATTATATTTCTCCTTTTGAAATAAATATCATTTTATATACTAACATCGTAAAGAATTACACATCCCTACGAGGATCCACAGAAATAATGGACGCGCCAAACGCATCAATCACGCGCATGACATCTGGATTGGCTTCGACCTCAGCACGGAGCTGTTGTCTGCTCTTTCGTATTCCTTTGCTATTTACGGTGACTTCGACCTCAATATCAGAACCGAAATATTCTGCTGAGAGCCTATTAATAGCTGTAAGGGTATCACGAGTGCTAATCTGATTCTTATGAAATGGGTTCGCGCAAGTCAGCACAAACTTACTGTCAGTGACCAGACCTTTACACTTGCTTAGTCCGGCAACTGTTCCATTGGCACCGCTGTCGACCACGTACTTCATAAACCCTTCAAAGTCACGCGGACCATTCATGGCGGGGGTTGGAGTAGGCTCGGTCGCAGCTGGATCTGGATTTTCAGATTCGCTAGCTAATGGCTGATTGTTTGCTGAATATGACTCAGGTTCGGTTGGCTCTGAACCGCGATATTCGGCAACAGGTGCATTAAATTCTTGTGTAGGTTCTGATTGCGAGGCGTCAGGTAGTGAGGAATCTTCTGATCCCATTTCGCTTGTAGCTTTGCCACCTGCCGGACTTCCGGATTCACTGCGCCCCATAGGACGATTGGAAGTCGGAATCATGCTTGTTTGCGTAGAACCGGACTGCATTCCATTTTGCTGGGCAGGCGCGTTTTGCCAAGGTGGCGTTTCCCCAGACGGAGGAGCAGAATTTTGCGGCATGGAAGCTGGTGCGGGCCGCGGATTCGTAGGAGGAGCAGGTGCCGCTGGAGCTGGAGCTGGAATTGCGGCTCCGCCAGCATTTGCTAGGGCTCCTGCTCTTTCCATTGAAATAAGATCTGACAGGCTAGCCATATTCAGCAATAAAAGCTCAAGTGCCATAGCAGGCTCTAAGCTAGTCATAACTTTGCGCTGACCATCAACAGTCATCTGCCAACAAGCATGGACGAATGAACGTTCAAAAGTTTGTGCCCAGTGCATGAATTCTTTTGCTTCTTCCGTGGAAAGATCAAGTAGCGGAATAGCACGCTCTCCCGACTGACCAAGAAGAAACATATTGCGCCAGCATGAGCTTAATTCGCGGATAAAGAACCCAAGATCTAAACCGCGATCAAGTACCTGCTTCACAACTTCGCCGACAGATACTAGGTCCCGCGCATGAATAGCTTGCATCAAAGTGAAAAATACATCTTTTCCTGCAAGGCCCAAGATAGATCTAACATCGGCTTCAAGCAGTTTTTCACTGCCTAGCGCCAAGACCTGACCGAGCAGAGACATGGAGTCACGAACACTACCCGCCCCTCTTTTTGCGATAAGATCAATTGCTCCGCTTTCGAATTCAACTTTTTCCATCTGCAAAATATTAGCGAGATGCGCGACAAGTTCCGAAGTTGAAAGCATCTTAAACGCATAATGCTGACATCTACTAATGATGGTTGCCGGAAATTTATGTGTTTCCGTTGTAGCCATTATGAAGGTGGCGTGGGAAGGCGGCTCTTCAAGAGTTTTCAGCAGCGCATTAAAAGCTTGAGTGGTGAGCATATGGGCCTCATCTATGATGAAGACCTTGTAGCGAAACTCAATGGGAGCGTATCCTATATCTTCTTTAAGGCGGCGTGCATCATCAACCTTACCATGTGAGGCGGCATCGATTTCAACAACGTCGACGCCGATTCCGGCTGTAATCTGACGACAGTTTTCGCACACGTTGCATGGTTCTGCGGTTGGTGCATTAACGCAGTTGAGTGCTTTAGCAAAAATTCGGGCAATAGTAGTCTTGCCGACTCCGCGAGTTCCGCTGAAAAGGTAGGCAGGTGCAATTTTATCCTGCTGTGCTGCGCGGGATAAAATAGTTTTGACTGCTTGCTGCCCCGCCACGTCAGTAAAGGTTTGCGGGCGATATTTTGCTGTCAGATTCGATGTACTCATTATGCAGGTAAATCCGTATGTGGTTCCCATATATTAAAAACGTCCGAGACTCGGAACCGACAGTCCCGGACGCGTGATAAAAGCTATATCTCGTAGTAATTCAACCATTTGACGTATTTCTCATTTCCGCCTTTGACTGCATTAAAATATTCTGTTTGAAGTTTCTTAGCAATCTCTCCGCAGCTTCCTTCGCCGATAATCCTGTTATCCACTTCGCGAATAGGAGTTACCTCAGCAGCGGTTCCGCAGAAGAATGCTTCGTCAGCAATATACAGCTCATCACGAGTGAATAGCTGCTCCACAACCTCATATCCGAGATCGCGTGCAACTTCCATAAGACTTGCGCGGGTTATGCCGGGCAGTACTGATGTGAGAGGAGTCGTCTTAATAATATTATTTTTTACGATGAAAATATTTTCGCCGGTAGCTTCAGAAACATACCCTTGAGTATCAAGCATAAGAGCTTCATCATATCCATCAGTAACAGCTTCGACTTTGGCAAGAATAGAGTTAACGTAATTACCACAGGTTTTAGCCTTAGTCATCATTACATTAACATGATGGCGATTAAAGGAAGAAGTTTTTACTCTGATCCCTTTTTCAAGCGCTTCGTCTCCAAGGTACGCACCCCAAGGCCAAGTGGCAATAGCTACCCGGATAGGATTTGAGCCGGGGTGAACTCCCATAACTCCGTCCCCGATAAAAACGAGAGGACGTATATAACCTTCTTTAAGCCCGTTAACCTTAAGGGTCTCAATAATTGCTTCTGTAATTTCTTCGATGGTAAAGGGGATTTTAATACCGATAATTTTTGCGGAATCAAATAATCTTACCACATGTTCTTTAAGTCTGAAAACAGCAGATTTGCCATCCACGCAAACATATGACCTTATACCTTCAAAGACACCTGCACCGTAATGCAATGTATGAGTCAGCACATGGACCTGAGCGTCATCCCAATTAACTAGTTCACCATCAAACCAAATTTTTTCAGCTTTCTGTACCATGGGTACCCCTTATCTTGCTTCATTATTAAAACCCGGCAACACAATAAAAATTCCTTAAAGCAATAATAATCACTTTTGGGAATAACGGGAAGAATGAAGCTAAAAAAAAGAGGGTCCAAGGTCAAGAAGGATCAACTAAAAGTATATAACCTTCCTTAAAAACGTATGGAAGCTAAACGCTGATTATAGAATTCTGCGCATCTCCATATGGAGTATCCTCTACCCCATCAGCTGAGGAATCATTAAACCAAATGCTTTCTCCGGCAAGATAGCGAAACTCGTAATTACGCCCAGTTTCCAAATCAACTGTTACAGTGTAATTCCCGCTCTTAAGTTTCTTCATGGGAGTTGAGCCTATATCCCAGTCATTAAAATCACCAACTAGATAGATAGTTTCACCATTTTCTATCTGAGATTTAGGTACTTCAAAGCGTACCTTACAAACAGGTTTAGTTTTCAAATACTTTTTAGAAATAGCCACGAGATACTCCTTTAGCTGACAACATTGTTATTCAGCGGAAAAATACGATATAAATATACTCTTACCATTAATACTGATTTTTTTTATATGTCAACATGATCAATAAAAAACACAATTAGACGACACTTATTTTGCACCTCAATATTCAGCAAAATAACAGTTTCACCCACTTATATTCGCAAATAGCCTCTATTTGCGACAAATCCCCCTACCAATATTGCTAAATACTTAACAATCTGGGCCATTATTAAATATAAACTGCTATACATATTAGCTTTGACAGCAATCAGAGGCACGGTTACAAATGCATATCAAGTTTTACTATATTTATTTCAGGAGTACCGACCATGGATAAATTTCCAAGAGTTCACAGGCTGCCCCCCTATGTTTTTGCCAAAGTGAACGAATTAAAAATGCAGTTACGCCACCAAGGCGAAGACATTATTGATCTGGGTATGGGTAACCCGGACCTCCCTACACCTCAGCACATTGTAGACAAACTATGTGAAGCGGCCCAAAAGCCTGTCAATCATAGATACAGTGCCTCAAAGGGAATCAAAGGCCTTCGCAGAGAAATGGGCGCGTGGTACAAAAGAAGATACGATGTTGATTTAGACATCGATCAGGAAATCGTAGTTACCATGGGCGCCAAAGAAGGGCTGGCGCATTTAGCACTGGTCATGCTTTCCCCTGGTGATGTCGTTTTCGCCCCCGATCCATCATATCCTATACATCCTTACGCCAGTATCATTGCAGGCGCGGATGTTAGAACAATACCAATGGCTCATGACAGAGACTTCTTTGAAGATCTCGAAATGGCAATGCGCCAGACATGGCCAAAACCGAAAGTATTGATTATTAATTTCCCGCATAACCCGACAGGTATCACTGCAGAAATTCCTTTCTTTGAAAAGATTGTAGATTTTGCTAAAGAGAATGACCTGCTGGTCATTCATGATCTGGCTTATGCTGATTTTACTTTTGACGGATACAAGGCGCCAAGCTTCTTGCAAGCACGTGGTGCAAAAGATGTTGGAGTAGAATTCTTCTCCTTATCCAAAAGCTACTCAATGCCTGGTTGGCGTGTGGGTTTCTGTTGTGGTAATCAGGAGATGGTACAGGCTTTGACCCGTATTAAAAGCTATCTGGATTACGGACTGTTTCAGCCCATTCAGATTGCAGCGTGTGCCGCTCTAAGCGGACCGCAGGACTGCGTTCGCGAAATGATGGACATCTATCAGGATCGCCGCGACGCATTATGCGAAGGTATGCAGCGCATCGGCTGGGACGTAACTCCTCCAAAAGCAACGCAGTTCATTTGGGCTAAGATTCCTGAGCAGTTTAAACACTTAGGTTCAGTTGAATTCTCAAAATTACTCTTACGCGAATGTAAAGTCGCTGTTGCTCCGGGGCTCGGTTTCGGTAGCTACGGAGACGACCATGTGCGTATGGCTTTGGTAGAAAACAGGCAGAGAATTAATCAGGCTGTTCGCGGCATGAAAGATTTATTCGGCTGCTCTTCTTAAAAAAACAAATTGCTGTATTTCCGGCTGTTTTATCGCAGCCGGAAATACAGCTTAAGATTCCAGTGAACGTCATAAAGAGGTATAAATGCAGACAGTCAAGTTAGCCATTGCAGGGTTCGGCACAGTCGGAACCGGTCTTGCCCGGATTATTGAAGAAAACGAAGATATTATTCTCGCCCGCTCAGGCAAGAAGTTTAATATAACGTCCGTTCTTGTCCGTGATCTCAAGAAGCAAAGGGACTACCTCCCAGGCCCTGATGTAAAATTTACTAACGATGTAGATGAATTCACATCAGGTTCAGACGCTGACATTGTTGTTGAACTAATGGGCGGCATCACGCTTGCGCTTGATATAGTCAAGAAGGCTCTCGAAGCCGGCAAGCATGTTGTTACTGCAAACAAACACCTCTTAGCGGAACACGGAATAGAATTATTTGAAATAGCCAAGAAGAATGGAGTCGGGCTCTACTATGAATCTAGTGTTGCCGGCGGCATCCCCATTATTCAGGCGATAAAAGAAAGCCTTGCTGCCAACCGCATCAAATCCATAGTCGGAATCCTGAACGGAACCGCTAACTACATTCTTTCCGAAATGAGCACCAACGGACTTGAGTTCGATACAGCTTTAGCTCAGGCGACAGAATTGGGATATGCAGAAGCAGATCCAACCTTCGACATCGAAGGCATCGATACAGCTCACAAAATGGTTGTGCTGATCCGAAATGCATATGGTAAAGACTACCCTCTCGCGGACCTTCCGGTCGAAGGAATCACCAGCATAGAAGGACAGGATATTCGGTTTGCCCGTGAGCTTGGATATAGAATAAAACTCATCGGACAAGTACGCGATGTGGGCGGAAAACTAGAAGCTGGAGTATTTCCGGCACTTGTTAAATACACCCTGCTACTTGCCAGAGTCGGCGGAAATTACAACGCTGTCAGAGTTGAAGGTAATGCTGTAGGACCCGCATTTTTCCACGGTCAAGGCGCTGGCTCTATGCCTACCGGAAGTGCCGTACTAGCAGACATAATGGCTCTTTCCAGCTCAAAAACTCCCGACAACACAGGCTTTAACAACAGCCCCATCGAGAAGGCCGAAATTCTGCCGCCAGAATTGGCATCTTCCGAATACTATTTCAGATTCTCTGTTGCTGATAAAGCAGGAGTTATGGCTGAAATTTCAAGAGCCATGGCTGACCATAATATTTCAATAGCTCAGGCAGTACAAAAAGACGCGCCTTCCGGTGCGAATATTCCGATTGTCTTTACGACTCATAAAGCATGCACAAAAGATGTTAATGCAGCTCTTAAAGAAATCGACAAGATGTCTTTCATCACTCGCGAAACTTTAAGCATGAGAATCCTTCAAGGATAATGGAAAATAAATGAAACTGCTTTTTCTGATAGCTGACGGCATGGGCGGATGGCCCATCAAGGAACTCGGCAACAAAACCACAATGGAAGCTGCGCATACACCTAATATGGATATGCTTGCTAAAAAAGGCATTGTCGGAAGATGTAGAACAGTTCCCGCAACTATGCCTCCGGGATCTGATGTTGCGAACATGTCTCTTTTGGGATTTGACCCTGAAAAATTTCATACAGGGCGCGGACCTATTGAAGCGGCAGCGCAAGGTCTTAAACTGAATCCTGACGATTTGGTATGGCGTCTTAATCTAGTAAATCTGTCTGATATCAGCGCAGACGGAACTATGTATGATTATTCAGCAGGTCATATTTCAACTGATAAGTCAGTGCCTTTGGTCGAAATGCTTCAGAAAGAGCTTGGCAATGATGAATTCACATTCTACCCCGGAATTCAGTATAGACACTTGCTTGTCCACAAAGGCGGAGCTAAAAAGCTTGAAAGCAAGCTTGCGATAAATCCACCCCACGATATTACTGACAAGCCCATCAGCGCAGACATTGAAGAATATGGCAAAAGCCCGCTAATGACCAAACTTTTGCAGGACTCAGCCAAGCTTCTGAAAAACAACGGAACCAAAGCTGTCAGCATTTGGCCTTGGGGACAAGGAACGCCTCTGCTTCTGACTAATTTCGAAGAGAAGTATTCCATGAAAGGAGCTGTCATATCCGCTGTTGATCTCATTAAGGGACTCGGTAGAGCTTCCGGCCTTGAGGTTCTCGAAGTTGAGGGTGCAACAGGACTGGTCGACACCAACTATGCAGGAAAGGTGGAAGCAACTCTTAAGTTCTTAGAACATGGAGACTTTGCGTTTGTTCACTTAGAAGGCCCTGATGAGTCAGGACACATGGGAAGTGTAGAAGATAAAGTTAAGTCCATTGAAAGGTTCGATGCTCAAATCGTCGGGCCATTACTTAAGAAATATCCTGTGGATCAGGCATCATATTTGATTACCTGCGACCACTTCACTCCCATCGAAACGAA
The DNA here is from genome assembly GCF_000711735.1 of Maridesulfovibrio frigidus DSM 17176. Taxonomy (NCBI): domain Bacteria; kingdom Pseudomonadati; phylum Thermodesulfobacteriota; class Desulfovibrionia; order Desulfovibrionales; family Desulfovibrionaceae; genus Maridesulfovibrio; species Maridesulfovibrio frigidus. The sequence goes on from NZ_JONL01000001.1 coordinate 101,696, forward strand.
AACTCATGACGCAGCCCCTGTGCCATTTATACTTGCAAGTAAAAAGTGCAACGGCAGCACAGGTCTGGATTCATTTTCAGAAAAGAATGCTAAATCTACGGGTGTAATTCAGGATAAAGGGTATGAACTCATGCAATGGGTTATTGACCTTACCAGCTAACGTATATGCCAATAAAAAAAGAATTTCCTACCCCAGATGCGTGGCTTGACCATAGTGTTTCCTATGGTGAAACTGACGCAATGGGAGTAGTTTACTACGCTGAATATTTGCACTTTTTTGAAAGAGCGCGCAGTTTATACATTCGCGAAAGAGGCATGAGCTATTCTGTTGTGGAGGAAAAAGGAATTTTCCTGCCAGTCAGAGAGGCTTCATGCAAATATCGAACTCCAGCCCACTATGACGACATGTTAAATATTCATGTAGGTATTAGAGAATGGAAAAGAGCTTCGATGATATTTGTGTATGACATCTACAAAGATGACCGGACCACTTTTGTTGCCAGCGGGTTCACTGAGCATGCTTGCGTAAATTCAGATGGGCGTCCGGTTAGAGTTCCAGAATGGCTTAGAGAGATTTTTTAAACGAAATCCAATTCCATACTTTTTGCCTAACTTGAGAGGACGTATTTTCCAGTATGAAAGTAACTAACTTTCGTGCTCAAAAATTGTGTTTTCAAGTCAATAAACGATACTACTATTAACCAAATAACAAAGACTAAATAATGTACTACGACGTTCACACCCACGCATTTCATCCTAAAATTTCTGACAAAGTATTAACCCAGCTTAATAACCATTACGGAATAAAGCCTGTCGGAACGGGACTAGTTGAAGACTTGCTGAGGCGAGCAGATAAAGCGGGTCTCGATAAAGTAATCATTCATACTGCAGCAACCGAACCTGCGCAGGTTATACCAGCAAATAACTGGTCTATTGATCTGCAAAAAAACGATTCTCGCGTCATGGCTTTCGGAACAATGCATCCTGATTTCGAAGATCCTGAGAAAGAATTTGCGCGTCTTGAAAAAAATGGGATTAAAGGATTAAAATTTCACCCTGACTTTCAGGGCTTTTTCATGGATGAACCTAAATTCTATAAAATTCTTGAAATGATTCAAGGAAGATTCATCACGATGTTCCATGTGGGAGATAAACTTCCCCCTGAAAAAAATCCATCATGCCCTATCAAGCTAAAAGGCATACTACAAAATTTTCCAAAACTTACAGCAGTTGCAGCCCATATGGGTGGATATCAACACTGGAAATGGTCTGCAGAATATCTAGCTGGAAGCAACGTTTACATGGATACTTCAAGCGCAATTCCATTCATGGACGATAAAGTCCTTCATGAAATAATGAAAAAACACCCGCGCGAAAAAATCCTTTTCGGCAGCGATTATCCGCTTTTTGATCCAGGTGAATCAATTAAAGAACTTCAGTACAAGCTGAAACTTACCGACACAGAGCTTGAATTCCACCTAAGCGCAGCAGATAATATGCTGAACTAAAATATTTATTTTATGTTGTTCCCTTCTCTGAATTGGAGGGAACAACACTTATGATTGAGCACTAGTCTTTAGCAGCATATTTCCCCATGCACTGCACCACTATGTGGTGAAATGGGCGAATTAAGTTGAAATAAAGAGGCCCAGTCCAATGGTTAAATTTAACTATTGTGAAAGTATGAAAATCTGTTTTACCAGAACCAGTCGGTTCTGCAACTACGCCGAGATAACCGCTAAGGTGTTTATCTTTAGCTTCGCCTATCCAATAGTGATCTGCATTGAAATCAACCGAAGTAAAGAAATCAACCTTACCGCCCGCGTTAAAATCAAGCTCTTTCTTCTTAGAATTTTGATGATCTACCACATCATGTTTTAGCTCCATAATTTTGGCGACGACTCCACGTATTTTATACAAAAAAACAAGCCATGTAGGTTCATAAGTAATCAGTCTTTCGAGGAATTCATTCATTGGACGATTGCTGCTGAAGGCTTTGGAGTCTACATAATCTGCACCATGCGCCAGATCATTTAGCACAGGTATTGTCTGAAATAGCTTATTAGAATCATTCATATATTCATCCTCTACCGATTTAGTTATTTTAACCAATTACATTCCATACAACTCTTCTTTCATCAGTTTTATGAGCGCATCACGATCATCTCCTAAAATTGCAGGAGCAATCATTCTTGTCCCAACAAAAAGGGAGTAACTAATGCGTGACAAAAGATAAGCCCTGGCAGAATCACCCGAAACGTCTTCAAATATGTCATATAAATAGTTCATCCGAATTGCATCAACCTTCTCTAGATATCGCTGCGCTAATGAATCACGCTGCGCCCAAGACCTGATGCTGGTTTCCGGCCCATGTGGCAAATCATTAGCTCTGTCTACGATGGCATCAAAACGCTCAACGGCTGTTTTAGATACTGCGTCAACCTGATTCATACTTCCAATAGTCCACACTTCCACCCAGTGAGTGAGCATACGTTCCAGATAGTCATCACGTCCTTTGAAATGATGATAAAAAGACCCTTTAGTCACGTTTAAATGTTTACATAGAGCATCAATCGTCAATTGCTGAATACTATGCCTAGCAAGCAATTCTAAGCCTGCATCAAGCAAATCAGCAGCACTGTGCCGGCTGTTTTTAACCGTTCCAACTTTTAATTCATCCATATCAGTCAACTCCACTTATTAAGCACCATACGGTATGGTATGTTTATTAATTATAAAGAATATAGTCAAGCGTAATTTTTGATTCACGATAAAACAAGAAACGCCTGCTGGATAAATCCGGCAGGCGTTTCTAAATAACTAAGCTAATTCGATTCGTTTATCGAAATCTCTTATTTTGCAACTCTAGGTACAACCACATGACAAGCATTGTTTGCACAAGGAGCTAGCTTAAGTTCAGCTTTACCAGCCTTGTTCATTTCAGCATGACACCCGCGACAACTGCGGTCACTATGCAAGGTGTGGAAAGCTCTAAAGTATGACTCCGTGTCACCTTTACTTTTCAACTCGTCGTGACAACCTTCATCAGCACAACTCTTCACAGGACTTTTACCATCCCAAGTGTGGTGACACTGCACACAGGAAACATCCTGATGGCTGAAGTGAGAGAATTTAACCTCAGAAAAACGAGTCTTATTAAGACCCTCAGGGCGATCAAACTCTAAAGTTACAGGAAAGCTTACAGTCAGGTCCGCACGGACTATGTCAGCTTTATCGGAAGAGATGTTAGCAATCTCTTCGCTTAAATTATTGGCGGTTGTAGCATAAACAATTACCATAACGGCAAAAACAACTGCTATCCCTACATACAAAAAATTAGTCTTCATTCTATTCCTCCTCAAGAAAGTTGTAACTTCCTACTCAAAATCAGGGATTATTTCAATAAAAATGAGGATAAGCACATACCACGCAAATGACTTTCCGTACAATCTTAGCAACTATATAAACATATAGAGAAAAATTTAACACATATTAATTAAAAGTTATAACAAATTTAATCAACACCTTTCAAATGCAACACTTTAATTCAACATCATTTTAACCATACAGCACACTAAAAATACATAATAACAACTGCTAAACCAGTAATTAAGCATTAGGAATTAATACATACTCGTCACAATAAAACAAATTCACCTTTAATTCTTAATTAAAAGATATAAATATTTTTCTAAAAGAATGCCAACCCCTTTTTTTGTCAATAATAGACAGCCTTAAAACCGACTAAACCACATAATAAAGACAAAATTGAAATTTAACAAAAAAAACCCTCCATGCGAAACATGAAGAGAATTCGTGATAATCTATATATTAACCGTTTATTCGCGAACACCAGCCATCAAGAGACCTATGTTATCGAGCTTTGCAATGTCAGTCACAGGAAATTCATCCATAATCTGCCCACAATACATTACAGCTACTCTATCTGCCAATTGAATGGCTTCGCTCAAATCTCCCGTTACAAGCAGTATTCCGGCCATTTTGCGGGCTTCCAGCAACTTGTTCCAGACTTCCTCTGTAGCGGAGATATCAAGACCCTGCGTAGGCTGCTCAGCAACGATAAGATGAGGCTGACGATAAAGCTCACGGGCCAGAACCATCTTCTGAAGATTACCGCCGGACAATTGCCATGCGAGGGCCTGAATTCTACCAGGGCGAACGTCGTACTCTTCAACAAGTTCTTGAGCTACTTTTGCTGCCTTATCACGCTGAAGAAAAGGTCCGAGGGTAAACCCCTGTCCGGTTGTCAAAAGCAGGTTGTCCACAAGGTCCAGATTTCTAGCTGTAGCAAGATCAAGCCTATCCTCGGGAATGTAGGACATGGAATTATTCCAAGTCATCTCCGCAAAGAATTTGCGCCACGGCTTATTCATAATAAAAATTGTATCTTTCGGAGGCTTGCGAAGCCCGCTAACTCCCTCAACAAGCTCTTGCTGACCGTTTCCCGCAACTCCGACAATAGCAACGACCTCGCCTTTACGGACATTCAAATTAATGCCACGCAAACCGATTCCGGTCATATTCTTAACTTCGAGAACCTTCTCGCCTATTTCCACTTCTTCTTTAGTCACTTCAAGGAGAACTTCTTTACCAACCATGCGACAAGCAAGATCGGCCTTCGAAGTAATTTTCTCACGCGAAACTTCATCGTCGATCTCGCCACGACGAAGAATAGCAACTTCATCAGCTATCGCCATTACTTCTTCGAGCTTATGGCTGATGAAAACAACTGACTTACCAAGCCTAGTCATTGCCCATAACGCTTCAAAAAGACGGAAAGCTTCGCGCGGGGTAAGAACGGCTGTAGGCTCATCAAAAATTAGAACGCGACTTTCTCTGTATAACAGCTTTAAAATTTCTACGCGCTGCTTCTCGCCCATAGAAAGATCAGATATACGAGCTGTAGGATCAATTTCGAGTTCGTAATCTTCGGCGAGTTTGCGAACTCTGTTATTCATCTCACGAGGATTAATGAAGAATGAGCCTTCTTGTCCAAGAAGAACATTCTCGGCTACCGTCATAGTCTCCACCAGCATGAAATGCTGATAAACCATCCCGATCCCGGCTTTAATGGCATCCTTCGAAGAAGTGAATTCTTTGCGCACTCCATCGACTTCTATATACCCTTCATCCGGCTTGAAACGTCCGGCTAGCATATTCATCAATGTGCTTTTACCTGCTCCGTTTTCACCAAGCAAAGCTTTAATGCGACCGGGGTACAGATCAAGTGAAATATCGTTATTCGCAACAACTTTGCCAAATCGCTTGGTTATACCTTTTAAAGATATGAGCGGAGCGGCATCAGCGAATCCTGTAGCTTTTTGTGAGTCAGGGCGGGTTAGATCTTGCGGTCCTTTCATAGTGTCCACCTATCCTTCCGGCTCGATATTAATTCCGAGGTGTGCAGGAGCATTCCCCCCGCGTCCTCTGACAGCAGAGAAAATAAGCACGAGAATCGTAAGTGCATAAGGTAGCATCAGCAAAAGTGAAGAAGGAATATGGGTGCCTATAGCTTGAAGTCTAAGTTGGAAGGCCATAACCCCACCGAAAAGGTATGCACCGAACACAGCTCTTCCGGGCCGCCAGAAAGCAAAGATAACCAAAGCAACCGCTATCCAGCCTCTACCGCCTGCAAGGCCGTTTGCCCAAAGGTGAGTATATGCAAGGGAAAGATATGCACCGCCAAGACCGATAAGAAAACCACCGCCAAGCAGTGCCATCCAGCGCAATCTTATAGATTTAAGCCCTGCCGCAGCAGCTGCGCCCGGCTTTTCACCTACAGCAGTAATAGCAATACCCAGACTGGTTCGGTTCATAAAGATCATGAAAATAAACGGAATGAAATAGCAAAAATATACTAGGGCATCCTGCTTAAAAAAGATTTTCCCAATATACGGGATAGACGAAAGAACCGGAATGGCGAATTTAGAAAAACCTGGTGCAGCTAAGCCAATAAACGGAGTCCCTAAAAAGTTGCAAAGCCCCACTCCGAGTATGGTTAGCGCAAGACCAGAGACAACCTGATTGCCAAGACATGTGATACAGACAAAGCCGTGAAGCATTGCCATCATGGTTCCTGCCAAGCCGCCACAAATAAATGCAAGCCAAGGATTTCCCGTTGTGTATGCCACAGCGAATGCAACAAAAGCCGCCATACTCATCATGCCCTCTACCCCTAGATTAAGCACTCCGCCCTTTTCGGTGAGAATCTCACCAAGCGTAGCGTACAAAATTGGAGTACCGGACTGCACAGTAGCGGCCAGCAGAGGAACTATAAAACTTTCCAGCATTTATATCACCCGATTAAACGTCAGATTAAGCATACGCTAAATCTTCTATTTCTTTCGTGTTATCTTATAAGTTACCAGCATTTGCCCGGCAAGAACGGACATAAGAATAAGCCCTTCCATAATCGACCCGAACGCAGCAGGAATTTGAAGCTCAAGCTGCATATTTTCTACTCCGATACGTAGTGCAGCAAGCAAATATGCAGAGATCGCTATATATAAAGGATGCAGCCTTGCAAGCCAGGCAACAACAATCGCGGTATAACCGTAACCAACCATAATACTTGGCTGTAGCCTGTTCACGACTGCGGATGTTTCGATACACCCAGCCCATCCAGCAAGTGCGCCGGAAATTGCCATAACAAGAATAGTAAGTTTTCCGTACGGCAAGCGGGAATATATAGCAACGCGCTGGCCTTCGCCCGCAACTTTTATATCAAAACCAAGACGGGTAAAGCGCATAAACGCCCACATACCGAGTCCCGCTCCGATACAAACGACAAAACCCCAGTGCAACCGACTATCGCCGATCTGCCCGATAACAGCTCCGCCTGTAAACTCCGGCGTAACCGGAAAGCCGTAACTTTTAGAATCTTTCCATACTCCGAAAACCAAATATTCCAGTAGCAGTATGGCTATATAGTTGAGCATCAATGTTGAAATGATTTCATTAACCTTTAACTTAAGCCGCAAGATGGCTGGGATATAAGCCCAGAATCCACCACAAACCGCGGCCGATAAGAACATTAAAGGCATAAGCAGATATCCGGGAAGGTCGGGAAAACTGAGAGCCGCCCAAGTCGCACCGATGGCACCTAAAGCAAACTGCCCTTCCGCTCCGATATTCCAGACCTGCATCCTGAAAGCAGTCGCAACACCAAGTGCACAAAGAAAAATAGGGATAGATTTTAAAATGGCATCTTCCAAAGCCCATGACGTACCAAAAGCTCCCTGCCAGAGAACAAAAAGTCCTTCCACAGCTGATTTGCCCTGCAATTCAAGCAGGAGAGCGCTTAAACCTAAAGAAAGAACCAGAGCGCCCACGACAATAATCGGGGCGCCCCAGCTCCAGGGTTCATCGCGCTTTTGTAATCGATAACCCAACATAAATTATAATTACTCAGTATTTCCAACGACGCCTTCGACAAACCATGACATGCCGAGAAGCTTACCGTCTTCCATTGTCTGTCCGGCAGGAACTACAACTTTACCCGCCTGATCTTTAATAGGACCAACGAAGATAGCGTTGTTACCTGCTTTGATTTCTTTTTTAGCAGCAAGAACTTTGTCCTGCACTTCTTTAGGAACCATAGAGCTGAAAGGAGAGATATCTACAACGCCCTGATCCATGCCCCACCAGAGAGACTCGTTACCCTGCCAAACACCGTCACGAACCTGCTCAACAACATTTGTGAAGAGAGGAGCCCAGTTCCATACAGCGGAGGTAAGGTGAGATTTAGGAGCAAGCTTGGACATATCAGAGTTGTAACCTATGGAGTATTTACCACGTTCCTGAGCTGCTTCCTGAGGACCAGGAGAATCCTGATGCTGAGCAATAACATCAGCGCCCATATCAAGAAGGCTGATAGCTGCGTCTTTTTCAAGACCTGGATTATACCAAGTTTTGGTCCATACAACGCGAACGGTAGCCTTAGGGTTAACAGCCTGTGCACCGAGAGCAAAAGCGTTGATTCCGCGAATTACTTCAGGAATCGGGAAAGCAGCAACATAACCGATGACGTTATCTTTAGTCATCATACCGGCAACCATACCTGTAAGGTAGCGAGCCTGATACATACGACCGAAATAGTTGCTCATGTTAGGAGTGGTTTTGAAACCGGAACAATGCATGAATGCAACATTAGGGAATTCCTTGGAAACTTTGACCATAGGGTCCATGTAACCAAAGCTTGTTCCAAAAATTACATCGTACCCTTTACGTGCGAAGTTAAGAACTACGCGCTCGGAATCAGTTCCTTCAGCAACGGATTCAACGAAAGAAGTTTCAACATATGGAAGTTTATCAATAGCAATACGACCCTGATCCTGAGCGTATGAATATCCAGCATCAGCAACAGGTGAAACATAAACAAATCCAACTTTAAGTTTATCTTTTTTCTCAACGTCAGAACAAGCAGTCACCATTATTACGAACATTGCCGCTACGATGACCAGGATCATTAACTTACGCATTATCTACTCCTTAAGAATAAAAAATAAACCGTTCATTTAACAACAAAAAAACACCTTGCAAACAAAAAAGAAAATGCGGAACTACCTTCCGGGAGATAAACTTCCGAAAGTTAGTCGACACCAAAAACCCCACGTAAACCTGAAATATAATTAAGATTTATAAAATCTTAGCAACAATTTAGTCGTCCTGAGAAACTTTCACAATAGGTTTAGCAAATTGTGTTTCGCTATCCCAGGGAAATAAAATCCAAGTATCCTGACTCACTTCAGTGATGAAAGTATCTACCAAAGATCTGCCTTCCGGCTTAGCATAAACAGTAGCAAAATGGGCTTTAGGCACCATTTCTCTAACTAATTTAGCTGTCTTACCCGTGTCGACAAGGTCATCTACGAGAAGCCAGCCTTCGCCATCACCTTCAAAACCTTTAAGCACAGTAGATTTCTTTTCTCGCACTTTCCAGTCATATGTTGAAACACAAACTGTGTCGATAAGCCTTATATCAAGTTCGCGCGCTAGGATAGCAGCAGGAACAAGTCCCCCGCGGGTGATTGCCAGAATCCCTTTAAAAGGACCAAGTTCAAGCAAACGCCATGATAAGGCTCTGGAATCTCTATGTAATTGATCCCATGAAATAGGAAACATTTTTTTATAATTGTCTGCCATTGCAGTTTGTCCTTTGATTTCACTATAAAAACGTACAGTCACTTAGCCATAATCAATCGTTTTGCTGATTTTACAGTCAGCCACGCGATTTTTCCTAGCCCATGGAAAGTATCAGGGCAACATAAAAAATATCACATTATACAAATCATACATAATATTTTTAATTTTACATAATCGAACAGCAAGGATAATAAGACTTCGTAAACAGATGAAACTTCTTTTCCAACAAGTTATATCAAGGTAAAGCCAGCCAATGAAAAACAACGAATCCATAGGTATCCACCGCGTAATAATTCTACCAATACTTTTTTTGTTAGCTATTTCTGCATTTTTTCTATTTCACACGACAGTTGTTGAGCAACAACGGCTTAAAACTGTGAAACAATATTTGGAAGATATTCGTTCTGATGCTTACAGGATCGCAGAAAAAGAGACATCATCGCAAAAATCTTATGAGACTGGACGGCTGACTTCTCTGATTGAAAAGTTAAAAAACATTAAAGAGGACAGCCCTTTTTACAAAACTATCAATTCAAAAAAGTTGAATCTCGTTGATTCGGCAGACTCGTTCTTAAAAGCATCTGCACAGTTAGGCTCAACTCCGCCAAATCAATCTTTGTCCGCCTTAACGCATAATTTGGACAAAGCAATTAGCGGAGCACTGGTCAGCCTAAATGATGAACCTAGAGCTTCTATTCGCAGTAAGGTAAAAATAGAATACAGCCTGATAATTTTGATTTGTATCTTCGTGCTCATCCAATATTTTGTGGTTCAATCATATATGAAGGGAAGATTGGAAGAACAGAGTCAGGAACATGAAGAATCGAATGCTCTTATCAAAAAGCTCACTGAAAGAGACTCTCTTACAAATCTACCCGGTAGGAAAAAATTCTATACAGAGGCGGACCGTGAAATTGCTTCAGCCACAAGATACAGTTCGGACCTAACCCTGATTAAAATGGACATTCACGGTTTCAAAGAAATAAACCAGAAACATGGCCAAAAAGCAGGTGATAAAGTTCTCTCCAGATTTGCACGTCTTGTACGGAAAAATCTTAGAAGGCCTGACAGTTTCTTTCGTGTTGGCGGTGATAAATTTGTAATTCTCGCCCCCCATACTACCATCGAAAATGCTGAGCACTTGACTGTAAAAATTAACAAGCTATTAAAAATGGATAAATTAGCTAGCGCAATTCACCTTGAAATTAATACAGGTATTGCTTCTTGCGAAAAGAGCGACACGTCTGAAACTCTTATGAAAAAAGTTGCAACGGCACTCAAGTCTTCAAAAATAAGAGGTGCAGGATCGGTCGCAATTTATGGACAGTCAGAAGAATAACATTAGGCGGTAACAACTATGAATAAATACAAATATCTTTGCTTTTACATCGCACTTCTGCCACTACTTTTAAGTCTTGGAGCTTGCGCAAAAACCACAGTCGAAACCAAAACTAAAATGGAAATGAGTGGAGGACGTGTCGACAAAACAGAGTTTATTCCTCTGCGCGACTTCTTCAAAAATCCGGTAGCAAGCGCGTTCTCAATTTCTCCTGACGGCGCCAAAATTGCGTGGACGGCTCCTTGGCAGGACCGCATGAATATATTCGTTAAAGATATATTCAGCGGAGAAACAACTAGAATAACAGCCAGCACCGAGCGTAGTGTTTCAGGGTATTCATGGGTTGGTAATAGCCATATTATATACGGGCAGGACACAGACGGAGACGAAAATTTCCACACCTACTCCGCCCCGATTGACGGGGGAGGAGCTGTGGATTTAACCCCGTTTGAAAATACTAGAACGGACCTTGTGGACGAACTGGATCACGATGACGAACATATTTTGATAAGCATGAATAAGCGCGACCCTCGTTTTTTTGACGTGTTTAAACTGAATGTTGTTACTGGGGAACTTACGCTCGAAGCTGAAAACCCGGGTAACGTCACGCACTGGATAACAGATCATGCGGGAGTGTTGCGGATAGCAATCATAGAACAGGGCGGCAATGATATCGTCCTCTATCGCAAAACTTCTCAGGACGAATTTTCTCCCATAAAAACACTAGATTTCAGAACTACTTTTTCTCCCCTGCTTTTCGACTTCGATAACAACAAATTTTATGTCGTGACCAACATAGATAGAGATAACACCGCTATTTATCTCTATAATCCCGACAACAACGAGCTTGAAACAATGATCTTCGAGCACCCAGAAGTCGATGTCAGCAATTTAATCGTATCCAAAAAGAGAAAAGTTGTGACTGGAGCCGGATACTATTCCGACAAGCACCATTACGTATTTTTTGATGATGAACGGGAAGAAGTTCAGTTAGAGCTTGAAAAGTTACTTCCAGAGTACGAAGTTGTCGTCACAGACATTAGCAAAGATGAAACGAAAATGATTGTTCGTACCTATTCCGATAAAAGCCTCGGAGCAGGATATCTCTACGACATCCCAAGTAAGAAGCTTGAAAAGATTGCGGACGTAAGCCCGTGGCTGGATGAATCACGCATGTCCGCTATGAAGCCTGTATCCTTCACTTCGCGCGATGGCCTTACAATTCACGGCTACCTCAGCCTGCCTATTAACGGCCCTCAAAAGAACCTGCCAGTTGTACTAAATCCGCATGGCGGTCCATGGGCTCGCGATCATTGGGGATTCGATCCACAGATTCAGTTCCTTACCAATAGAGGGATTGCAGTAATGCAGGTCAATTTCAGAGGGTCTACAGGATACGGAAAATCGTTCTGGGAAAAAGGGTTCAAGCAATGGGGCCTTAATATGCAAAACGACCTGACTGATGCGGTCAAATGGATGGTTGATTCCGGCATAGCCAACCCTAAAAAAGTCGCGATATACGGAGCATCTTATGGCGGATACGCAACTTTGGCAGGGCTGACATTTACGCCGGATGTATACGCTTGCGGAATTGATTACGTAGGCCCGTCAAACCTTTTCACATTGCTGGAGTCACTGCCGCCTTACTGGGAACCCGCGCGTGAACGTTTTTACGCAATGGTAGGCGATCCAATCCGCGACAAAAAGCTGCTAACGCAAATTTCTCCCGTTTTTCATGTGGACCAAATAACCGCCCCACTCTTCGTGGCCCAAGGCGCAAATGATCCCCGCGTGAAACAAGCTGAGTCTGACCAGATAGTCAAAGCCCTGCAAAAACGCGGTGTTGCGGTAGAATATATGGTTAAAGAAAACGAAGGCCACGGTTTTATGAATCAGGAAAACAAATTCGATTTTTATGAAAAAATGGAAGTGTTTTTAAACAAGCATTTGTTGCAGTAGCAATCCTACCCCCGATAAGAAAACAACTTCCGCAAAATTTTACGGACATTATCAGAGAAGATCTTTTCACCAATAAGTTTGCCAGCCGCTTTCTTATTCATTTCCGACATGGTCGGATATGGATGAATTGCTCCGGCGAGTGTTGCCAGCCCGACACCGCCATTCACTGCGGCAACCCATTCTCCAAGAAGTTCTCCAGCATGTACTGCGGCAATCTGCACTCCGAGCGGCTTTCCTCTACGGTTAAGGACAATCTTAATACGCCCCCTCGCCTCTCCTTCTGCAAGTGCGCGATCACTACCCGAAAATTCTTCAATCACCGTACTATACTTAATGCCCTGCGCTTTTGCGGCAGATTCATTAAGCCCCACACTTGCAAGTTCTGGGTCTGAATAAGTACACCACGGCAGCCATTTATAATTCGCCTTGCGAGGCAAATGCATAACAGCGTTGGCAACAATTATTCCGCCCTCATAGCCCGCCGCATGGGTAAAACGATACTTGCCCGTAACGTCACCCGCCGCATAAATATTTTTGACCGAAGTGCGCATTTTGGCATCAACATCAATTCCAGCCTTGGTGTGCGCTATACCGATTTCATCAAGTCCCAGCCCATCAATATTAGCTTTGCGCCCCATAGCGACAAGTAGCTTCGCGCCTTTTATAACTCGCGGAGTACCGGATTCTTCGAGTTCGACCTCGACTCCGCCAGCACTTTTTTTAACTAGAGTAACTTTAGCTCCCAAAACGAATTTGACACCATCTTCCATCATGCCCTGCATGACATACTCAGCCATATCCGCATCTTCTTTACTCAAAATATGGCTGCTGCGCTGAATAACAGTAACTTCGCACCCGAGCCGCTGAAAAGCCTGCGCCATCTCAACGGCAATCGGGCCACCGCCAAGCACTACTAATGACGAAGGAAGATCCTGCATGGAAAAAACGTCCATATTAGTGAGGTAAGGTACATCATCAAGACCAGGAATTGGAGGAGCGGAAGGGGACGATCCAGTGGCAACAACCCACGATCTAGCGGAAACGGTTTTACCGCCCATCAGTACTGAATACTGTTCAACGAAAGATGGTGATCCGAAACGCACATCTACTCCAAGCGAATTGAACCGTTCGACAGAGTCATGCTTTTGAATCTCAGAAACTACGGATGAAATACGATCTGAAACTTTTGAATAATCTACAGGTGGCAATTCCACAGCAGGCAAACCAAAATCCTGCGCTTTGCCCATTAAATGACGTACACGAGCTGTACGGATTAAAGTTTTACTAGGCACACAGCCGTAATGAAGACAGTCGCCGCCAAGCACCTCTTCCTTTTCTATGAGCAATACTTTAACTCCAAGCTGAGCCGCGCCTGCTGCAACAGTAAGTCCGGCAGCTCCTCCCCCGATAACCCCTAAATCATAATCGCAAATCGGCATGATATAACTTCCCGCGAAAAAAGGTCACTTCATAGTCAACTTTCTAAGACGCCAAGCAACGCAGAACCATACAAACCACTATCTTCATTATTATTTAGAAAAACAGGAATATTATTCAGAACATTACTCATGGAACTAGATCTAGTAAATTCCTCGATAAAACTAGGGCCTTCAACAACAAACGGATTTTTGGCAATAATACCACCGGAAATATACAGCCCACCGGTGGCAAGAATGCTGAGTGCATAGTTTCGGCAACATCTCGCTGTAAATTTTGTATACCAGTCACAAGTGATGCCGCCTTCAGCCATTTTTTTGGCAACTTCGCGGGGAGTTAAATCTTCGCCCGTCAGGTACAAATGAAGGGAATTAAGCCCCTTGCCCGTGAGAACCTCGTCACCATAACAATACGAAATTTGTTTGCGATCCTTCACAAAAGCGCAGAAATCAAGTTCTTCAGAGGATTCGAAGGGAAAGGTAATATGCCCCGCTTCAGATGGGACAGGCACAAAACTTCCGGAACACGGAACCAATGCACAGTGCCCAAAACCAGTCCCGGCACCAAGTACACCTAAGGTTCCTTCGGGAGCAAAAGTTCCCTGCTGTATAACACTTGCACCCTCAACCGCTGGGGTTCTGCAAGCGTAAGCCTGTGCGACAAAATCATTGATCAGTCGCGCTTTTTTGAATCCATAAACCGAGCTTCCCTTGGTAATATCCACAGCCCACGTCAAATTAGTAGGCTTGCAATAAACACCCTGCTCCACGGGGCCAGCAAGGGCCATCACCGTCATGTCAAAATCTTGGGGCGCATATGGAAATTCGCTTTCCGCAAGCTGACTTAAAAGCTCTTCGAAGCTATCCACTGCGGTACTGGAAAGCCATATCTTATCTTTCATTACAAGTTTGCCATCAGCGCCAACCTGAAACGCAGCAAACCTGCTATTTGTACCGCCAATATCAACAGCTAAAATCAACCCCATTATCTTGTACCCTCATATATTTTATGCCAGTAAATCGTGATCTTTTTAAAAACTATATTTGACCCTAATACAGTCATATTAAAAAAGTAAATCAGGTAATATACCTTTTTTCAATTGGAGATATGAAATGGCATGAAAAAACCCGAACCATAGACTCATATGTGAGTACAGTTCGGGCTTTGCTTTACTAGCTTGGTGAGCTTCTTCCATCACCTGTCAATACCGTGCAGGGTCATCAGGAAGCTTTTACCAAGGGAATTTCGTGTAGAATATTGGTCTTGCCATCCTTGGCATCCTTACGCATCTTGATATACTTTCTAGTTATGTTCCTAAGGGCTTCGGTCTTACCTTCTCGATTATTGGGGCAAAGAAATGCTACCAACTTGCGTTCTAACTTGTACGGATTCTGCTCATTCTTGATGGCAATAATTCCGTCCATAATCATTTTCTGGTTAATCAGCTCATTTCTGGTTCTACAGCGAACTGTTTCAGCCATAGGCGCGAAAATCATGTTGCTGAGAACTACCCCATAAAGAGTTGAAATAAATGCTACCGGAATATGCTTTAAAATAACAGCAGGATTATCAATCCCCATTAAGAGGCCTATCAAACCAATAACTGATCCTGCCACTCCGAATGCTGGTGCGAAACGGGCCAAGGACTGGAATACACGTTCAGATTCGTTTCTACGCATATTGAAAAATGACATTTCAGTTTTGAGGCAATCCTTGATTTCATCTTCAGTGAAATTATCCACCAATAACATCAATCCATTCTTGAGAAAGGCCATGGTTGTCTGCTCGCCTGCTTTCTCTAGGGAGAGCATACCATCCATGCGCGACCGCACACTCAAATCAAGCAAGGTGTCGACAATTTCTTCGTGTGTAGTGAGCCTACTTGAATAAGTATTTTGAACTACCTTAAAAGCGGAAGTAAGCTGTTCTACGGGGTAACTGAGCATGATCGCTACAGCCAGTCCTGACATTACGATAGCAAATGCAGCTGCGTTCCAGTAGAGCGAGATTCCACCGCTGAGCCAAAAACTTCCTATGAAAATTATTGCGGCAACTGAAACACCGACAAGATTCTTCCTGTTCATGACATTACCTCCTTACTTGGCATTGACGTCAGGATTAATGACGAAAAGTTCTACACGACGATTATTACCTGAAACTTCACCCATGGTATCCGGGAGCTCAGGAAGGGTTCCACCTCGCCCGCTAACAAGAATACGCGCGGGGTCGATAGATTTTTCACTTATTAAATATTGTGCTACTTTTGCGGCGCGGCTTGCGGATAGCTCAAAAGCAGCCCCCGCTTCCAGCTTAGCAACGTCACTATGATCGGTATGACCGACGATATGTATGGCATGATGATTTTTTGTAAGAACTTCCGATATCTCAGCAAGATATTGCAAAGTCTTTGGCTCAAAGCTACTTTTTCCGGGAGCAAAGAAAGCATCACCGCGCATGACGATTTTCATCTGACCATTATCTTCACTGCCCACACTTACCGCTCCGTCACTGCTGCGATAAAGAACATCTTGAGGTGCCAAAAGAACTCTGGTGCTGCCGCTCATTGATTGACGATGAACGGAAAGCATATCAATGAGACTATCAACTGGAGTGGGAGAAACTTTAGACTGCGCGTTGCTTGCAAAAATAACTTTAATGTTTTCCTCAGACTTGCTGTAGATAAACAGCACAACAAAGAGGACGAACATTACCATCATAAGGTCAGCCCAAGGAACAGACCATCCATTCATGCCGGATGTATCAGAATCCGAGGAACCGAACTCCATCAAATCTATATCACATTTAAATTCATCGTTTCTCATACCATTGCTCCATGATCAAAAGATACAGGCCGCGCCCGAACGTTTCATCAATACTGTAGCAAGGGTAATGCCAAAATAATTACTTCAATTATTATAAGTACTTATAAATAATAAAATGTAAATTAAGGAGGAATTATAGGAAAGTGTCAAAAAGAGAACAGAGGAGATATCAAGACAAAAATCAGAGATTTATACAAAGGCCATCTTGGGCCATTATTATATTATCAGGTTTACGTTCAGCCAGCTCAGCGTAGGCCCTTGTATCTTGGAGAAATTTATCCAACTGAAAATCATCAAGCACAGGTTCCTGATGAAACAGACATAGAGTTTTGACTCCGGCATAGCCAGACAACTCTACCGCGATAATATTATTGGAATGGCCCCAATCTTCTTTAATGGAATTAGCCTCAGCAAATGAATACTGAGCATCCATTATTAATAGATCCGCATCTTTAAAGAATTCTACAAATCCGGTATCAGCAAGCGCGGTTGCACTTTTATGTTCACAATCAGTTGAATAAACGGCTGATTTACCGTCTTTCTCAAATCGATAACCGTATGATCCACCCGGATGATACTGAGCTTTTACCTTAATATTAATGCCTGCAATTTCAAATTGCTGACCACTTCTAAGGCGTGTAAAATCAATATCTGCGGCCAATTGATCAAACTTAACAGGAAAGAAAGGGGCGCTCTGCTGATTGCGGAAAGCTTTTTCAAGAGTGGGGTGTCCACCGTAAAACGAAATTTTGTTTCCCTTCATATATGCGGGAATAAAAAATGGAAACCCTTGCAAATGGTCCCAATGAAGGTGCGAAATTAGAATATGGATATGAGCGCCTGTCCTACCTGCGCGCTCCGCCATGATTACGTTACCCAGATCACGGAGTCCAGTTCCACAATCGCAAATAAGATAATCATCTCCAGTGGTTCCGATCTGAATACAAGGAGTATTCGTGCCGTATGAACCACGCACGGAAAAAGGTAGTTCATTGTCAATGAATGAATCGATATCGGTAGACGAATCTACGCCGCGAGCAACAGCTATCTCAAGCGCAGCTTTAACTTTCGCTCTAGCTCTGTCAGCATTATATGTGGCAGGTAGAGAGCCTCTAGCTCCCCATATACAAACTTTCATTCATTAACTCCTAATCTTACATTCATAATATCATTACATATAGATCATAAAAAGTGCAACAGGTCATTAGCAATAATAACACACACCTGTTACTCTCCTATACGCTCCCACTGAAAGTATAACAACGAAGTGCTAGCACCCCTGCTTGACAATCTTTCATTATTAGCTTGAAATGATTAATCAATTTAAAACATGTAACTGTGAAGCAATCAAATATAATATAAAAATGAAAATATATGAAACTCTTAGCCCGTTGACGCTAGGGTCTGGTTCACCGCGAAGGGATGAACTACTAAGTTCTGTAGGTTTGAAATTTAAAATCAGTCCTGCTACATGCGAAGAACCCTCCGCTGAACCAGGACAATTACCTGAAGACTATGCAATTGAAATGGCTCTGATGAAAGCACGGAACGTTGCGAAGTCATGCCCGGGCACCCTTGTAATCGGTGCAGACACAATTGTCGCTAGAGATTTAGATATCCTAGGTAAACCACGCGATCGAAATAATGCAGTTGAAATGATAAAAAGCCTCTGCGGAAGATCCCACAAAGTCATTACAGGCTGCGCTCTAATTTCTAAAAATGGCGATGAAATAAGCTACGCAGTTACGACGGATGTTGAATTTATCAACTGTGACATAGCCGCAATTAGAGCCTATGTGGCAACCGGAGAACCTGATGATAAAGCCGGAGCTTATGCAATTCAGGGACAGGGAGCCTTTTTAGTTAAGGGGATATGTGGATCTTACACGAATGTCGTAGGACTACCTTTAGCACGCATAATGGAATCTTTGATTTCACTAAAAGCTGTCTGCCCGATCAGCACTGAATAATTTATAATATCATTTGTTCTAGATTATGTGTCCTTATGACATAGTTCTTTGTAAAGCATTGCGATATTTTTATCTGAATGCTAATTTTTTAATGCAAATGTAGTTTAACTTTTTACATAAGTAAAAATGCCACAAAATAAAAAAGACATAGATCCACACAGAAGTGTTAATGAATCAGAGCTATTCACTAGAAAAGTTTCCGGTCATCCAGACATTCTAAAGCTTTTTCTAGATAGCGCGGATCATGTGGTGACGATTAAAGACACTTCACTCAGATATGTTACTGTAAATAAGTCTTTTTTGAATTACGGCGACTTTAAATGCCTTGATCAGATAGTAGGTAAAACCACTCAAGAAGTTTACCATGGCAAGGCTATCCCTGAAAAAATTTCCCTAGTCGACCACTATGACAAACTAGCCCTGAAGCTTCCCAAGGGAGAACATATTGCTTTTGAAGTGGCTTTGCCTAATCAGAATGGAGAAGTTTTTACATTTCTAGCAAAAAGATTCCCTATATTCAGTGCCAGCAACAAACTGGTCGGAGTTGGCGCTATTGCAGCGGATATCACAGAGAGAAAAATCATTGAGCACGAGCTAGAAAGGGTGCGCGAAGAGCTCAAAGAGCATAATATAGTTCAAGAAAAGACTCTGCACGATGCCAATGAAAATTTACAGTTTATGAACCATGTATTTAAAAATACACTAGACGGTGTCATAATCACCGATGCAACGGGCGCAGCGCTACAGATCAACCCTTCCTTCACAGAGATCACCGGCTACACTTTTGATGAAATAGTTGGTGAAAATCCGCGCATATTAAAATCCGATTATCACGACGATTCTTTCTATCAAGAGATGTGGAAATCTTTGCTGAAAACAGGCAAATGGGATGGAGAACTCTGGAACAGACGTAAAAATGGCGAAATATACCCACAACGGCTCAGCATAAGTGCTATTTATGATTCCGATGGGATCATAACTCATTACGTAGGTGTAAATAACGATGTGAGCGAACTTAAGCGCAAAGAGGAAAAAATAAATTTCTACGCCTACCATGATGCTCTGACAAACCTCCCTAACCGTAGGCTTTTTTCAGACAGACTTAGAACAGAGATCGTTAAATGCGCAAAAAATGGATGCCAGCTAGCGCTATTATACATTGATTTTGATGATTTTAAAAAAGTTAATGATTCCTTAGGTTACTCTGTCGGCGATGAACTCCTTAAAGTTTTTACTGAGAGAATTAAAGAAACAATCAGCCAGTCAGACCTTTTCGCAAGAATTGGAAGCGACGAATTTGCGATAGGCTTGGTGAACTACGATAGTATTAATTCACTGATGTCTTTATCCAGAAAAATTAAAGGGCTATTCTTAGATCCTTTTAAAATTCAAAACCACGATATTTTCTTGAATGCCAGCATTGGAATTTCGACTTACCCTGATGATGCTGACACCCCGGAATTACTTCTGCAGCATGCTGACACAGCTATGCATCAAATGAAATTAGAAAACGGAAACGGAGGGGAAGTCCGATTTTACACAACCGAAATGCAAGTTCGGGCGCAGAATAAAATTGACATGGAATCTGCAATCCGCAAAGGGTTAGCGAATGGAGAGTTTGTACCTTTTTATCAGGCCAAAATAAATTCCATAACTGGCAAAATTTATGGAATGGAAGCACTTGCGCGCTGGGTAAAAAAAGATGGTGAAATTATTCCGCCAAACCAATTCATAGATATTGCCGAAAACCTTAACCTAATTGGCGACATCGATAATCAAATTTTACAAATAGCCCTTCGCGACATGGAAACATGGGAAAAAGCAGGACACGATGGTTTAATAGTTTCAGTTAATGTTTCAGCAAAAGAGCTTGAAGATCTCTATTTCACAAGCAAAATTATAAGTGCCCTTAGCGCGCATAAAGTGAATCATAATCAGCTTGAAATTGAAATAACTGAGTCACTTATCATGAAAAATGTAGAGAAGAAGATATCCCTTTTAAACATCTTAAACTCAACCGGAATACAAATTGCCATTGATGATTTCGGTACAGGCTACTCTTCACTCAGCTACCTGAAAACTCTCCCAATCCACACCCTCAAAATTGATAGATCATTTATAAACGACATTTCAGATGATGAAAATGATATGGCTATAGTTTCTGCAATAATCAGCATGGCAAGCAAGATGGGTCTTGAAGTTATTGCTGAAGGTGTTGAGCAGGAAAATCAGATAACATTACTTCGAAACGAAGGGTGTAATCTAATACAGGGTTTTTACTATACAAAACCCCTGCCCAAAAGCGACTTTCTGACTTATTTGAATGATCAAAACAGCTAAGGCCCACCCCCATTGAGAAGAACCCCACCCATAACCCCTGACTGTTTCAAAAAACCCTACCAATAGTTACTACCTATTCGAGTCAAAATACATAGTTCAGCTAGTTTACACTTCTTCATAATTTGATATTTTAAATACTAGAGACACACAGTGTCCAAGTAAGACGATCTGCATTTAATGAAGGAGAATTAGAATGAATCTTGAATCTATCACTAAAATGACCCAAGACGTGGTACTCGAAGGCAACAAACCTGCCAAAGAAGTAGCTCAAAACATAGGAAAGCCGTATTCAACACTTCTGAGAGAAATCAATCCTTTTGATCAGAATGCGAAACTTGGGGCGGGCACTTTACTTGATATCCTAAAAGCTACAAACGAAGTTAAACTTCTTGAACATATGGCTAAAAGCATTGGATATACAATTAAGCCAAACAACGCGCACCAAGCTTAATCTTTCTTCGAATATACTTCTTATAAGCCTGGACTGTTTATTCAGTTCAGGCCTTTGCTATTCTGGACTTTTTTCTCCATTAAGCTGATAATGTATCTATGAAAAAAATACACAGCAAAATACTTGTTAATATCGCCACACTCGGACCAGTAGGCTTTCTCCCAAAAGCTCCGGGAACATGGGGGTCCGCAGTTGCAGCAATCTGTGCACCATTCTGTTTCTACCCCTTCCCATTCGCCGTCAAAGTCCTCATCCTAGCCTTCATTTTCATATTTGGAGCTATGGCTTCTTCTGAAGCTGAAGTTCAGTTAGGAAAGAAAGACCCGGGTTGTGTCATCATTGACGAGGTGCTTGGACAGTGGATTACATACCTGCCCTTCGGGCTGATGACAGGATCACAGCTCATAGTAGGGTTTGTATTTTTCAGAATATTTGACATTCTGAAACCATGGCCCATTAAGCAATCAGAAAAGTGGCTAAAATCTGGCTGGGGAGTTATGATTGATGATGTTTTTGCAGGAGTCTATGCAGCAATCGCACTTTGGCTTTTTAGAATGATATAGTTCTTAACAGTGAATAGAATCCCCCCAGATTCCATAGAAAAAGTCCCTGCTTTCATTGAAAGCAGGGACTTTAAATTATCTAAAATTAAAGCGGTCGTTTTTGATCAACTAGTAAGTCAATCTAAACTGCGCTCTACGGTTCATTTCCCAGGCAGTTTCATTATGAGCTGTGTCTATTGGATTTTCCTCTCCGAAGCTTACAATGCTAAGCCTTTCCGGAGCTACTCCAAGCAGAATCAAAAATTCATACGCTGCACGGGCACGACGCTCACCAAGGGCAAGGTTATACTCTTCGGTTCCGCGTTCATCACAGTAACCTTCAATAACAATTGTTACGTTGGCATATTGCTTAAGAAGCTCTGCCTTGGTCTGAAGTAGCGGACGATATTCTGGTTTAATTTCAAAGGAATCGAAATCAAAGTGGATGATATTACCAAGTTTAACGACAACGTCTTCAAACTCTCTAGCAGCTTCAGCAGCTAGACGTTCTTCTTCAAGCGCCTGTTCCTGAAGCTCTCTCTCTCTTTCCATTCTGGCTTGTTCTTCCTGCCTTACTCTTTCCTTTTCCTGCTGGTTTTCCATTCTTTGTTCTACAGCTGGTGTCGCAGTATTAGACTCAACACGCTTTTTAGAACAACCGGCACCCAGACCGGCGATCAACATGAACGCAACACACAAAATTATAGCTCTAGCTTTCATTTGCCCTCCTGAAAAGGAACTTTAAAGGACAGGAGATTGTCCACACCAAGTGGAAAAAACTCTTAAATTTTTTAACTTCCGATGCTTAGACCCTAAAGTGTTTTGTGAAAAAATCAAGTCATCACGGAAACAGATCTGTTAAAATTTGAAATTAAACACATATTATCAACAAAAAACGTAATAAAAGACTACATAATTAAGACTTAGTGGCCTTTCCCCAAGCAGGAGCGGTTGCAATCCCCACCCCAGTAGGAACCATCATGGCAGCATCCCCATGACGCGTAGTTAGGTAAATTTTATATTCACCAGCTCTACTGGATGAAAAAGCTAAAAAGTACCCATCCGGCCCAAACGCAGGATCTTCATCATTACCGGGGCCAAAAGTAAGCTGGCGTTCACTGCCTGAATTCATGTCGTGAACGAAAATTCTGTGCCCTAAAGGTGTTTGACGGGAAAAAGCAACAAACCGGCCATCAGGACTGATTGTAGGGTTTGTATTGTACTTCCCTTTACGTGTTACACGGTCAACCTGCCCACTCGCCATATCAAGCATGAAAATATGCGGATTTCCGAAACGACCGGAAGTAAAAACCATTTTACTGGCTGTCTTGTCAAAATCCGGAGAAACTTCAATTGCCCAGCTTTTTGCCAAGGCACGCTTGGGCTTATAACTACCATTGATAAGGAAAATATCGGAATCGCCATTTAAAGTCAGGGTCGCGGCAAGATTTCCGTCAGGCAAGAATGTCGGCCCGATTACGGTATTACCAGCGAAGGCTTTTTGATCAATTTTGCCTGTAGATTTATCCCATATGCAAAGTAGATGTTGCCTCGAGCCAAGTCTTGTAAAAACTAGTTTCATCCCATCAGGAGCCCAGTTAGGACTTAGATTAATACCGCCAAGTGAACTGACCTGACGAAGATTCCTACCCTGAGGATTTACAGTGAAGATCTCTTTATTTTTTCCGTTCTTGCGCACAAATGCAATGGATGAATCGAAAAATCCGGAGCGCCCTGTAAGTATCATCATCAGATGAGAACAATACCTGTCTGCAATTAGCGGCAGCAGCTCTTCAGTGACATTAGAGTATCGTTTACCAAGAATTGTACGTCCATTAAATGTTCCGATAACCCGGATACTCAGGTTCTTTTTACCGTTAGGTAAAACTTCCCAGCCCGTAGTCAGCACTAAATCTACCTTTGACAGACGTAACGGTTTAAGATCCACATCGCCAGGCTTAACACCACGAGCAGGGTCTCCGCCCAGAATATCGCCAACAGGAACTGAATTTAAAAATGGAAGGAAAGTCAGATTCTTGCGAATGTCCTGACTGAAAGCTCCAGCCTCAGACGGCAGAGGCAGATCTCTGTCCTTTGCGCCTTTATATTTACCTTCCGGCAAAGTCTGAGGAGGCAGCAATATAATGTTAACTTTCCGTTGTCCCGGACCGAAGATATCAACTGTAAGAGTATCTGCAGCGCGGACATTACCTGTTGCAAACATCAAAGATATGATTGTCGCAACAAGAATAACTTTAACACTGTGTAAACAAGAATAAATTCTTTTGCTCATAATATAAAACCGAACCTACTGATCAAGGTCATGCAGGTTAAAGTTAACAATGATAGTTCGAATTGAACTTCCCGGAGGCTCGGGTAAAACCTCGGTATCTCGTAAAGCTGTCAACACAGAATCATCAAAGTCTACATTGCCAGAAGAATCAAGCAGTTTAATGTCCGTGATTCTTCCAGACTCTTCCAAAGAAATTTGTACGCGGGCTGAAAGATCATTACCTTGTCCGAAAACCGGATACCTCCAGTTTTTCTTCACTTCCTGCATCACAATAGATGCGTAGACCTGAACAAGGCCGGATGCACCAGGAGTTCCCGAATCTGCCCCCTGAATCGCAGTGGATTCGGCAGTTTTGCTAAGCGAGGCCAAATCGTTTGCAACGGCCTGCTGCTCTGCTTTTTTCTGATTCTCGACAATATTGCCGATGGCGGCAAGGTCTGCGGCAAGAATCTGTTCAGCCGTCAATTTAGGCTTAGCCGGTTTAACGGGTTTAGCTGGCTTTGGCGGTGGAGTTTCCTTCTTTTTAGGAGCCACTTTCTTAACTGGAGTAGCAGGCTTCTCTACCTTTTTCTCCGCAACTTTCTTTTTCGGAGGATTGGTAGTTTTAATTTTTTTTGTAGAAATTTTTTCAACTTTAGGCTCAGGCTTCGGCTGGGCTTTCGGAACAACAGGCTTAGCTTCAACAGGTTTAACAGGAATAACCTTAGGTTTCGGAGCTTTTTTAGATGTAACAGCCTCAGGAATAGCGACAGCGCCTGGTTTAGAAAGACTTTCTACAGGCTTAGCAGGTGCTTTAGGAGCACTCGGAGCGGATGGTGCAGGTGCAAGAGAAATAAGATCCACCTGATATACGGGCATATCCAGTGAAATTTTCACAGGAGAAGAGACCGCCCATGTCATGGCCAGTGTTATTATACTTGCATGGAGCAGTAATGAGATTAAAAGACCTAAAATTCTCATTAAAAAGCACGCCCTGAATAAGAGTTATCACCCATTATTAATTTACGCGAAGACCACATAGATACAACTCTAACGCTTCGGCTTCTGTGGTGCGGACTCAGCTACAACTCCCATTCTATCAATTCCAGCCGCCTTAATTTCGCCCATTACACGGACAACTTCGCCGTAAGGAACAGTCTTATCAGCCCTTAAGAACAGAGCTTTATTCTGCTTCTTAATCAGCTTTTCCAAATGTCCCTGTAACTCATCGAAACCGACTTTATACTCATCAAGGTAAATTTCGCCCTTGGCATTAATTGAAAGAACAAGATGTTCATTATCCTGCGGAAGCGATCTCACTGTTCTTGTCTGCGGCAGATCAACTTCAACTCCCTGAGTCATCATAGGCGCTGTAACCATAAAAATGATTAACAGCACCAGCATAACATCAACAAAAGGAGTTACATTGATCTCAGCAAGCATTCCTCGGTTATTGGTATACATTCCCATGACTTACACCTCGATAGAAGTATCGTCTTCATCGTCGCCATGACTTTTAGAAGGTGGCTCTACCCAAGAAACTTCACGCTCAACTCTATTCAGAAATACTCCCGCAAAATTGACCATCTCGGTCTCAATTCCGCCAAGTACACCAAGCAAAAAGTTATAAGAAATCGTAGCAGGAATCGCGACGGCAAGTCCGATAGCTGTTGCAACCAAAGCTTCTGAAATACCAGGTGCAACTGCGGATAGAGCAGCTGATTTAGCTGTCCCGATAGCGTGGAAAGAATTCATAATACCCCACACAGTCCCGAAAAGGCCGATGAATGGAGCACCATTTGCGCATGTCGCAAGGAAAGATAATGAAGAAGACAATCCCTTCATCTCAGAGCTGACCCGTTGCCTCAAAATTCTGCGTAAAGTATCTTTAATAAGCCTTCGCTTATGGCTGGGACTAACTGCGGACTTTTCAAGAATGCGGTACTCTTTTACTGCCGCTGAACCGATTCTATTCAGCGGAGAAGAAGGAGTTTTGCTAATTGCAGTCAAACCCGATGACAAAGAATCCGCGTCTTCCATAATCCTATTCCCTTTAAGAACAAGCGCCCTTGCTCTCCCGAGAGAAATAAGTTTTGAAAAAATGATGGTCCAGCTCCAAAGAGACATTCCTGCAAGCAAGCACATTACACTTTTTACCACTATAGAAGCGGACGCAAGCATGGCGAAAATTCCGCCCTCAGGTAAAAAATCCATATCGCACGCACCTTGTTTTTAGCTTTATTTCAAAATTTTACGAACCAACGCAGGTAAAATTTCTTCCACCTGCCCCTCAATAAAGACATCACTCATTGAGCTATAGGCCGAAGGAATTTTATTAATCTCAATTATCTTTCCGCCATTATTTTTAATGCGCGGAGGAATTAAATTGGCAGGAACAACTTCACCGGATGTGCCTGCAATAAGAACCAAATCAGACTGATTAGCGAACTCAAATGCTCTTTTATATGCTTCAGGTGGAATCTGTTCACCGAAAAAAACAAGATCGGGACGAACTATTCCTGAACATTTTAAGCACTTGAGAGGAAGATCACTATTCTCAGCCGTAGTTACCTTATCTGCATCAAATTCAGTAAAACATTCCGAGCAGAAAAAGTGACTACAGTTGCCATGAAACTCCACCACATTTACAGAACCTGCGCGTTGGTGAAACCCATCAATATTCTGCGTAACAACAGCTTTAATAATTCCCGAAGCTTCGAGCTCAGCAAGCGCATCATGCGCAGGGTTAGGCCCAAAGTTCTGAGTCATACGGAACAGCTCCAGCAAAAAATTCCAGACCGTCTCAGGATCTGATTGAAGCGCTCTAATGGAAGCAACCTTTTCAGGGTCATATTTGGACCATACACCACCGGGACTTCTAAAATCAGGAATCCCACTTGCCACAGAAAAACCAGCACCAGTCATAACAATGGCACACCGCGCGTTCGCGATAAGTTCAGCAGCTTGATCCAAAACAGACTGATCAGGTAACATATTCCCTGCTGTAAAATTTAGCTAAGTTTACCTGCGCATCATTATTTTCTGCGCAAGCTGTCGAGAATTTTCTTCCGACTGCTCATATTCTTTAGGAGTCATACCCGCGCCAAGTGCAATCTTGCGGCGCATTTCACGGCTAACTAAATCTCCGGGCGCATGAGCATCGTTATTGATAACAAGCTTCGCTCCGAATTTTCTAGCAAGCTCAACAACATGACCATTAGTCAAGCTATGCCCTTTGCGGGTAGTGATCTCAAGATGAACTCCATATTCCGCTGCTAGCTCGACCTCAATCTCAGTAATGAGCCCAGGGTGGGCAAGTACATCAACTTTGGCCTCAATTGCGGAAAGATTGGTTCCTTCCGCAACAGGTTCAACAATTGTTTCACCGTGAACAACCACTATCTGCGCGCCTAAATCTCTAGCCTGATCAACCATTTCACCGATCAGCCCCGGAGGCACGTGAGTAAGTTCTACTCCGCTGAAAACATCAAGATCAAAAAAATGACCATGCTTTTTGGAAAAACGATGAACATTTTCAAGAATAATTTCGATATTACTTGAGTCAGCATGGTCGGTCATAGCCACGGCACGATATCCTGCAATTCTGGCCCTACGTGCCAATTCAGCAGGAATCAGTTCGCCATCGCTAAAAACGGTATGTGTGTGAAAATCTATCATTATAACCAGCTCTGTATATTATATTTATAATCTAAAACAATCTTACATTTTATATTTGAAATCGTCGGGAGAAAGATCATCAAATTCATCGCCAGTGCTAGAACCTTTGCTAAGAGTCTCTTCAGCCTCACTAGTGCCGGCAACATCAAGAACCTTCTGAGAGGCACGCACAGGGCACTTAGCCCTTACAGCTAGAGCAACTGCATCAGATGGACGCGAGTCAATCGCTCTTACCTCACCGCCAGTTTCAACGATTATTTCGGCGTAAAAAGTGCCCTTTTCAATATCTACAATATCTACAGAAACAACCTTTCCACCAAGTGCGGAAATAGTGTCCAAAAGTAGATCGTGTGTCATAGGTCTCGGAAAGGCCACTTCATCAATAACTAAAGAGATGGCCATAGCTTCCATTGCACCAATCCAGATAGGCAGAACAATTCCCAGTTCTTCATTTTTGAGAACCAGTACCGGTGCTTCGGAGTCGTTCTCGACCGCCAAGCCGTATATCTGCATTTCTACCATGGGTTCCCCACTTTCTCGCCGATAAGGGAATGGTTCTTAGATTCTGTAATCTTAACCTTCACCAACTTGCCACCAAGCTGAAGTGATTCATCCCCGCCTTCAAAGAAAATATTAACTACACGTCCGCCGGGATCTTTACCGCGCCATGCAATTCCGCCTTCAGCCTGCCTCTTGCTCGGTCTTTCCAGCAAAATAATCATTTCATCGCCAACTAACTCTTCTAGACTTTCTCTAGTAATATGCTTTTGTCTTTCCTGCAAGCGCGCAAGACGCTTTTGAGCAACATCCTCGGGAACTTTTGGTGTCATTTTAACGGCAGCAACTCCCGGGCGGTCTGAATATTTAAATGAAAAGCTACTTTCGTACCGAACTCTTTCCATTATATCCATAGTTTGCTCAAAGTCTTCATCCGTCTCACCGGGAAAGCCCACAATAATATCCGTTGTTAAAACAATATTAGGGCACGTTTCTTTTAAACCTTCAACAATGCCTAAATACCGTTCACGGTCATACTTGCGCCCCATCTTCTTTAACATATTATCAGATCCGGACTGCACAGGCAGATGCAATTGCGGACATAAATTCGGTAATTCACCAAAAGCTTTAATAACTTCCGGCGCAAGATCTTTAGGGTGAGAAGTCGTGAACCGAATTCTCTCCAGCCCATCGATAGCTGAAACTTTATATAATAATTCTGCGAAGCTGAGGTCTGTACCTTTTTTATCAATGCCGAAACTATTTACATTCTGACCAAGTAAAGTAATCTCACGGACGCCAGACTTAACTAGCGCAGTGCATTCCTCAATAATAGCTGACGACAAACGCGATTTCTGGCGACCACGTGTATACGGCACAATACAGTAAGCGCAAAAATTATCACACCCCTGCATTATGTTTACAAAAGCCTGTCCGGGAATTGTACCTATACCGGGAGGAAGCAATTCCTCGTTAGGATTTGCAAGTCCGCCTTCGCGCTCTGGATACTTGGCAAGAAAATCGTTTAAAACTAGTTTCTTTTTATGATCAGCGGCCAGCTCCTCTAAAAACTGAGGAGCCTGAGCCACGCCGTCACTTCCAAAAACAAGCCTTACGAAGGGGAACTTCTTTAGAAATCCTTCCCCAATCTGCTGAGCTACGCACCCGCCAACAGCGACAAAATCGCCGGGGGATGTGCATAAACGCCCAAGCCGTCCAAGAACACTATAAACTTTCTGCTCAGGTTTATCCCGAACAGAACAAGTGTTCACAATAAATATATTTGCTTCTGATTCGCTCACAGCTTTCCAACCACGGCTTTCCATTGCACGGATAAGCCAATCGGAATCGTGAACGTTCATCTGACAACCGAATGTAATTACGTTAAACTTCATGAGCCGGACATACTCTATATGATGTTGAGGGTAAACCTGATTAAATAGTCTGTAAAAACAGCTAACTAGCTCTGCAAAAATCCCGCAAAGTGGATCTTACTACGAACCTACACAAAAAAGCACAATATTTTCAAACAGATAAAGCCGAGAGAGTTATAAAAACAATCCCGGCTTAAATGCGAATATTTCTAAAAAAATCAGGAAGGATTACGACCGTAAGTTTCTTTACTTATTTTCCACTTATCCCCGTCGAGAACAAATTCAAAGGTAGGGGTGAATTTACCGCGACCACTGTTATCACGATAATCCCAAAGAACTCTGACTGTACAAGTTTTTCCGTTAAGCTCAAACGAGGTGAATTTAAACAACCTCAATTTAAAAGCTTGATCAACCCAGTATGAAGCACACTGCGGCAATATCCCGCTAAAATTTTCAAATTCCAAGTCTTCCTTAGAATCACAAGGAAAGGACTTCACAGTGGCATTCGTGGAGTAAAGCGTTCTAATCGCGTCAAAATCTCTAAGATTATAAGCATCTTTATATTCAAAAAGAACATCTTTAAGCCTATCGCGAACAGCCTCTTTTTCATCAGAAGCGAAAGCAGTTGCAGCGAGAGAAAGCAGCAATAAAACAGAGACACCTAAATATAAAAATTTCTTCATATGAACACCTGTATATAATATTTTTACCAATGCTGTTCCTTCACTATATTATTTTACAGCAAAAATCAGCAAATCCCATTCAAGTTTCGCCATTTTTTTAAGCACATATCAACGGCTTCCAAGACTTCAGCAGGATTTTTATCTTCCGTCTCAATTATACACTCGGCATCAGGGTCGGTTTCAAACTTAACATCAATACCGATAACCTCCCCAAGTTCCTTGAAACATTTGCCTGTTTTCTGGCGTTCCAAAGCTTTCTCATAAAGCCCTGCCATAACCAAGCCCTGTTGCCTTCCGGCCTCACGCTTTATTGCCATGTTTACAGGACAGCACAGATGGACCTCGGCAAAAAACTCGATTCCTTCACGAGCTTCCTTTCGAAAGCAAAGCTCATGCCCCGTAGCGTCCAAAATGACGCAGCGGCCAGAATTCATAATAGAAATAGCGTCTTGCACAAAAAGATTATATACTTTTATGCGCTCTTCGTGGGTGTACTGTGGGTCCGAAACATATAACTTCCTGCGATCATCAAGCCTGAGCAACATAGGATTAAGCCCCTCGCCCTGAAGGAGCTTAAGCAAACCATCAGCAATAGTACTTTTCCCGCAGCCCGGTAGCCCCGTAAACCATACAGCCCAATTTTTATTAACGCATATACCTTTCGAAATCGGCATAATCAAAGACCTCCTCCTCAAGCACATTTTCAATAAACCTTAAAAGTGACGCTCGAACTTCTACGGGATGATCGGGATACCACACTGGTGACGCGATCACGAGTCCCCTGAAAACAAAAAATGGAGCAATCACTTCAAGTATTTCTATATCTCCAGTTCTTTCAAGATATTCCTCAAAATAAGTCATGTACATCTTTCTGAAATTTTCCGAAAAAGATCCACCGCCATATAGTCCGAAAAGAATATAGTTAGCAGCCATACAGCAAAGATCTCCGGCAGGCTCGCCCCATTCTCCCCGGCTGCGATCAAGTACGCTAAATCCAGTAGGACCACCGACCAGAACATTCCATGGATGGAAATCGCCATGCACTGCGCACAGCCTGTGCGTATAGTGCGACAACTTCCATCGCCAATCTATAAGCCTTTTTTCCAGACTAATAAACCTGTCCCGGGAAAAATGTTCACATGGATGATCATACGCTTCATCCACAAGGCCCATAATACATTCGCTGCTTCCGATAAGATCCCGGACTCGGCGCATGTACAGATGTGAATCATCTTTTTTTACCGAATGAATATCTGCAAGCCAGCCTGCTAGTTCTCCGGCCTGTCTATTATCAGCATCACGAAAGTCTCCCTTCGTAATGCGGTCCAGATCCTGAAAATAGTCATACCCCTCGAGTTTCTCATTTAAAATAAAAAATTCGCGTGGATTCTGCAAGGGAATCATTTTGCCAGAGCTGTCCACATACCCCATGCCCATAGGTTTGACATGTTTACTGAGCTTTGCAGAAGTCTCATGCTGGAACATCAAAATGGCCGCACGATCCCAGTAAAACTGGTGTCCGTAATTATCACCCTTCATCACCGAAATTACGGTTTCCTGAATTTCACCACCAACTGTGAACCGAACAAGAAGAGGCTTCCCGTAGCCGAAACTTTTCATGCCCTGTTTATCAAGTGAGCCAATGTCACCATAATCAACAAGGGCTGTTTCGGTACCGAAAGCCTCTTTCAGATATTCTTCAATCATGCTTGCTGTCAGTTCAACCATTCCATCATCCTCCCGCTTAATTCATTTTAAGCAAGTCAGGCGGAGAAAGTTTGGATTTAGCAGATTACAAGCAGTAATAATTGCCGTGCGCTAAACTTCTCCGAAGTTGGACTTGTAACGTGCCCAGAATTCGTCCTCAGTATATGAGTGTTCCTGAGTTCCCAGTTGTTCAACACAATATACAGCACTTACCGCGCCGATATGAGCTGATTCTACAAGATTTTTACCCATTGAAATACCTTTAATCAATCCAGCTCTGAATGCGTCACCAGCTCCGGTAGGATCTTTAACAACATCCACCTTTGCAGCTGGAACAGCAGTTTCGCCGCTCTTTTCTACAACGAGACAACCCTTTTCACCAAGAGTCACGATGATGGACTCACAAATTTCCATTAGCTCGTCTCTGGTCTTTTCGGTAGATTTCATGATCATTTCTAGTTCGTAGTCGTTAGCTACCAAAATCTTACAACCTTTGATCATACCAAGAAGCTGTTCGCCGCTGAATGCAGGAATATTCTGGCCTGGATCAAATATGAAAGAAACGCCCTTGTCTCTGTAGATTTCAGGGAAATTCTGCATATCTTCGAGGTTACCGGGAGAAACAATTGCCAAAGTATCTTTAGCATCAACTGCGGAAAAATCGTAATCGCAAGCAAATTTCATAGCACCGAGGTTAAACCATGTGATCTGATTGTTAGATTTATCGGTGGTGATGTAAGCACTGGCGGTAAAATCTGAATCAATACGTTTGAGACCATTAAGTTCAACATTATGCCTAGACAGCCACTTCTCATAAACATCGAAATCTTTACCTACAGTTCCGAGAATAACAGACTTTTCGCTGAAAAGAGACAGTGCGTACGCAATATTACCTGCGGTTCCACCGAATCTTTCGTCTAGACCGTCAACGAGCAAACTAATATTCAACATGTGAATTTTATCAGGAAGAATATGATCAGAAAAACTACCGGGGAAACTCATAATCCTGTCATACGCCATGGAACCTGAAACTAAAATCTGCATTATAAAATCTCCTTAAACTGTTTCAAAAAGAGAAGGGAAATCCAAGTATGGAATCACACCTCATATAGTAAGCAGCCCCTTTCAACATATACAGAGCTGAGCAAAATCCGATTTGGAAAAAGGACAATATGCTTTGGCCCACTGTAAAGTCAATAAAGCTGTTACGAGGTGTGACTTTTAATCCACTCAAAGAACTCGGAATTCCCTTCTTTTGATTCAACAGCAACAATGCAGGGACAGTCATAGCTATGGAGTTGTTTAACCGTTTCAGTTAACTTTTCCACCAGCTCTGGAACTGTTTTAGCAATCAGCACGGCTTCGGAAGAGCTTTCTATCTTCCCATCCCACCAGTACATCGATTCCATTTTATCAATAATATTAACGCAGGCTGCCAAGTGACGCATGATTAATTCACTGCCGATTTCCCGTGCTTCTTCCACGTCTCCAGCCGTAATATAAACAAGCATCACAGACATTATTAACCTACTTTTTTTACTGACAGATTACAGCGTCAGGCTTTGCTTCAGCAAGGTACCTATTAATTTTAGCAAGCTCACGGTCAGAAACAGTCATACCCTTTTGGACCATTCTAGCGTTGGTTTTTTCCCAGCCAGCTAAATCTTTTTTACCAAGAGCGCGGCAAACGCGTTTCATACTGTGGCAAGACACACATTTAGCAGAAACAATTTCTGCGTCATCAGCCTGTGCAGCAGGAGCTAGAGCCCCAGTCATCAGAATGGTTCCAGCAACAAATAAACTAAATAAGATCTTCATTTTTAATTTCCTCCGAGTGATTTGTAATTCAATAATACATGATTCACTACACCACGCAACATTTATAGTATTTCAACAATTATAAATTTGCGGGGCCACATGGAAGATTGTAAGTTACAGAAAGAAATGATAGCCCGACGTGATATGGTAACGAAGATTAAACCACCTAAAAAAGCAATACGACTCAGAGCTAAAGAAATTTATTCTCGTCTGATTACGCGCTATCCCGACCCAACTCCTGAGTTGGACTGGAAGAACGCATGGGAATTGATGGTAGCAACAGCTCTGGCCGCCCAGTGCACAGACGTACGGGTAAACAAAGTCACACCGGCTCTTTTCGCTAAATGGGACGGCCCTGAAGAAATGTCCAAAGCGGATGTATTAGACATACAACATGTCATCCGCTCCACAGGTTTATTCAGGAATAAGGCCAAAAACCTTAAAGCCGCCGCCGTATTAGTTATGGAAGAGTTCGGCGGTGAAATGCCCCGCACCATGGAAGATATGATTCGCTTACCCGGTGTTGCCCGAAAAACAGCCAACATAGTGCTCTCAAACGCTATGGATGTTCATGAAGGACTAGCTGTCGATACCCATGTTAAACGTCTATCTTTTAGGATGGGTCTAACTACCAGCACCAACCCAATTATTATTGAAAGAGATTTGATGCCACTATTTGAGAGAGAGCAATGGGGAACAACAAATCATCTGCTTGTTCTTTACGGACGCGAAATATGCCCTGCCAGATCGCCCAAATGTGACATCTGCCAACTAAACGATATATGCCCTAAAAATGGAATAGAGAAAAAATAATGACTGAAGACAAAAAAAAGCCCGGTACATTTAAGATTCACGCCACTGATGGTGAAGCTCGCCTTGGAACCCTTACTACTGCTCACGGTGATATCGAGACTCCCGTATACATGCCTGTAGGGACTCAAGGTACAGTTAAAGCCGTCTCACCTCGCGACCTTAAAGAAATTGGTTCACAGGTTATTCTTGGCAACACATACCATCTCTACTTGCGCCCAGGTGATGAGCTTATCGCTCGCCGTGGCGGTCTACACAAATTCGCCAACTGGGATCGCCCTATCCTCACAGACAGCGGCGGATTTCAGGTTTTCAGTCTCGAATCTATACGCAACATCACAGAAGAAGGCGTTGAGTTCCGCTCATACCTCGATGGATCAAAACATTTCTTTTCACCTGAAAAAGTTATTTCCATTCAAAAGAACATCGGGTCCGACATTATGATGGTTCTCGACGAATGTGTCGGATACGGAAATGACCGTGAATACACCGAACGTTCTCTCGAACTCACAACCCGCTGGGCGCAGCGTTGCCGTGATGCCTATCCTGTAGGGTCAGGAGATCAGCTCATGTTCGGCATCATTCAGGGCGGATTTCACAAAGATTTACGCGAAAAAAGCCTTGAGCAGCTCTCCGAAATTCCATTCGAAGGTTATGCAATCGGCGGACTAAGCGTTGGTGAGCCAATCCCAGATATGTACGAAATCCTAAGGCACATCGGCCCTAAACTTCCACAAGACAAGCCACGATACCTAATGGGCGTAGGAACTCCGCTCGATATTCTCGAAGGCATCGCTAACGGTGTAGATATGTTCGACTGCGTACTACCTACCCGTAACGCACGAAACGGAACCCTCTACACATCGCAAGGAAAAGTGAACATCAAACGAGCACAGTATCGCGAAGATGATTCTCCACTTGATCCAAATTGTGATTGCTACACTTGTCAGAATTTCAGCAAATCATATTTGCGACACATATACACAGCCAAAGAATTACTGTCGTCGCAGCTAAATTCTATCCATAATCTGCGCTTTTTCCTCAAGCTGACAGAAGAAGCACGCGAAGCTATCAAAAACGGTAAGTTCGCAGATCTACGCAAGAAATATGAAGCAGTATACGAACCTGTGGTTCAAATTTAAAGATGTGGGGTTGTGTGCCTCCGGCGGCTTAAACCCTTTTGGGGAAAGGGTTTGTTCCACTGTCCGCATCCCTAAGATTCGCTGAAGACAGCTCACCTAAGGGCTGAGGCAAGAATCCCAAAACTTTTTAATTGGGGTTAGCTTTTTTTGTGAGTGATATAATGAAGCTTATTCGGAATTTTTTTGCGCTTTTAGGGGGGCTTACCTTTTTAGGGATTATGGCTGTTGCCGTACTC
Organism: Maridesulfovibrio frigidus DSM 17176; assembly: GCF_000711735.1. Taxonomy (NCBI): domain Bacteria; kingdom Pseudomonadati; phylum Thermodesulfobacteriota; class Desulfovibrionia; order Desulfovibrionales; family Desulfovibrionaceae; genus Maridesulfovibrio; species Maridesulfovibrio frigidus. The sequence continues at coordinate 137,938 of NZ_JONL01000001.1, forward strand.
TTTTTTTACGCCCCTACTATTTTGCAACAAGTCGATAAGCTGGAAAAAGCTGATGCGATTGTCGTGCTTGGTGGGCAATATTTTAGGCCCATGTATGCAGCAGAACTTTATGGAGAGGGATATGCACCTCTCGTGCTGGTCAGCAAACCTATTGTTTACAGAGAGATAAAAGCTCTTCGTGAATTAGGCATTAAACGCCAGTACCAATGGGAAATTTTTCGCGATGTATTACTCATAAAGGGTGTACCGGCAAATAAAATATTATTTTTCGGTAACAAGAATATGAGCACAATTGATGAGGCAGATAATCTTAAACTTATGTTTTCTGAAAATGAGCTACCCGCGAACATAGGAAAAATTATTATTGTTACTTCGCCACTACATACTGGACGTGCAGGTAAAATATTTCGCGACGCCCTGCCGGACAAAGAGTTTATTGTTGTAGCAACACCATATGAACCTGTTCCTGAAAAATGGTGGTCTAATTTCCGAGCCGCCCCATATATAGTTCTGGAAGCTGCCAAGAATGTTTACTACTATTTTGGTGGAGCCTTCAGAAGTTCGGAACAGTAAGATGAATTGAATAAGGTTCACTCTCTATTTAAAACAAATCATAAAAAACGACCTCCCGAAACAAGATTTATCTTAATTTCGAGAGGTCGCAGACTGTATTCAATTAATAGCTATTTTCAAGCTCTACACTTAGCTCAATTTTAAAGCCCCATCTTTTTAACAATCTGCTCTAAGATCAAATCAATTTCACCGGATTCTGGGAGACTTAGGACATTGCCATCAGTCATCTGGCGATCAATTAATCCTGCTAGAGGCGGTATTGTTGCGTGCCATTCCGGAAGATGTGGAAGATCAGGAGGTGTGCCGCCCATATAGCGGTTTATCACCATAACCTGATTATCCAGCCCTAGTTCTCCCGCCATGCGCCCTACGTCTGACGCTGTTTGGAAACTACGCATGCTTGGTTCGGTAACGACGACAAGTCCGTCAACATGTGTCACAGTACCTCTACCTAAATGTTCCACACCAGCCTCAAGATCGACCAAAACGCAATCATCACTGTCCATTACAATATGTGCCAGAATAGCTTTCAGAAGTGCGTTAGCATCGCAAGCACATCCGCCGCCCGCATTAGTTAACCCGCCCATTACGAGTAAACGTTTGCGGCCCGGAATCACCCCCGGCAATGGTGCAGATGACAGCGGTAATTCGACAGCCAGATCATCAGGCAAATCTCTCACATCAGGATTGAGGTTCAAGAAACCGCCTTCGTGAATGCGCTCATGTACTAGATCTTTTTTACTGATTATCGGCTGTGGCAAAGAGTCTTGATCTAAACCTGATGCTTGCCCTAATGAAAGAGCGGTATCAGCATCTATCATCCAGACGTTATGCCCGTTTCTTGCCAGCCAGTCAGCCATCCATGAGGTGACTGATGTTTTCCCGACGCCGCCCTTGCCTGCAAATGCCAATTTCATAAACTACTCCGTGCTTCCTTATTCGCTCAGTCCGAGTCCCTTACGTTTAGCCTTGATACGAATATCGAAAAGCTCAGCAGCTTTCACGGGATCAGGTTCAATAACGAAGGAGGCACCTACAAGGTCTTCCAGCCCTGATACAGCCAAATTGGTAACAGTTTCAGAACCGAGAATATTCGGAGGATGACCAAGGTGAGTATAGATTCCGCTAGCTACGGCATAGAGCCCGATGGCGGCGGCCTTTTCAGAATACCATTCTGGAGATGAAGCACCTACAGGTAGATCACTGATGTCGACCTTTAATTCGTTAGCTAGAGCCGCACAAAGTTGCAGGATGCGTGCATTATCTACACATGATCCGTAATGCAGAACTGGCGGAATTCCGAGAGCTCCACAAACTTTTTTAAGTCCCGGACCAGCCATTTCAATTGCCTCTGGAACAAGCAGTCCGGCTTTACCAGCAGCGGTAGTTACGCAACCTGTGACGATTACGAGAATATCTTTTTTGATCAGCTCTTTTGCAAGCCCTACATTCATGGAATCCTGTTTGATCTTTGGATTATTACACCCAACGATACCAACAGCCCCGCGAACATCACCAGCCACAATGGCCTGAATTAGTGGATCAAGAGTTCCGCCCATTGCGGAGATAAGAGCTTCGTTTGAGAATCCAGTCATAATCTTAACTGGTTCACATGGAATATCCACGCGGGATGGATCACGCTCGGCATATGCCTGAACAGCTAAACGAACTATTTCACGAGCCTGTTCAAGAGCATTGCTAGGATGAATGTCGTAATGGATTGCGCCAGTAAAGCGAGCTTTCTGAGCAGTATCAATGAACCTTGTGTGATAACAACCAGCAATCTGAACCATGCTCGGCATGATACACTGGTAATCAACAACAACGGCTTCAACTGCGCCAGTTATGATCGCAAGCTCAGTCATCAAGTGGTTCCCTGCCATGGGGATACCCTTACGCATGAGGAGTTCGTTACCAGTACAACATAGTCCGGCAATGTTAATTCCTGTTGCACCTAGAGCTTTAGCTTCGGCGATAATTTCAGGGTCACGAGCAGCAGCAAGGATCATTTCGGAAACAACGGGATTATGACCGTGGACTAGAATATTTACTTTGTCTTCTTTGATAACGCCGAGATTAGCTTCGGACATGGAAGGTGATGGTGTGCCGAAGATTACATCGGAAAGTTCAGTACCGATCATGGAACCGCCCCACCCGTCTGCAAGCGAAGTTCTTGCGGCATGAAGCATAGTATTAGGAGCGTCATTATCACAGCCCATATGGGTGCGATGCATCATTTCTGCGATTTCACGGTCAACTCCACGTGGAGTCATGCCGAGTTTATTCCAGATATCTTTACGCTTTTGAGGTACACGTGACAGGAAAGAAACTTGTTTTTTACGGCTACCGAAATCACCGAAAAAAACTTCCAAAATATCTTTAGCAACATCAATAATATCACGCTCTGCGATAGCTACAACTCCGACTTCTTCGGCAATACGTCTGAGTTTAGGCTCATCTGTGATTTTGTAATCTTTGGTTTCACCTTCAACTATCGCCTCTAACACTTCAATAAGGTCACGGCCATGATCTGAGTGACCAGCCGAGCCACCTGCCACAAAGCGTCCAAAATTGCGAGCGACAACAACATCAGCATCCGCGCCACAAACTCCGCGGGGAGCTTTTGCGGTTATTTTGCATGGCCCCATAGTACAGTTGCGACAACTAAGGCCGAGTTCACAAAATTTACAATGCGGGGTTTGTTGTTGAAGTCTTTCATGGACAGTGTCGATTCCCTCAGCTCTCGCTTTGGTAATCATGGCCTGGGCATCATCCCAGAGGGAAAGTTCTTCTACGGGGCGTGGTTCTTTTGCCATACTTCTATCCTTCCTGTTTTAAACGGATAAAGGCGAAATGCCTGTTCCAAAACTAAAGCTATATTCTGGGCCATTGAGTGCACAGTAAGCAATTCAGGAGAGTATGTTTGTCGGATAGCCGACAAAACAGGTATAAAATTAACAATAAATTAATTTTAGCATATTTTAAAGAGCAAAGAACATATTATTATCTAAGTATTAACCACATCTTCAAGAGCTTTCAGATTGGGGATAAACCATTTTGAGCGACCGCGTTTTACTACTAAACCTTCACGAACCATATTATTCAGCAAGGTGGATACAGTTTGACGGGTTGCTCCGACAATCTGAGAAAGCTGTTCAATAGTTAAGTTCAGCTCAAGTTCAAGGCCTCCATCAACGGGGACTCCTGAATCTTGTGCTTCTTTTAGAAGGTAAGCCGTCAAGCGTGCGTAAATATCTTTAAATGCAAGCCCGCCAATAACTGAAAATGCGTTTTGTAAAATTTTACCAAGAACACGCACCATTGTGCGGTTAAAAAGAGGTACTTCCGCCATGCATCGCTTCACGGATTGAACATCGGTAACCAAAAGTGAGCTGCCCTCCAGCGCTTGAACGAAACATCCGGCATGGGAAGAATAAAGATCGCCCGGCTCTAAAATTCCGAGTGTAAATTCTTTCTCCTCATAACCAAGGTAAATTCTTACTTTTCCGCTTTCAATAATAAAAACAAGATCTTCATCCTGATCAGGACTGAATATTATAGCCCCTTTCTTTGCTAAACGAGAGTGAAATACATCTCTAAGCTCCGAAAGTTCAGGCTGTTGCAGTTCATCAAGTAAGTTTATACCGGAAAACTTCATATGGCTCCCGTACTTTATGTTATGCTAACCAATTTAACATTACGCTTGGAGAGCGTCTAGTATATGTATTAATGACATTAAAAGGCGCAAACAGCGCTGAGAATAATCCAATTAGACTATTACAATAGATTGAACTATATCTCTGATAATACTAAGAAAGACCAATTTTAAATCGCACATCATTGACTATAAACTGGCGCAATTAATTATCAGATATGTATCAATATTTTATTATAGCACTTTCGGTTGCAATAGGTCTCTACTTCATAAAACTTCTGCGCAACTGTGATATCCATCAAAAAGAACCTATTAGCAAAATGGTTCTCGTCACCTTTCTCGGCGGAATTTTATCGTTTGCAATAGCCATCTCCCTCTACATGTTCTTAGACTCACTAGGCGTAGATATAGATGATATTCAAAACTCCTTTGGAGCACTATTTGTCATCGGGCCAGTCGAAGAATTCTCAAAGTTAATAGGCCTATTCCTATGCCTAGCATTCATCCGTAAGAACTTGAATGAGCCGACAGACGGCCTCGTATATATGAGCTGTGTTGCTTTAGGTTTTTCATTGATAGAGAACTTCTTTTACGTGGCAGAGAGTACGGATCCGTTCCAATTAATGGGACTTAGGCTAGCCCTTGCCACGCCAATGCACATCAGCTTTAGTCTATTTATGGGACTCGCGGTATTTTCCATTGTAATAAACAAAAGAGGATGGCCCCTTCTTGGCATTTCGATCCTTTACGCAATTATATGCCACGGCATATATGATCTCGTTATTTTTAAGGGATTTATAATTGTGGTCATTTACCTAGTAATAAAAATGGCTCATTCATGGTCTTTTTCACTGCTTGAGTATACTACTGCCATTTCTCCGCACAGATTTTCGCTGAAAGATTTTATAGCAAACTTCAATAACCCTCCCGAAGAAGACGGTATTGAATGTCTATACTGTGGTGATAAAAATGAGAAGACAACCTACACGATGGAAGAGATCAGAGTTCAGAGGTGTCACAACTGCTCTTTCTATGTGACCACCAAATATTCACTTTTCAAATTGTTCAATCACTTCGGTTCGCAATTCAGAGGGTTATCTTCTAATTATTACGCTACAAAAACGGACAACGGCAACTTATACACACTGCACGATGGCAACTATGTTTCCGATCAAAAGGAAATTGTTTACTTCGACCTTGAAGCTTTAAACGACGTTCTAGAAAAATTAACGCTAGATGCTGTGTTAGATATGCCCTCTTTTATCCGTTCTGCCATTGAGCCTCCTAAACACATGCAGCTCGCCATAACAAAGATTACTAAAAGGAAAAAAGAAACGGCACATCCTGACGCAATGCCAGCTGATGAAGCTACGTCTACCACCGAAGAAACACCCATTTATGAACAGTTGTCTGAGCCAGAGAATGCACCAAGTAAGGTAGTTATATCTAAAAGCAGTGAAGCATTAGGTTTTGGAAAGTTTGCATACTCTTACCCGTCCGCTGGTTTTGAAGAAACTCCAGAATCCATTGAGAGCAAAGCAGCATATTATGATGAATTAGATGTTAGGAACAGCAAAAACAGTTTTTCAAAAAGGGCTTTTTTCCACTTTTTGCTATACCCCCTAGAAGGGTCAAAAATGCCAAAACCGCTTTATGAGCCAACGGAAGAAGGGCCGCCATGGTGCTGGGGAGCATTCATGATTCCCGAGTTATGGTTCCTATGGCACGAGATATGGGGAGCAGCTGCAATAGTTTGGATTGCAGAAGGCGTGATTTTATACATGACAATGTCATATCTCGGATTTATGGATTCACTACTTCTTGGAGGACTAAGCATGAGAATTGCCGGAGCAATGCTTGGACATCGAATATACTATTTTCGAAATGGGCACTGGCTTAGGTAGGCTTGCAAAAAAATCTCGCAATATGCTTAACGACTAACATGTTGCCTTAACGACTTATTTTAATATACTATCCATAATTAAAAACAAAATTTACAGACTGACCAGACCAATTATAAAATATGGATATAGAGATAAATATGTCAGGCAAAAAATCACTGAAATACAAAATTGGAATGGGCTTAATATTTTTTGGAATGATCTGCCCGCTATTCTCTTTTCTCGTGCCCTTTTTAAACCTTTCAACCACAATGTCTTCCACAATCATTGCTTTCTTAATGGTTGGCGGACCTGAGCTGTTTCTGATTGCAGGAGGCGCACTTGCGGGTAAGGAAGCTTTAGATTCAATCAAACATAGATTGTTTAAACCAGCAGGAAAAACACGCTATACGATAGGCATGGTTCTTTTCATCAGCGGGGTTCTGATCAACTGGGTTCTTATCTACTTGGTGCTCACAGATGTCGTAGGACTCGACCACAAATCGCTTTTAGTTATAGTCGGTAGTATCGATATTGCTAGCATCACGGGACTTTTATTGATGGGCACGGAATTCTTCTCCAAGTGCAAACGATTGTTCACATGGGAAGGAATAGAAACCCCGAAATAGACCGTTCGTTTACTCGAATCGTTACTTTTCTATGTCGCCCTCAACCGTTGAATCAGTCACGGGATCTGGCAATTGATCTTGCATTGCTTCGGGAGACGTTGCACATGAAGTAAGCTCGTCCATCCTATTTGCGCACACCGACAGTGACACATCTTGGCCGCTATCAATGATGGCTTGTCTCATGCCTTCAACTACACCAGTTATATACCCCATGCACGAGCTGTTAATGCGCTTTGTTGCTCTGTCTTCATAACCTGAGAGCGCAGAAAGAATTTGTAGCAGTGTAATTTTATTAGGTGAAATTCCAAATATATAGATATCCTTTTCAGCCTCTTCATCGCTTCCTTTTATCAATATCCCACAATCCACAAACTTATCCAGCATAGAGCTTAAAAAGCTCACCGGAACCCCCATTTCCTCAGCAAGGTCTTCGACATAATACGCAGGTTCCGCACGATCAAATCTTACGCTCATTAAACTAAGTGCTAGTAGAGATATTTTTTGGAAATCTTCCATGCTGGCATTCGGCATAAATCTCTGTTGTCTGTAAAGCATCACGTTTTGAACCGCGAAACTCACCTCAGAACCGAGCAGTACAATTATCCAACTAAGATATAACCAGAGCAAAAACAGTGGCAACTGCGCAAAACTACCATAAATAGCATTGTACTTACTTACACCCACCTGCCAGTTTATGTATGCCCATTGAGCCAACTGCCATATAGTTCCGGCGACAACACCGCCGGCAGCAGCACTAAAAAGCCTGACTCGTGTATTGGGCATGAAAGCATAAATGAACGTAAAGGCGATCCATATCATAACAAGCGGCGCCAGTTTTATAAAAAGGCTCTCTACCTCGGATATCCCATAAATATTTTGTAATGACGAAGAAGCGGCTTGCTTACTAATAGCAACACTCAAGCTTGTGGCCGCAATGACGGCAACGGGACAAATGAAAATAACGGAAAAGAAATCTGTAAACTTTCTCCAGAATGTACGCCCGACTTTCACATCCCAGATTACGTTAAACGCCTTTTCAACAGTTCCAACGGTTGAAAGAACAGAAAAAAGCAACGCGGCGATACCTATGCCGCCCAAGGTTTTGACATTGGTATTGTCGACGTACTCAAGCATTTTAACGACAATCTCTTCTCTTCCGGCGGCAACCTTAAGCAATATGTCGTGAATATAGGAAGAATCTTGAAAGCCTATCCCTTTTAAAATGGAAAAAGCGACAGCTATAAAGGGAACAATCGAAAGCATTGTTGTGAAGGTTAAGGCAGAGGCTCTAATCATGCACTGGTCTTTCCAGAAGCCATATACAACAAGATACAGAATTCTCGAAAGCGTATAAAAAATTCTGCGCACAGGATCAGCACTCTGAGAATTCCAGTTCCATATTTCATTCAGGAAGAAATCTGAAACTCTATCTCCAATTTTACTTGCAACCATCAAGAGCCTCCTTAGGATTTACACCCACAACAACAAACAACTTAAAAATACATTTTTGGGGCAATTATATCAGAATATATAGTTCCTGAAAAACTTAAAGGACTGTTCAGGCACACCAAGAACCTCTTTAAAAACATCCCCCCACCGCTGCATACCCCGAACATGGACATCTGGATCAGTCAATTTACCTGTGACAGTAACATTCACACCAGACATTGCATCAAAGAGTGAATTTACGAGCTTAAGGTATAAATTCGGTAGCTGTATAATGTCGGCATCAATATGAAGATCAATTGAATCTTCCGGAATGTCGAAGCCTCCACTTCCCAGCGCAGTTAAAAAAGCACTTTTCAAAAGGAACTTCTTAACAACAAAGGCCCCTTCATCCCCATTAACAGTCCCTTCCATAATCGAAAATTTTGTAGGCTTTGGCGCCTTTGCAATCTTAACCTTATTTTTCGGAGATCTTACTTTTACCAACGTATTATCTTTAACAGCTACACTCGAAAACAAATATGAGCCGTCTACAATTTTGGCAGCAAAGTGACCGCCTAAAGTATTTAAGAAATCTATATTTGCAGTTGAATGCCCACTAAGCTTAACGGAAGCATCAGCAAGTCCTGTCACATAACGGCTACCTGTATAATCTTCAAAAAAATGACCAGCCTGAAAACTTCTAGCCTCAATATCAGTATCTAAGGCAACTGTGCTGTTTTTGAAGCCAAGCGATAATTTACCTGAAACATTACCTTCATGAAAACCGCCTTTAATATTATTAATATCAAGTACGGAATCTCGCATATTAATATTCGCGCTTATTTTCTTACCTGCAAAGTCAAAAATTCTGAAAGAATCACACTTAACTTTTCCACTCGCATTTATTGAATCTAAAAACGTTTCAGGAAATTCCCACTCAGCAACTTTCTTGGTCCTCCCTCCATTAGAAACGGAGCTCCTTCTATTCCTTTCATCTTTAGGAAGTAAGAACTTATCCACGTCTACATCATCAGCTTCCAAAACAAAACTGATGACAGGTTTTTTAATGCTCGCCAGCTCTATAGTTCCTTTAGCAGTTGAATCATCTAACTTGCAGTTATTAATACGAAGATTAACATTCTCTCCATTTACATTAACTAAGCTATCAAGGGCAAAAGAGCGAAAGGCAGAAGGATCTTGCGTTACGGGCTTTTTCACCCCGAAAAGCTTAAACACGTTCGTAAGGTTTGTCTGTGGAACAACCAAGTGAGCTTGAACTGTAGCAGTTTCACTGCCAAGTCTTTTCGCATTCAGATCACCGGTAATTTTAACTTTTCCACCGGATAAGCTAAACTTATTCAGTTGTATGCTTTGCTGTTTAAGAGAAGCATCCCCGCTACATGCCAGCACGATTTTGCTTTTTATTAGCGGAACATCCTTACCTTCAATTGAAAAATCAAGCTTACTACCTTTCAGAGAAACATCTGAAATAGACCTTCTCGCAGCAAACACATTACCTGAGAAATTACCTTTTACAAACACAGCCGGATTTGCCAGAGCACAGGATAAGTTCATCTTTAAGTTCCGCCCAGCCATACCTTCAATTACAGGTACAGTGAGAGGAGCTCCTTTAATTCCAAGATGAAAATTCTTTACATTCAATTGTCTAAACTTAGCAGGTAAATCTTTGTAATTCAAAGAGGCAATAACAGACTTACTATCAATAGAAATATCTGATTTAATATTTCTAAAAAGCTCACCTAATGTTTTTCCGCTGGAACTCAACTTACCAAGCATAAACTCGACTTTGCCGGATTTAATCTTAAGCCCATCAATTTTGAGAGGTATCCGGTTCAGCGAAACAGGGGAAATGGAACCAGCCCCAGCCAAATAGAGGGTATCCTTTTCTTTAGCGCTATCAAATGCAAGATCCGCTTTAATTAAAAACTTACCATCAAGGTAAGCACCATTTTCAATGCTGATGCTTGCTACTTTTGGGCCTGGTGAAATAGATAAACGACAGTTATCCATACGTAGCCCGTCATAAACAAGCTTACCAACTTCAACTTTACCATTGCATGGAATACGGCGCACAAGATCTGCAATGACGAGATCTTTTAACGGGTGTTCTTTTTTTACCTGAAATTTATTTCCCTGCGTTGCATTTTGATCATTAAGGGAAGCCCTGCGAAGAGCAAAAAGTTTGGCATAAGAATCAAGCACAATGCTATCAGCTCTAAGATTAAATTCAGCCCATGGATTATCATAGTCCTGTAAAGAAAATTCACCCCGTAACAAAGTATCGTCGAGGGCTAATTTCAAATCCTCAACTTCAGTTTTTTGCATAGTAGAGTGAAGTGAAACAGAAAAGGATGCTGAGTTGAGTATCTTATCAAATTCCGGTGGAATTGTTTTTGGAAGAAATTTTGATAACAACGATTTGGGATCAAACTTGGTAGACTTAAGGCTCCCGGTTAAATCAGGAGAGTCATAAATATTTTTACACACAGCTTCCCCGGAAAGGCGAATACCTAATCCCTGCACAACCAATCCCTTCACGTGAACACGGCCCTCAGTCAAATCAAAATCGAGTCCGGCGATCCCCTCTATAACGCCATCAGCACCCAAAAGCTCTTCACTTTCTACCCTTAGCGAACAAGACGTATCCGACAAGGACACGGTTTTATCTTCCAAGGACAAGTGTAATAAACCTTTTATATTGCTGAAAGCTTTAGCAGACAAAAAATCAGTATCTAAGCTAGCTGAGATATTAAATGCAACGGGCTCTTCGGCCCGTAAAATTCCAGTCCTAACGTCTATTCCTGAAAAAACGAATTCATTTTTGCTTGCAACGTCACGATAGATACAGGTAGCATTTTGAACACTTACCCCCCGAACGGACAAACGAGACAAAAATCTTTCAAAGCCATCATTTTTAGAATCTCGAGAAGACTGTTCCACTATAGGCAGATTTAATAAACCGTCTTCTCCCCTATTAACGCGCAAAAGAGGAGAATCCACGATAATAGTATCGACTTCAAAAACGCCCCGCAAAAGTGGTAGCAATTTAACTCTGAAGTCTGCGTTCTCTACGATCAACTGGTGTGGATAATTTTCAGAGGGAGAAGAAGAAACAGAGAAAGGCCCCGTATTAACTCCAATCCACGGATAAAATACAAAATCAAGATTACCTTCGAAGTCGAATTTTCGACCGGAAAGGTCACTCAGATAAAGTTCCAACTCACGGCGTGGGCCATCTGATTCAGCGTAGTAAATCCCTCCCACAATTGCTGAAAGCAAGCATAGGTCAAATAGCAGGAATATAATCCAGAAGACTTTTTTTACTCGACTCAGCACTTAAAACTCATATCTCCGCTTAATATATTTTACTAACAATACAAATTAGATACGGCATAACCTTACTAAAGGTAAAGCACATCAACTAAAAAACCGCTACCGAATGCGGACTTATGCAAAATAAACAAGCAAATCTAATAATTATTGAGCATGTAACTCGAAGCAATTATTCATCACGGCAAAATAAAGAGGTTTTCATCGGATGCCCTGTAAGATTCGCAACCACTGGACACTTCACCTTAAAAGCATAAAAAACATCAGGCATAACACCCCAAAGTGATTCGAAATTACCTTGTCCTTTACTCAGCACCACAGGAGCGGATTTAAGACGCTCTTGGAAATCTACACTGCATCTATCGAGCACAGTACCAGGGGTATCCACTCCAGAAGTTATGACTTCGCAAATATCAGACATCCCCACAAACTCAGCATCTACTACAGTGGCATCATTAAGTATATTACTTCCACGAACCGCGTAAGTAACGTTAATATCTTCCATCTGCAGCAATTTAGTTAAGATGGTATCCAGCCCAATTTCACCGGCATTATCACCCAAAATCAGCAGTGTCTTACTCGCACGAACTTTTTCTATAAATTCGGCGAAAAGCTCTCTATCAATATCCTGTTCAAGATCGCCAAGCTCCACTTCCCAGTCAAACTTATCCATAAGAGCGCAGTCCATATAATTACCAATAATGGACACGCCCATTGCAGCGAGCAAAGGGTCGTCGCTTCTATGAACCGTATTCGTAATATCAGGAAGAAGTTCAAGAACCCTCTTGTTTGCTTCATCTTTTTGATCCTTGAAAATATCAACATCCCCAATATGGGTTGCAGTCATTCTAAAAAATCTTCCTGCAATCGATGGTGGAGACTCACTGAGATCAGCTTCAGAAAATCCTTTAGCCCATTCACGAATTACTTTTTCGTGAACATCATCCTGTCCCGGACACGCCTTTCTAATACCACTTAAAGCCATATTTAAAAAACACGGCAAACAATCTAACTGGGTTTTCATTTCATATACCTTATAAATAACAGGACGAATTTTGATTCAATGCATTAAAAGATGGGCTAATATTGCGCCCAACTAACCGTTTCAGTACGGCCGTAACTTCAGCAACCATCTGTATTATATTATTTTTACACAAAGGCACAGCTGTTGCTAAGTACTAATTATCAATAACTAATTTATAGGAGCAAAACAATGCCAGTATCTAACAGAAATCAAGGTGGCTCCGGCAGTATGAATAATGGCCAGGGACGCAGAGGCGGACAGGGACGTGGTCAAGGACTTGGACTTAGAGACGGGTCCTGCATGAAAAATAGTAAAAACAGAGTCACAGAATCACAACCTGATAATAATGATTTGGAACAAAGAATTAAAGAACTCGAATCCGAGAATGAAAGACTTAGATCGGAAGCACAAAATAAATAACACTAAATCAAGGCACATCTACTATTGTGCCTTGATTTAATAAACACAACGAATAAGGAACTATACATGCAAATAGCAATCGCAAGCGGCAAAGGTGGTACAGGTAAAACCACAATTGCAGTTAACATTGCATCTTTTATTGATTCACTTGGGGTCAAGGTCAGCTTTACGGACTGTGATGTAGAAGAACCGAATGCACACCTATTCCTTAATCCCGCTATTAAAAAAGAAATGAATGAACATATTCCCGTGCCGAAGGTCAATGAAGACGCGTGCATTGGGGAAACTTGTAAAAAATGTATTGAGCTTTGCCGATTCAAATCACTGATTTGGATGATCGACTCTGTGATGGTTTTTTCTGAGCTATGCCATGGTTGCGGACTGTGCGAATTAGCATGTCCTACTGATGCCATAGGAAAAGGCGAGAGAATGATTGGTACAACATCTCAGGGAAAGTCAGGTAATATAGATTTCACAAAGGGACTTCTAAGAATCGGCGAGGCAATGTCGCCCCCACTTATCAAGGCTGTAAAAGAGATTTCTCCTAAAGCAGAAGTAAATATTTTAGACTGCCCGCCCGGAACATCATGCCCTGTAGTAGAGTCAATTGATGGAGCAGATTTTGTTGTGCTTGTGACCGAGCCGACTCCGTTTGGACTGCATGATCTCGATCTTGCCGTGCAACTCCTTGATACTCTTGGTCAGCCATATGGTGTGATAATAAATCGTGCTGGCATGGGCGACGATAGGGTTGAAAAATATCTATCAGATAAAAATATCAAGTTACTTGGATCTCTTCCCAATAATCGCGAAGCTGCAATCATCTATTCAGACGGTGGCCTTTTATATGATTCAATCCCGGGATATAAGGATGAATTATCAAAAATATGGGACTCCATTCAAAACATCGTAAACGAGGTTGCATAAGTGAAACAAATAGTAGTGATAAGCGGGAAAGGCGGAACAGGTAAGACAAGCATCGTTTCAGCCCTAAGCTCAATCGGTCCCAAAAAAGTCATTGCAGACTGCGATGTAGACGCGGCAGATCTTCACTTAATTCTTAAACCTACGATCATCGATGAGCATGATTTTATAAGCGGAGAGCGTCCTTCTATCGACCTTGATATCTGCACACAATGCGGAATGTGCGTAGAGCATTGCAAATACGGAGCTATCTCTGATGAATTCAAAATTATGCTGGAAAAATGTGAAGGATGCGGTGTCTGCTCTTTTGTCTGTCCAGTAGGAGCAGTAAGCGAAGAACCTAGAAATTGCGGAAAGTGGTTTAAATCTAGTACAAGATTTGGAACTTTGATTCATGCTGCACTAGGCATAGGTGAAGAAAATTCCGGTAAACTTGTAACTACTGTAAGAACTGCCTCGGCCGATGCTGGAGTGGAAGAAGAAGCTGAACTTGTGCTGGTAGACGGATCTCCGGGTATCGGCTGCCCGGTAATTGCTTCGCTTACCAATGCAGACCTTGCTGTCTTTGTGGCTGAACCAACAATAACAGCACTGCATGACCTTAAACGAGTCTACGAACTGACAGAGCATTTTAAAATCCCATCAACGGTGATTATAAATAAATGCGGCATTAACAGTAATCAAGAAACTGAGATCAAAGCCTTCTGTCAGGAAAAGGAAATAAGTATTGCGGGTGAACTTCCATACGATCTTGCGTTCACAAAAGCTCAGATAGCTGGACTTTCAGTAGTAGAGTATGACCCGGAAGGTCTCGGCGCAGAAATGGAAGTGATTTGGAAAGAACTAGAGAAAAGACTTATGGCATAACAAGATTACAGCTCAGGGACTTACTTTTCTTCGAACCATTCTTCAGTAAGTCCAACTATGGTAATTTTATGTTTATTTGCAAACTTAATAGATTTGTCTAAATCAAAGAAAAGGCTTTTTCCGGCTTCAACACCTAGGCAAGTTGCACCGTTATCTTTCATGCCTTGTACGGTTCTATAACCGATTGAAGGCATATCGACGCGGTCCTCTTGTCCAGGTTTAAAAACCTTGACGATTGTACAACCTTTGCCGCCGTGAGAGCATCCGCGCTTTACGGCGGCATCAGTTCCTTCAATAGCCTCTACGGCGGTAATAACACCGTCTTTGACTATAACGCACTGGCCGATATCAAGACGTCCTAATTCACGAGCACTTTTCCAGCCAACAACCAAATCATTCGCTTCCATTTCGTTAGGTACACGCTTGGTTAATAAGCCAGCCGGTGTAAGTAATTCAGGAGCATAAACATGCGGACCTACAACTTTGAAACCATCGGATTCAAACTCGCGAGTAATGGCCCTGAGAAGGACATCATCACCCTTTGTAGCGAGCCTGAAAAGCATTTTAGCAGTACGTAAATCTGGACGCATATCAAAAGCTTTCGGCTTACTGATTGTTCCAGCCATGACGACTTGCGTAACACCGTTTTCAAGAAAAAAATTAACAAGCTTGGTTAATTGACCAAGTTTAAGTTCTTTCCAATTATCAACGATATTATGAACATCATCGTTTGAGTGCCCCTTAAAAGAAACAGCCACAACACGGTGTCCCTGTGCAGCAGCTCCTTTAGCAACCAGAAGGGGGAATTGTCCCCCTCCGGCAATAAGTCCTATGGTTTCAACTGTACTCATAAACTATTCTGGTCCGCGATCCGCCGGACATACTCCACGTTCGCTTTCACGAATAAATTTTATTAGCTTCATGACTTCAGGAACGGTTCCGAGCTCATTTTCAGCCATTTCAAGGGACTCGTCACGAGTAAGCCCTGAACGGAAAATTATTCTGTACGCTTTTTTGATAGCCATACGGGTTTTAGAATTAAAACCATGCCTTTTAAGTCCTATAGAATTCGGCCCATGCAGAACTCCACGCACACCAGTCGCCAACATATAAGGAGGTAGATCTTTTGCAAAACCAGACATACCACCAAGGAATGCATATTCCCCGATACGAATGAACTGATGAATGCCTGACATACCGCTAATTGTGACATGATCTCCAACCTCAACGTGACCGGCAAGGTTTGAAGAATTCGCGATAATAACATTGTTACCGAGTGAACAGTCATGGGCTACATGAACGTATGCCATAAGCATGCAGTTATCAGCTATACTAGTGCAACCGCCGCCTTTAACAGTTCCGCGGTTAACAGTAACGAACTCTCTGAAAATATTGTTATCTCCAATCACAAGAGTTGTTTCGTCGCCCTTAAACCCGAGGTCCTGCGGAGCATCTCCGAGAACTGCGTTTGAATGGATAGAATTACCTTTCCCCATATGGGTGAAGGACTTAATTTGAACATAAGAATCCAAAAAGCAGTCGTCACCGATAACAGTATTATCTTCAACAACACAAAAAGGCCCAATAGTGACATTTTCACCGATTTTTGCTCCAGAAGAGACAATTGCGCTTGGATGAATGCCTGTTGTCACTATAACGCCCCCCTGTCTACGATGGCAGCGGAAACTTCACCAGAAGCTGCAATTTCACCATCAACTGAAGCGGTACATGTCATTTTCCAAATATTCATCTTATTACGAGTTTTGGTGACATTAAGTTCAAGTTTATCACCAGGAACTACGGGTCTGCGAAATTTAACGTTGTTGATACCGGTAAACAAAAACACCTTATTTTCAACATCAATTCCGTCAATACTAAGGACGATCATTCCGCCTGCTTGAGCAAGAGCTTCAATAATCAAAACCCCCGGCATAACTGGCAAACCGGGAAAGTGACCCTGAAAAAAAGGTTCATTGATTGTGACATTTTTATAAGCTTTAATATGCTCGCCTGGAATAAGCTCTTCTACCCTGTCTACCAATAGAAAAGGATAACGGTGAGGCAGGAGAGACATAATTTTTTGTATATCTAAGTGATCAGCACTATTTTTAGTCATTATCGTTTCCTTTTTCGAGAGCAGCCTCAAGAATCTTAATTCGTTTTTCAAGAGCTGAAAGCTTGCGTCCCATATCCGGTAGTTTTTTAATTGAGATTGAACTTCTCAAAAAATTACCTTTTTCCAAAAGAGGTGAGCCTGAACCAACAAATCCAGCAGGAACACTATTCGAAACTCCAGCCTGCGCCCCGATGATAGCACCGTCACCGACGGTAATATTATCAACAAGACCGGCCTGAGCCGCTAAAATAACATTGTTACCAAGCTTAGTTGAACCAGCAATACCAGACTGCGAAATAATCAAGCAATCTTCGCCAGTTACAACATTATGAGCAATCTGAACAAGATTATCTATTTTAGTTCCAGATCCAATCCGAGTAACATCAAGTGCAGCACGATCAATTGTAGTATTTGACCCAACCTCAACATGATCGCCAAGTTTTACTGAGCCAATCTGAGGAATCTTCATGTGCTTGCCCGAAACCTGAGCATAGCCGAATCCATCACCGCCGATAACGGATCCAGGCTGGATTATAACTCCGGAGCCAAGTTCTATGCCTGCCATTATCGAGCAGTTTGGATAAAGAATACAACCAGGCCCGACAACAGAATCTTCGCCGACATACGTACCGGAAAAGACCTTGGTATTGGGACCTATTTTAGCACCTTTACCAATGAAGGCGAAAGGGTAAACGGTTGCAGTTTCATCAACATCAGCATCAGGATGAATAAAAGCCAGTTCATGAATGCCTGTTAGACACCCCTGAGGCTTAGAAAAAACATGCATGGCTTTAGCTAAATCCATATAAGGATTTTCACTGATAATAGCCGACTCAACCTTATCTGCATATTCTGCACTAAGCACGACAGCAGCAGCTTTAGTCGTTTCCAACTGACTCTCATATTTAGCATTAGCCAAAAAAGTGAGATCAGTAGGACCAGCATGTTCCAGAGTGTTAACTCCGGTTATTTCTGTATCTTTACCTGAAAGAGTCAGGCCTAGGGCCTTTGCAAGTTCTGATAAAAGCATAAGCCCTACTTTTTAGCAGCTCTGAAAGCACGGTTCATTTCAAGAAGAATTTCATTAGTCACGTCAACGGAATCTTCAACATATAAAAAGCCTGAAGTTCCCTTATCAAAAATTGCTGTGAAAGCGTTAGCCTTGGCATAAGTGTCAACAGCTTTTTTGATAATTTCCAAAACAGGAGTTCCGACTTTCTGCTCTTCTGCCTGCATTTTTCTCTGGGTTGCCTGAGCAAGATCCTGGTAATCACGTACTTTACGTTTGAATTCTAGTTCCTTATCCTGCTTAGCTTCTAAAGACAAAACAAGAGACTGCTTCTGCAAAGACTGCTTAAGAGCTTCAAGTTCTTTCTGCTTAGACTGAAGTTTAACCTTTGAAGATTCAAACTTCTTTTCCATTTGCTTCTGTGCAGCCTGACCTGCTTCAGATTCTTTGATTAATTTACCCATTGAAGCAACACCGATTTTCTGGGTCGCAGCAAAAGCCTGAGTCTGGAAAGCTAACATCAAAGCAAGAACTACAAATAAAATTTTACGCATTTTTATTACTCCTTTAATTTCTAACAACTAAAATAATCCTAGAGACATGCTGTTTACAAACATGCTTTTGGTTTTCAACAATTAATATCAAGCTCTGTTAAAAGAACTGTCCCATAGAGAATTCAACTTTGTGACGACTACTGTCGTCAAGATTATCAAGTGCATAGCCATATTCAATTCTAATTGGTCCCATTGGTGAGAACCAACGTACACCAGCACCAATACTTTTGTACAATCCTAACATGAGATCGCTTCCGTCAGCTTGTTTAGTATCTTCGAAAAAGCTCTGACCATCATCCCAAGAGTTACCAATATCGAAGAAAGTAACACCAACAAGTCCGAATTCTTCATTGATCGGGAAGAGAAGTTCAAAGTTCATGAACATCATCTTGTTACCACCAATACGGTCATCGGAAGTACTATCACGAGGAGATATCTCTCTAGAGTCATAACCACGGACATCATTTATGCCACCAAGATAAAATCTTTCGAAGATAGGAATATCGCCACTGCCGAAGTTATCATGGATAAATCCAAGTTTACCTCTCCAGTGAAAGATCAAATCCCAGAATACAGGAGTAAAGTAGTTAGAGTCATAGGTGTATTTAACGTAAGAGTCATCACCCATCAACACCCCACCACCCATGGCAATCGTCGCGGTATTTAGAGTACCAGTTGAAGGATTGAAGGCCTTATTAGTTGTATCCCTTTTAAAACCAGCAGTTACAACACTGGACCAGTTATCTCCTTCAATTTCTTTAATTGAATCAGCAGCATCATCAGAGACTTCTGAAATAGTATAGAAATCTAAGCGGTAGTTACTAAAGAAATTGGTATATTCACCAACAGGGTACGATGCTTCAACAGCTGTACCAATCGTCTGTTTATCGTAATCATCAAAATCTTCATCACGCCAGTAGGTCTGCATCCCAGTTCCCCACATAGTGTCTCCGAAGCGAGGATTGTAGAATGAAAGACCGTAACTAATATTTTTTGAACTCCACCCACCGTTAAGACCAAAGTCCCAACCGCGTCCGAACAAGTTCCTTTCAGTAATTTTAGCAGAAACGAACACACTGTCTGAAGTGGAGTAACCAATACCACCACTAACCGTACCAGTGTTTTTATCTTTAACCTTAACCTTCAAATCCATTTCGCTAGGGTCACCAGTAGGAACCGGCTCAATATCAACTTCACTGAAGAAGTCTAGTTTATTAAGCCTAACAATTGAGCGTTGTAATTTCAGTCCGCTGAACTGATCCCCGTCTGTCAAACGCATTTCGCGAAGAATAACATTATTACGGGTTTTAGAATTACCTTCAATAATAACCCGGCGAACCTTAACCTTCTGACGCTTTACAATCATAAAGGTGATATCAACAGTCTTGGTTTCTGCATCAGCATCAAACTGAATATTAGCTTCAGCATATGCGTAACCGAAATTGGCATAGAAATCTGACAGCGCCTTCATGTCTTCACGAAGAACAGACCTATCAAGATACTCGCCACCATCAGCCATATCATCGGCAGAAATAACTTGTCTTAATTTATCTTTCTGGACAATCAGATCACCAGTAAGAGTAACTTTACCAACTTTGTAGCGATTACCTTCTGAGACCTGGAAAGTTACATAGATACCATCGTCTTTGATATCTACAGCTGGTTCACCTACTTTCGCATCAATAAAGCCGCGGTTACCGTAATATGCGAGAATCGCAGCGGCGTCGCGCTCAAGTAGCTCTTCTTTCAAAACTCCAGTTTTAGTAAACCATGAAAGCCAACCTCTCTCTGTAAGAGCAAGCTGCGCTTTAACTTCTTCAGGGTCTAATTTTTCAGCTCCCTGAATAATGATCTTTTCAATGTAGAGTTTTTTTCCTTCGTCAACTTTAATATTAAGGCGAGCCTGTGCTCCTTCCCCTTCTACACTATAGTCAACTTTGGCTTTATAGTAGCCCTCTTTGCGGTACATTTCACGAAGAGTATTGAGATCGTCGGATAATACTTTGGGGTTTAAAACCGCCCCTTTTTTCGTATTCACAGCAGCAAGTATGTCTTCTGAATCAATGGCATCCGAACCTTCAACTGTGATGGCCTGAATGCGAGGTTTTTCAGTAACGTCAAAGAGAACTTTCTTACCACCGGGAACATCACTTACTTTGACTTTTACATCATCAAAGTAACCGAGAGCGTAAATATTTTTTAGATCAGCATTAATTTTGGAGGGAGTATATATGTCACCAACCTTTATGTTAGTGCGCATCATGACAACGTCTTTATCGAGAACTCTAGTCCCGTGAACTTCAACGTCTGCGATTTTATCCTGACTTAGTAATTCTAATTTAATCTTACCAACAAGTTCATCAACAGCAGGTAAAAGATTAATAAGACCTTTTTTGCTCACAAACAGAGGTACAGCCGGTTTCATCCCAAAGGCTTCAACAAGGCGGACATCTAAGCTGAGATCCTCACCTATCTGGCTGAAACTACCATAGAGAGAGTAACCTGATCCAGCAAGCAGAGCCATGTCCTTAGCGGACTGCAAGTTTAGGTATTCATAACCCTGCTTATCAATGAGTTCGAGAATTTTCTTTTGTCCAACAACTCTGAATCCTGCCTCACGAAGTCTATCAGAGATGAGGGTTGGCAAACTATCTTTAAGATACTGAGTATCCGCATTTGCATTTACCTCAAATGGAAGCACAGCAAGTACAACATCGGAAGCGCCTTCCGCATGTGCCTTTTCTGCTTCAAAATTGAGCGAAAATGCTAGAGTTGCCGCAATCAGCAAAAACAGAATTTTAATTCTGGACATAAAGTTCTCCGGAACGCAACTCAAGCCGGCGCTTCATAGTACCGGCTAATTCCATATTATGGGTCACAACTATAAGAGTCATTCCTAATTCTTCATTTAAAGAAGTCAGCATCTCACCGATCTGTCTTCCTGTCTTCTCATCTAAATTTCCAGTCGGCTCGTCAGCCAATAAAACTTTCGGCTTAAGCAAAACAGCTCTAGCTATAGCAACTCTCTGCCTTTCCCCGCCAGAAAGAGTGGTGACCCTATGTGCCAGCCGATCTTCAAGACCAACAAGCAAAAGGGCCTCACGAGCCATATCCGAAGCCTCTTTCTGACTTATTCCGGCCACCATGGCAGGAAGCGCGACATTTTCAAGCGTAGTAAACTCAGGCAAAAGATGATGAAACTGAAAAATAAAGCCTATTTCGCGGTTTCTTACTTTTGCCCTCTTTTCAGCAGGCATATCATTAAATCGCATCCCTGCAAAATCAATATTACCTCTACTCGCGGTATCAAGTGTACCTAATATATGGAGCAAAGTAGTTTTTCCTGATCCTGAAGAGCCTATGATCGCGAGCGATTCGCCTTCTTCAACATTCAAATTTATGTTCTTAAGAACTTCGATTGTTTCAGTCGGTCCTTCGAAATCTTTCCCGATATCAGCAAGTTCATAAAGTAAATTACTCATATCTCAAAGCCTTCGCAGGTTCCAACGCAGCAGCCTGATTCGCAGGATACAGCGTTGCAAGAAAACAAAGCAAAAATGCCGAAACACCAATAATAGTTAAATCCAGTGGATCCATCCTTATAGGAAGATAATCAACGGGATAAACATTACTGGGCAGTTTAATAAATTGATATTTCTTTAATAGCAACGCGACCGGCACACCTATTAGATATCCCAGAGACGTCCCTATCAAACCAATCAACGTTCCCTGCCACATGAAAATTCTTTTAATACTTCCCGACGTTGCGCCCATAGACATCAACACCGCAATATCCCTTGTCTTTTGCATAACAAGCATAACAAGAGTTGTAATAATGCTGAAAGATCCGACTAGAACAATCATTGCTAGAATGATGAACATTGCGGTTTTTTCAAGCTTCAATGCAGCAAATAAATTCGCATTCATCTGCTGCCAATTCTTAATCTGCACAGGATACCCGGAAAGCTCTTTCTTCATAAGCTTACCGATCTCCTCAACCGCATAAACATCGTCTACACGAATCTCAAGACCGGAAACAAAGTCCCGTTTGAACCCAAGCAATTTCTGAGCAGCCTTATTACTTATGTAAGCAAGGGAAGAATCATACTCATACATGCCTGTTCTAAAAACTCCGCCAACCTTAAACATACGAACTTTGGGCGTAAACCCAGCCGCACTGCGCTTACCTGTAGGCGAAAGCAAATTGACGGAATCCCCGATAACCAGACCAAGCCTTTTAGCTAACTGGTTGCCGATTACAATTTCAGGAATTTTACTATCTTTTGACAAACACTCCACACCGCCGGAAACAATATCGCCAGGAAGGCTGAGAATACCTTTTGCCGAAGTAGAATCAAGGCCACGTAAAACAACGCCCTTAACTCCACCACCAGCGGAAAGCATCACCTCAGAATAAATGAAGGGCGTTACGCCTGTAACGCCCTTCAGTTTTTCAATACCATCTGCCATATGGTGATAGTTATCTAAAGTACCATCATATGCGGTCACAATAATGTGAGCGTTAACCCCGAGAATCTTATCTCGTAGGTCATTAGTAAATCCATTCATAACCCCAATCACAACTATCAGTGCCGCAACACCAATTGCAACGCCGCATACAGCAAAGAGAGATATCACTGAGATGAAGGAGTTCTTCCTCAGAGTGAATAAATATCTTAAAGCGACGAACAATTCAAATTTCATGCGCCACCAGTGCCGGACGGAGCTTCAGATTTAAGAAGTGGGAACAGAATAACCTCTCTAATAGATGGGCTGTCTGTCAGCAACATAACAAGTCTATCGATACCGATACCCTGCCCTGCTGCCGGAGGCATTCCGTACTCAAGAGCACGAATATAGTCATCATCCATAAAGTGGGCTTCATCATCGCCAGCTTCTTTCTCAGCAACCTGATCCATAAATCTGCCACGCTGATCTACAGGATCATTGAGTTCTGAGAAGGCATTGGCAAGCTCGCGACCACAAACAAACAGTTCAAAACGGTCTGTAAGGTCTGGGTTCTCTTCATTCCTTCTGGAAAGAGGAGATATATCAGTTGGATAATGATAAATAAAATGAGGCTGAATCAGCTTAGGCTCAACAAGAAGATCAAACAGTTTAGCTTGAAGCTTACCAAGTTTTTCGCCTTCAACAGCTTTTTCACCTAGATTTCTGACGAGCTCTTTACACTTGTCATAATCCTTATAAATTTCAGGAGATACATCACCGATTGTTTCCAAAGATTCATGGAACGCCACGCGATGCCATGCTCCCGGAGTCAGATCAATAACTTCTTCCTGATAAGTAACCTTAGTATCACCGTTAACTTCCTTACAAATCCAGGAAAGCATATCTTCGGTAAGATCCATAAGGTCCACGAAATTGGCATATGCCCAGTAGAATTCAAGCATTGTGAACTCTGGGTTATGCTGAGTGGATATCCCCTCATTACGGAAGTTACGGTTGATTTCGTAAACTTTTTCAAAACCACCAACAAGCAATCGTTTAAGATAAAGCTCTGGTGCAATGCGCAGATATAGCTTCATATCAAAAGCATTATGATGAGTTTCGAAAGGTTTAGCTGCCGCCCCGCCCGGAATTGACTGCATCATGGGAGTTTCAACTTCCATAAAGCCCCTGTTATCAAGGTAATTGCGAAGGGAGCGAACAATAGCTGTTCGCTTCTGGAAAATTTCACGGGCCCGAGGGGTAACGATCAGATCGACATAACGCTGGCGATATCTGGTCTCTACATCCTTAAGTCCATGATACTTCTCAGGAAGCGGACGCATAGATTTAGTAATCAGGCTGACCGTGTCCGCTTTCAGAGTCAACTCATCAGTTTTAGTTCTGAAGAGTTCTCCCTCAACGCCGACAATGTCACCGATGTCAAATTTCTTAAATATTTTATACAGTTCTACACCAAGATCATCCCTTGCGGCATAAATTTGAATTCTGCCGGTTGGATCTTGAAGGTGAAAGAATGCGACTTTACCGAAGGAACGCAGAGTAAGTATTCTGCCCGCCATCTTAAACTTTTTACCTAGAGACTGCAGTCCCTCAGTATCTGTTTCGTCGTAATTGTCCCAAATAAATGAAACATCTGTATCTTTACTGAAGTCGTTTGGATAAAGCTTCACACCTTCATCAAGAAGGGTACAAGCCTTTTCAACGCGATTCTTCAGAACCTCATTGAGTTCGTTCTGAGCTTGCAGAGCCTCGAGCAGGGGCATAAATTTTGCCACATGCTCGGATTTGGTTGCCAGCTTTATTTGCTTCTTTTTCTTGCCGCTCAACTTATTAATTCTCCGTAACCGAATAAAGTCTAGAAAAATACGAGATCCGTTGTTTGCCTAAGCTAAATACCCTTTGTCGTCAAGAAAGTACATGTTTTATAGCCCTACTACGCGGACTAATTTTTTTAAAAAAAAACGTTTGACATATCTAAGGCAAATACGTAAAACCCAATCTCGTTGCTTGAGACAACTTCTCAGCAAGTTTATTCCTCGGTGGCTCAATCGGCAGAGCGGGTGACTGTTAATCACTAGGTTGGGGGTTCAAGTCCCTCCCGGGGAGCCAGAATTTTATAAGGCTACTTTCGTCAAGAAAGTAGCCTTTTCTGTTTTTCAAGCATTTGCGTTAAGCGCAAGTAATTTTCCTTTTCTATTTTTCATCCATTTATACCAAACACCAGCAATCCTTTTTTCCTCTTTTTCCTTAAAATCGTTCCGTTTTCTCCCTATCATTAAATATAGCTAATTTCATACTTTTTTTAATTAAATTCATTTTAAGTGCAGATAATGTTTGACATCTTCGGGGCAACTCCGTAGTTATCTCTTCGTTGCAACGGGAAACTGTTCAGCAAGTATCTTCCTCGGTGGCTCAATCGGCAGAGCGGGTGACTGTTAATCACTAGGTTGGGGGTTCAAGTCCCTCCCGGGGAGCCAGAATTATATAAGGCTACTTTCGTTAAGAAAGTAGCCTTTTCTGTTTTTTGAGCAAGATCCTATCATGCACCAAAATCACACCACGCATTACTCTCCCCTTTTCATACTCTCTTCCGGCATGTACATACAATACATGTACAAACAGAACACTACACCCCACATGCTCGCTACGAACTTCGCATTACTTAAAACAGTTCCAGACACTAATATAATCTCAGGTGACGCCCCTCAAAATACTACTCAACGCGCACCACATGATCCCAAACAAAATATTCTATGCAAAAAATGCAAACACCAGATAACCAACAGCTCCTTCGCCATATCTAAAAATGGATCACACGAACACGCCTTTTTCAACCCGCATGGCTACATATTTCAACTCAAATGTTTTTCTAAGGCACCGGGCTGTCTTCCCTCTGGAAATAATTATTCTGATTTCTCATGGTTTTCAGGCTATCGCTGGCAAATTGCAATATGTGGCAAATGCCTTTGCCATCTTGGATGGGCGTTTGTTTCAGAATATGACTCTTTCTATGGAATCATAAAAGACAATATCCAAAACTCATCCCAATAAAAAAGCCACCCCGAACCCAAGCGGTTCAGAGTGGCCTTATAACTACCTTTAAAATCTTTCTAATCTATTTGTAATACAACTTAATTTCATTGGTCCTAGATTCAGTCTGGCCCGGTGTAGGCTGTCCAGAAACAAGGATATACCCCTTACCACGCGGAAATGCGATGTTGCCTTCCAAATACATTTCAAGGCGCACTCTATGCTCACAAACGCTGGCATCCGTGACCACCGGAGTCATACCCCAGAAGAAGTTCAAGTAAGCGGGGACACTTTTATCAGGTGTCAGACAATGAACCTGTTGTTTCGGCCTACGACTGCAAATAACCCTAGCAGACTCGCCGCTGTTTGAGTGACAAAGTATAGCAGGACTATCAATATTATCTGCTAGTAAGCAGGCTGAATAACTAAGGTACTTAATAGGATTTGTTTCTTTTTTAGGCTTATATGGACCGTCAATCCTTTCGAAGTAATATGGCTCAGTAGCTTCTGCTATTTCCTTTATGAAACCGACAGCTTCAGCCGGATAATCACCAATTGCGGTTTCCTCTGAAAGCATACAGCAATCTGCCCCATCCATAATCGCATTTGCGACATCATTGGCTTCTGCGCGGGTCGGAATAGGATTCTTAACCATAGAAAGCATCATCTGAGTAGCAACAATCACAGGCTTCTGAGCATGGCGACAAGCACGGATCAACCTTTTCTGAATAACCGGCACCAACGACAATTTACACTCAAGTCCCAAATCTCCACGCGCAACCATGATTGCATCGGCAACTTTTAAAATAGACTCGATATTTTCAACAGCATTCTGCCGTTCAATTTTAGCTATAACAGGGAGCCAGACTCCACGCTTCTGCATTTCAGCTTTTACATCTTCAACATCTTTTGCTGTCTGAACAAACGACATTGCAAATGAATCAACACCTATTTCAATACCTTCAGCGAGATCTACCTTATCTTTCTCAGTGAAAGCAGCAAGCGCGAGATTTTTACCGGGGAATGCAATTCCTTTACGAGACGACAAAATACCGGAGTTCTGAACTTCAAGCTTGTACAGTTTATCCTTCTCAATGGTCTCGGTTACAATAAACTGTAAGATTCCGTCACTGAGAGAAACCAGCATTCCATCTACAAGACCATGAAGCAATTCAGGCTGATCAAGTGGAATAAAGGGACAATCTGTGTATTTATCACTCTCCTCTGGCATACCCAGATAAACATTGGTGTATTTAGTTATTTCATACGGAGCACCCTTGATCTCGCCGACTCTGATTTTAGGACCGCACAGATCGCCCATGGTGGTCAGCGAAATTGAAAGCTCTTTTTCAACTTCACGAATCATTTTTATAACCGGACGAAAATTTTCTGCATTTGAATGAGAAAAGTTAAGACGCAAAATTCTAACTCCATTAAGAACCATTTTGCGAATAGTTTCAATATTTGCAGAGGCCGGACCTAATGTAGCGATTACTTTAGTTCTCATATTCATGTCCTCACGGTTTTACATATTACAAAGCACAAACTGCTCATAACACTATATAATTGTTTTTTTACATTTTGCATAAACGGCGATATCGCCCTTGAATAAGATATCAAATACTTTAACTCATAATAAAAAAATGTCTACCATGTTAATTTTTCGCATCGATTTCTTGCCAACCACACTTTTTTCGGTTTAATGATCTCTTTGTCTGTTCAAACAGACCTAATCTAAAAATCTAACATTGGAGAACATTATGTTTAAAAAAATACTTACATTAGTCGCACTTATTACTCTTTCAGCTTTTCTATTCGGCTGTCAACAAGATGAATCTGCTGGAGCTAAAATTGGTGTTGTAGATACAAATGTTGTATTCAAAGAGTGTAAGGCCGGAGCTGAAGGCATGGAATACCTTAAGAATGCCAGCGAAACCTTTCAGTCTACTTTTACTGAAATGCAGAAAGAACTTGCAGGCAACCAGACTGAAGATAATGCTCGCAAATTCCAGGAAGCTCTCGGCGAATACCAGGCTAAAATGGGCGCAGAGCAGACTCGCATAGTCGAAGCTTTGAACGCAGGATTCACCACAGCAGTTGATAAATACCGTGCAGAAAAAGGTTTATCCGCAGTTCTTTCAATGGAATCAGCTATCAGCTATGATAAAGAAGCAGACATTACAGCTGCTATCATTGAAGAAATGAACAAGATGAACATAAAAGTTACGCCTTAACAGTTTTAAAACTTTCAAAGTTAATTGGATACCAAAACCCCCTCTCGCAATTATTGCGAGAGGGGGTTTTTATTTAAACTGGTATAATAAATAGCTTATGCCCCTTGCTTTTTCCGCCTTCTCAGTAGATTATCTGATTATTAATTTTACAATTCAACCTCATACATAAATACGAAACATGACATTTACGCTTCTTGCAAATCTTTTTGGAGGGCTTGGCCTCTTTCTTATCGGGATGCGCCTCATGACGCAGGGACTTCGCCAAGCCGCTGGACATTCACTGCGCCGTATCTTGGGAGAATGGACCAAAAGCCCAGGTCGCGGACTTTTTTCAGGATTTTTTATAACTGCACTAGTTCAATCTTCAAGCGCAGTAACAGTTGCAGTAATCGGATTCGTGAATGCGGGGCTGATAACACTTACACAGTCCATAGGCGTAATTTACGGTAGCAATATAGGAACAACAGTCACAGGCTGGATTGTCGCGGCAGCGGGATTCAGTATTAACATAAAGGGACTGGCATTGCCCCTCATTGCGGCTGGCGCAATCCTCAGGCTAACAGGAGCTATTTCCAAGCGGGTTCATTTCGGTGATGCACTTGCTGGATTCGGACTTTTTTTTCTTGGCATATCCACACTACAACATTCGTTTGACGGGATTGAATCCGCATTAGACCTCTCCGCATTTGCAGGAGCCGGTATACTCTCCCTCCCCATTTTTATTGGAATAGGGCTTATTCTTACCCTGCTGATGCAAAGTTCAAGCGCGGCCATGGCGTTGGTTTTAACTGCTACAATTTCAGGGCTCATGGACTTGGACCAAGGTGCAGCAGCTGTTATCGGTACAAATATAGGCACAACTTCCACTGCCGCCCTTTCGGTAATGGGGGCAACTGTGAACGCCAAAAGAGTTGCTGTAGGCCACATCATCTTTAATACTGTCACAGCCCTGATAGCTTTGCTTACTCTTCCACTGCTATTGAAGGGAATCGTGCTCTTTACTGAGAGTGTTGGAATCTCGAAAGAACCTGCTCTTGTTTTGGCTATATTCCACACGGTATTTAATGTTGTGGGCGTGATGTGTTTGTGGCCTTTTACTGAACGTCTTGTAACATTTCTGGAGAGTAAAATTGGTCAAAATGGTGACAAAAAAGGTCGCCCCAAATATCTGGATAAAAATGTGGTGTCTACTCCATCTCTTGCCATCGACGCACTTAATCTTGAGCTTGCCCGCATCGGAATTCATACACGCTCAATTGTAAGAAATGGGCTTAATTCAAATTTTAATTATGCAGCTCTCGCTTCAGATAAAGGCTCCCTTGATAATTTGATAGAAACTTCAAGAGAGTTTTGCGCAAAAATGCAAGGCCAGCCTCTGACAGAGATACAAGCTCAGCAGATAGCTACAGCGTTGCGTATTTTACAATATCACCGGACATCAGGCTCGCTATGCGAGTCTCTAGCGAAAAAGAAAATAATGCCGAACATGGAGTCCTTAGGATCTGATTCAGACCTTGTTTCAGTATTTTTAAGTTCTTGCCTTGGAGTATTAAATACCGCAGAACACCCATGTACTGCGGAATTTTGCCAAATCGACAACATGATAGCAGACATGCTATCAGCTTATCACGACCTTAAGGCCAGACTTCTTTCTGCAGGTGGAATCGGAGACCTGCAAGTGCCGGAAATGGTCGATCAATTAGAACTTTTCTCAAAAATAAGAAGAATTGCTAAACAATCCGCCAAAGGATCAATTTATCTTGCGGCAATGAACCCCAACTCCAGAGCATGCTGCCCTGGAACCGGGGCAGTAAAATTTGCATGGAACCGTCACTGGTAATAGACTGGAGTACACAAATGAATAAATTCAAACTTCCCATTATCATATTTGCCGCTGTTTTCGTTATTTCTGCGGCTGCACTTGTTTTCTTTATTAATAAAGACACAGAGAAAAAAGATGATGAAAAAGTCGAAGCCCCGGCATGGATTCATGAAGAAGGATCAAGTGGCAGGCTTCCAATAGTTTCGAAAGTAGTCCAAAGCCCAACCGCGACTCCGGCCACCACAAAGGATTCTGACCTAACTAAAAATCAGACAACTGCTCCCAAAGCTGAAAAAAAATCAGAGAGCAACGCTTCGGCTGTTGCTAAGATCACTAAAAAAATAAAGCATGACATCATAACAGATGTTTTTATAAACAATCTTGCTGAATATATTGCAAACAATTACCAGCCGGCAGGGTCCATGCCCTTTACTCCTGCGGCAGGCTACAGTTCAGCGACATTTAAAGGCATTAATACTCACTTCGGACTTAATTTAATGGGTCTTATGCCAAATGCTGACAACCTTATTTCAGCACGAAAAACCATTTGGGAAACACTCCTTGCACCTGAAGTTTTGACAAAATCATATTCGAACTACCACGGAATACTGCTCGATATTATTGAAGAAAAAGGAATCACTGCTGAAAAAAACTTCGCCATTGAAGGACGTGGAACTGAACTTCGATCCCTAACGGCAAAAGAACGCGCAGAAATGTTCAGAGTAAGCGCAGCTCCTCTGCGCCACGCATCGGCAGTGCTTACTGCCATTGCACAAAACCCAGACCTTATTCAGGCCATGAACGGCTATATTAAAGCAGAAAATAGAGTAGAAGATGCTAACAGCATTTTCCAGGAAACACTTGCAGAATCAAATTTATCTCAAACTGTCGTGTCTAGAAACAAGACAACTCATGCCGGTGAAATTTTAAAAGACGCCATCATGGTAAGAGAAAAAATAAAGGATGGAATTACCGATAAAATCAATACATTCTGCACGGGACCCTGCGACAAACCGGCCGATGCATTCTACATTGCGCAGTGGGTTTTTAGGAGAGTAAATTCCGATGAGAGTAGGGTTGATTCAATTCTGTCTGGAAGCAAAATTTTATCGAAGCTGGCAGGACAAATGGTAAAAAGGGCTGATGCTATCCAAAAAAATATTTAGATAATTTAAGATTCCTTTTTGCAATTATTAGCAATAGGAAGCTTGATGATGATAGTCGTTCCAAGCATTGGGCTGGTTTCTATAATGAAAGACCCTTTGTGTTTCTGAGTAATGATAAAATACGAGACAAAAAGACCTAGCCCAGTCCCAACGCCATGTTCCTTTGTCGTGAAAAACGGTTCCATGGCTTTCTTTTTAGTTTCTACATCCATGCCGGGGCCGTTGTCTTCGACTTCGAGCCTTACGTCGTTACCATCAGTTCCAACTCTGACATAAATCTTTCCGCCCTTTGTCTCTCCTTCTTCCCGTGAGGAAAGAATCGCCTGAACAGAATTCTTTATAAGATTTATCAGAACTTGCTCAATTTCTGACGGGGCACAATAAACATCGGGGACATCAAGGTCAAAGTCTCGAACTATTTCTACGCTTTTGCTTCCTTCTTTTCGGTAAACATCATAGCCACTGGAAGCAAGTTCAATTGCGTCTTCTATAACATTAACAAGGCTTGTACAAAACTGATCTCCGCCAGTCTGACGGCTGAATTGAAGCATATTTGCTACAATACGGGCAGAGCGTTTTCCCAGTTCCTGAATAGACGCAACTTTAGACATGATCCCGCGCTTTTCACAATATTCATGAATAGCCTCAAAAGTAGTCCCGCATTCTTTGGCTACAGTATGATTTTTTTCGAATTCGAATGAAAGTCTGCGCAATAAATTTTGGCTTCCCTGCAGGATACCTCCCAGAGGATTATTAATTTCATGCGCCATTCCAGCTGCAAGTCCACCCACAGTCATCATTTTCTCGGTCTGAACCATCACCTCTTCCATTCTTGTACGGGCTGTGATGTCATCTATTCTGATAACCGCACCAGAATCACCTTCCACCTCCCCCTTAAACGGAAAAACTGTAATTTCATAAAAAACAGTTTCTCCGTCATGCTCAAAAGGGAAAATTTCAGTTCCTCCTGATTTATCACTTAAGATGGTTATATCAATTAACTTTTTAAATTTTGTAAGCTCGGGCAGAACATCAAAGAGATAGTTACCCAATGCCTTGGTCTCAGCTACTCCGGTTTCCTTCACTGCTGACGAATTCCAAAGAACAACGTTTAACTTCTCATCAACGCCCACAAGTATAGACTGCATAGAGTTAATAACATTACCGAGATAATTACGAGTCTTTTGCAACTCCATCTGATCTGCAAGGCGACGCGTAACATCGCGAGCAACCATTACAATATAGAGACTTCCCCCAACCAAAAGAACTCTCATTGTCATTTCTACGGGGACTGTGCCTCCCCCTTTAACTAACAATTCAGTTGTGTATAGTCCCTCTTCATCGCGCAAAATCTTATTCTTATTTTCAGCAACTAGACCACGCAAGAGTACACAAGTTGACTTAGGAAAAATCATCTCAGGGGAACTTTCAATAAGTTCTTCGCGCGTATAATTGGTAATTTTTAGAGCTGTGGCATTAATATCCGCAAAATCCCAAGCAAAGCCATCAAGAACAAAAAGAGCATCATTCGCGTGCTCAACCAATGCTCTAAAACGCTCAAGTTCATTAACCCGAACACGCAATTCAGGATAATAACTCTTACGCATAGAGTTCTCACCAAGCCCGATGAGCTTGGTGCGAACATTTTCATTGCTATCAGACTTAGAACGCCGCTTCATATATATTCTCTACATCCTTATTGCTTAATTCAACTGGATTCGTAACCATACAGGCGTCCTGTAAAGCCAATTCTGCGAGCTTAGGAATATCTTTTTTATTAAGTCCGAAATCCTTTAAACTTTTTGTTATTCCAGCATTGGCCCTGAGTTCTATAATCGTATCTACAAGACTCTGGCACACCTGTTCAGAAGTCATGCCATCAACAGAAATCCCCATGGATTTGGCAATTTCAGTGTATCTGCTTTCTGCAAATGGAAAATTTACTTGAATTACGTAAGGAAGCAATATTGCGTTGCACTCACCATGCGGAAGATCCAAATGCCCTCCAAGACTATGTGCCATTGCGTGAACAGCACCAAGAATTGCGTTGGAAAAAGCAAGCCCAGCTTCCATACTCCCAAGCATGACCAAACCGCGAAGTTCAAGATTTGTGGGATCTTTAATAGTCGCTACTAAATTTGCACTTACCAACTTTATCGCATCAAGAGCAAAAAGATCTGTGATCGCAGAATTCGCGTTTGATACATACGCTTCTATGGCGTGTGTGAGAGCGTCCATGCCGGTTGCCGCTGTCAGTTGCAAACTCATCGTTGTCGTTAAAATAGGATCGACAAGTGAGGCATCAGGGACCATCGCCTTACTGACAATACTTATTTTAACATCTCGCTTAGTGTCGGTTATGATCGCAAACTGCGAAACATCCGCCGAACTGCCCGCAGTTGAGGGGATGCAAATCAGAGGTGGCCCCGGAGAATCAACCTTATCAACTCCTTCAAAAGATAAAATATGAGCATTGTTTGTGGTTACGATGCCTATACCTTTCGCACAGTCCATAGGACTTCCGCCACCAACGGCAACAATACAGTCACAATGGTTATCTCGATAAAAATCAGCACCCTTCATAACTTCAACATCTCTGGGATTTTCTGAGACATCACTAAAAGTGCACGTTTCAATTCCTGCTTTTTCTAAACTCTCGCGGACAGAAATAACCCAATTACAATCCTTAATTTTAGGGTCAGTAACAATAAGAGCCTTGCTTACTCCAAAATTTTCAGCATATTGACCAGCAAGCAAAGCTGATCCTGGACCGAAGATGAGTTCAGGAGCTACAAATTTACGCATCTCTAATACTTGTTTCACATGACCTCCAGGCAATTAAAGATCAAATTTGATATTTGAAAAATATCAATTCCCACTAAGTTAAAAGTAAACAAAAAATATCTGTAATAGGGATAATACTTGGACTTATTATTACGCGCATTTCATCATAATGAAAACGTTTTTTTTATTTAACCTCTTAAAGGAATCTTAAACAAGGCTAGCAAGTTGCAAATATTTTGTTACAATAAAAACTCGTCGAATTCAGTTCAAATTTACTTCTGTACAATATTTTACAATTTGAAAGGAGCAACGATTCTATCCATAACTCCTTGAAGTTTTGATATGGCGACACCGTAATTTGTTATAGGCACATTTCTACGGCGACACTCGTTAATTCTACGCAACATTTCAGTCCTATTTAACATGCATGCACCGCAATGGATAACTATCT
Source organism: Maridesulfovibrio frigidus DSM 17176 (assembly GCF_000711735.1). NCBI lineage: Bacteria > Pseudomonadati > Thermodesulfobacteriota > Desulfovibrionia > Desulfovibrionales > Desulfovibrionaceae > Maridesulfovibrio > Maridesulfovibrio frigidus. The sequence goes on from NZ_JONL01000001.1 coordinate 172,325, forward strand.
TAAAACGCTCAAGATCTTCCGGATAATCATGTCCGGAGTATGTTTCAAAATTTATATTTTTACCTGTATATTTCGAAATCCAGTTGGGAATTTTAACGCGCCCAATATCATCGTCCATGACATGGTGTGAACATGCTTCACCTATAAGAACAGTATCGCCATCCTCCAAAGTATCTATTGCTTCAGCTCCCTCGACAAGAAATGGCAAGTTGCCTTTATAACGAGCAAAAAGTGTTGAAAATGTAGTTAAAGGAATATCATCAGGAACAATTTCTGCAACACTTTTGACTACCTGCGAATCAGTGATCACGAGCGCGGGTTTCTCTTTCAAATTGGACAAACTCTTAGCTAGATCGTGCTCCTTAACTGTAACACCTACCGCATCGCAATCAAGTATTTCACGCAGAACCTGAACTTGTGGCAGAATTAATCGTCCCTTCGGAGCGGACAAATCTATAGGAACAACACAGACCACAAAATCCCCGGCACTGAATAAATCGCCCGCGAGCACAGGGTCACGTTTCATATCTTCAGGCGCCATATCAATAATGGCTTCTTTTAATGCCGACAAATTCGCCCCGAGCTTAGCAGACACAGAAAGACATGATATATTGTTTTTACGGCAAAAGGAAAGATCCGAAGCAGAAGGCTCCTGCAAATCATTTTTATTGAACACCACTAAAAAAGGTATCTGCAAATCTTGAACGCTCTCAATAATTTGCTTTTCATAGTCAGCAATGCCCTCCTCACCAACCACGACAAGTACGGCATCGGATCGCCACAGAACCTTTTGAGTAGCCTTAATGCGCAGCTCGCCAAGCTCACCGGTATCGTCAAGGCCTGCGGTATCGTAGAATGTAACAGGACCTAAGGGCAGCAATTCGTAATGCTTCGCAACGGCATCCGTAGTTGTTCCCGGATGATCCGAGACAATTGCTACCTCTTGCTCGACAATTGAATTTATCAGTGACGACTTCCCTGTATTACGCCTTCCAGCAAGGGTTATAACCAGCCTTATTCCACGTGGAGCTTTATTCGACATTGTTTATCCTGTTTATCTTTTTGCCCGATTACTATTTTTCCCGTTTATTACCAAATTCGCTGTCTTAAGAAATATTTTAGGCTCACACCATTATGTACTAACTTTTTTATTTGAAAATCCTTTCGAAGCGGATGGAACTAAATTCAAAGAACGGATCATATCCTTAGCTTCCACAACCCCGTTATCACCATCTAAGGAAACAGCATTTTTGCCTGGATATATATTGTAATCAGCTCGGTTCGCAGTGGGAGTAACCGATGGCATAATGACGTTACACCCTCTTGTAAGTCCAATTTTTCGTCCATCATCAATTAAGGAATCTAAAGCAGACGTAGCTGGAATATTTGCACTTTGATTAAGTAAGCGAAGTAATGCAGTTACACGATAAGCCATATTTGTATCACCTGAAGGACTGGAGGAAAAAGGTGTTTCGGGATGCGGTATAAACGGCCCTGCAGCAATCATATCAAGCTCAAGACTCGTTAAAAAAAGTATATCCTGTAGCAAAGATTCTGGGGTGTAACCCGGCAAGCCGGTAATAATCCCTGCCCCAACCTCATACCCTATTTCCTTCACCCCTTTCACTAGCCTCAACCGCTCGGCAAAACTTTCTCCGCACCGAATGTCTTGATAAATATCGGGATCGGTAGTTTCGAGCTTGATCAGGCAACGGTCGGCACCGCACCTGAACCAGTATTCATACTCGTCAATTCCGCGATCCCCAACAGAGAGTGTCACAGCGACATCATGCTGCCTTTTAATGTTGCGCACGATTTCGCCAATCCGCTCTGTGGAGTAACTGAAATCATCACCGGACTGTAAGACTATTGTTCCAGCCCCGTTTAATGCAGCAAGACTTGCCGCTGCTATGATAGTCTGATCATCTAGCCGATAACGCGTGATCTCTGAGTTTAGTGCTCTTAGCCCGCAGTACTTACATTTTTTATTGCAAAAGTTTGAAAATTCTACAATTGCACGCAAATACACTTGATCCAAAAATTCAGCACGGCAAAGCTTATCTGCCAGTTTAAAAAGCTCGTTATCATTGCAGCCGTTTAAATAGGCCAAGATTTTATCTTCACTAAAATCGCGCATTATTTTTAATTCCCGCTCCAATTAAGCGTCTAAAATTTTGATATCGCGTCAGCAAAAAACTATATGTAAAGATCCCTTTCACCTTTTTCCATACGTGCAAGACGATCTTCAACAAGTTTTTTACGCTTCGGGTCAGTATATTTTTCAATCTCTTGTCGTAAGAACTCTTCACCTATTATCTTTGTTTCATCAGAGCCATAGTCTTCCAGATATTCTTTAAAAGTCAGTAGCCCGTTAGGAAGGCAAAATTTCTGGATAAAACCTGTTTTAGCAAGATCCATAAAATGCTTACCTGTACGCCCAAGACGATAACAAGCCGTACACCATGACGGAATATAGCCGTGCTCACTAACAATTGACTGGATGACTTCATCAAGTGAGCGACTATCGCCAACGCAGAATTGTTGAACATCAGGCCGATCAAATTCAGGATCACTGTAGGCTCCCGGATAAGTGCGCGATCCAGCAGAAAGTTGAGTGACTCCCACTTCAAGCAACTCCGCGCGTAATTCGGAACTTTCACGAGTGGTAAGAATCAGCCCAGCATATGGAAATACGAGCCGGAGCACCGATACAATTTTCTTGAAATCATGATCAGAGGATAGATATGGAGGATTAAATGCTATTTCTGAGCCTAGTGCGGGCTCAAGACGTGGGAAAGATATAGTATGCGGGCCCACTCCACAGTCTTTTTCAAGTTGCAGCGCATGATACAAAAGACCCATGACTTCGAAAACAGGATCAAATAGCCCGAAAAGTACGCCCATACCCACATCATCAATGCCCGCCTCTTGCGCACGGTGCATAGTATGAAGCCGCCATAAATAATCAGATTTATTGCCTGCGGTGTGAACCTTTTCATATGTTTCACGATGATAAGTTTCGTGAAAACACTGATACGTCCCGATGCCCACCTCATTAAGAGTCTTAAAACCCTCAACATCAAGCGGAGCACAGTTAATATTTACTCTGCGGATCTCACCGCTTTTACGGGATGTTACATTATAAACGTCGCGTACAGTCTGAGCTATCCACTCGGCATCTAGCTTTGGATGCTCACCATAAACAAGCAACAACCGTTTATGGCCCAGATCTTCAAGAACCGTGACTTCATCGGCAATTTCTTTACTTGTGAGAGTTCGGCGCGTTAGCTCTTTATTTTTTGCATTAAAGCCGCAATACGAACACTGGTTATCACATTCATTCGTTATATAAAGCGGGGCAAACAGCACCAGCCGATTGCCGTAAATGCCTTTTTTAACCTCGATTGCAGCAGAAAAAAGTTCATTGTCGAGCTCCTTATCCGTATTCTTAAGCAATACAGCCGCCTCAAAAGGAGAAAGCCCTTTTCGCTCCCTTGCCTTGGCAAGAATCTCACGAACAAGGACCGGATCAGGATCAGTAGCTTTATCTATTTCAGCCCAAATAAGATCTTCATCGATGAAAGACTCTAATGAACTACTTAAACTATTATTTTGTCTCATAATTTAACTCTTAATATCTCACTAAAAATAACATTAAAAACGACATATACCATTAATAACTAGATGCTTTATGAAATTACCAACAACAATATCTTCAACGATTACATTTATCACGACGTGACTTGCTTTGTTCATAATGAAACCTTTTGCGCAAAAAGAAAAGCCCGTCATAACCTGACAGGCTTTTAATATAATCACGCGAACAAACTACAAGCACAAGCTACGAATTTTGATGCTCATCCTTTAACAAATCATTAACGGTTTTCACTGGTGAAAAAGTGCTGAGAGGAACCTCAACAAAGACAGTGATCCAATCCGCCATTGACCCATTCCAAAGCCCTGGCAGCTCTAAAGCTTTAAGATCTCGCCCTTGTTTGGACTTATACGAAATGAATCCAGTTTCAGGGTCAGTATATTTCATCAGATCAAATTGCTCTCCGCGATAATTGCGCAGCCCGCAAACAATATCAACTGGGTTGAAATGTGTTGAAGATTTTAATATTTCAACCTGATCAGGATCATTCATATCAACCTGACTTTTTTCAACTATCTGAGGAGAAACAGAACCGTCGGTTCCAACAATCCAAAATGGACCTCCGCCCGGCTCGCCCTGATTTTTAACCATTCCGCAAACCCTGATAGGCTTATCTAACCTTGAAATCAAGTAATCAGCTTTGCCGTAAAGCGGCATTGAGCCAAAATTATCAGGCAATGTCATATACAATTTTGAAACTGCAAAAAGGGCCGTAACCGCCACTTCCAACTCTGTTAAACCCGGATTACTCAATCTGTTAATGCAATCGAAAGTTTGACTTTGAAGTTGTACTAAAAGACCACCAATGAACTTTTTATACTCAATAGTATCGGCTCTAAAATTATCTGGGACCACATTATCTATGTTTTTCAGATAAACCAGATCAGCATTCAGCTCATTCAAATTTACAAGCAAAGCGCCGTGACCTGCAGGTCTAAAAAGGACTTTATTGTCATCGGTCCTGAAGATTTCATTATTTAAATCAACCGCAATGGTATCTGTCTTACGACATTGCTCAGAATAGGTGATATCAAAATTAAATTTTGGTAATTTACTTAAAATTTCCGCAATATGTTTTTCAGTAGCTTCTTTACGAGTCGGAGAAATCGTGAAGTGGATACGAATCTTTCCATCCTTATCTTTCACATACTCAATTGCCTCAGCTATATGTTCTGCATAAGGAGTGCGAGAACCATCTTCAGCATCATGAAAAGGAATCATCCCTTTTGAAAAATATGAAAAATTGAGTCCTTTTTCCGTGAGCAAATATTCCAAAATAGTGCGATGATCCCCCTGATTAAGCAATTCATCAAGGCTCATGTTATCGCGCTTAAGTGCATCTTTTAAGTCGTCATAAAATGCAAAACTAGAGAGTGAACGGATAAAGGTCCGGCCCATTTCAAGGTGAGATTCATCACAATCAGTGGCCGAATCAAAATTTTTATGTCCTGTTTTTAAGAATTCAAGCAGAAATTTAAACATACGAGTAGCTGCGCCGGAAGAAGGAACAAACTTGGTGAAACGACCTTCGCTCGCGGCTATTTCATAGCTCCCTAGCAATTGAGCCTTCAATTCATCAGATAAAGTAAGAATACCGTCGCTTGGCTTACAAGCCCTCTTTAAAACAGTAGGCTGAAACCCCTTTTTAAGGCGCATAAACTGATCAGCCAATACACGGGCAGGAACACTACTACCTATTATATCCTGTAACTTTTTTTCTGTTTCACGGAATTCTTTTTCAGTCGACATACCTAACAGCCTCCTTGTGAGTTACTACTATAAACCATTGTATACCGCTTGCTTAAAATAAATAGGCAAAATCAATGATTCAAACAATAGCTTGATTATCATCACATAACATAATTTTCTATACGGAGTTAGTTAAAAATGATTAAGACACGAAAAAAGAATAAAAAAAATCTGTTAATTTTAACGATGCAATTAGGCACGTCAAAAAATACAACTGTTTTTCCGGACATTCTGCCGAAAATAAAGTTATTGCTGACGCTATAAAAAAAGGGAGGGGATACTTAGGAAGAGACTACGCCTAAAACCTAGTATCGATTTAAGAGTCTCTCATTACCTCATAAATAACATTTTCAAGCATTGCCAATTCCAAAGGTTTCTCGAGGTAACCGTCCATACCTGCTTTCAATATTTTTTCACGATCTCCCAACATAGCAAATGCTGTCATAGCGACAATTGGAATACCTTTATTTTCCGCTCCGGTATCGCCGTTACGAATTGCTTTAGTTGCTTCTATGCCATTCATTACAGGCATCTGCACGTCCATTAGCACTAAGTCAAACTTACTATGGCGCAATGCCTCTAAGGCTTTGTGTCCATTCTCAACGGCAGTTACCTTAGCTCCATTTTTACTCAAAAGTGTGGCCGCCACAAGACTATTAATAAGCTCATCTTCCACCACAAGAATGTGCAGTTTTTCAAAACTTGGAATCCCGCCCATATCCTCAACAGGACTCAGACCAAGGGTTAAGACCTCCTCCTTAAAAAGATCAAATACTATAGTAAAATATACTGTTGTACCTACGCCGACTTCACTATCCATAAACATACTTCCACCCATAAGACTCACTAGGTTCTTACAAATGGACAATCCCAAACCCGCACCCTCATGCGTTCTGGCGAATCCCGAACTAACTTGAGTAAAAGGTTTAAATAGAGTTTCCATTTTATCATCTGGAATGCCATGCCCATTATCGGAAACTGAGAATAACACTCTAAACTTGTCTGGCGAGGGAGATGGCAGCGGGTATGCATCCACGGTGATATTGCCATCTTCGGTGAACTTAAAAGCGTTACCCACCAAGTTGTTTAAAACCTGTTGAAGCCTAATCGAGTCCCCGAGTATCGGGGTGGGTATGAGCGGGTCAAGCTGAGTAATTAGATCAACTCCAGTCTGTCTGGAAAGGGGTAAGAATAGTTCTTCCAATTGAATTAAAATTTCGTCTAGATCCAGCGTGACATTAGATATTGGCATTCGCCCTGCTTCCACGCGGGATATGTCCAAAATATCCGTAAGTAAGCGAGTTAACCGATGAGTGGAATTGATGGCATTACTTACATACTCGGTCTGTTCTTCATCCAAGTAAGTCATCTCCATAAGTTGGAGCATACCGAGTACTCCATTTAATGGAGTTCGTATCTCATGGCTCATGTTTGCAAGGAATTCGGATTTGGCCTGATTGGCTGATTCAGCAAATTCTTTTGCCTGAAGAAGTTCCCCCTCCAAATCCTTACGAATCGTAAGGTCAAAAGCCATACTTAAAACAGTTCTACGCTCATCTGAGAGTGACCCAAGCGGTACTGAGAAAAAATACCAAACCTTTCTAGTGCCGTTGCTACAATTAACAACAAATTCGCCTTCGTCTCTACGTTCATCCGTTATGTATAGAGTATCAATGTACGCTTTGATTTCTTTAGTTCTTGAACCGTACGCCTTTTGTGTCCAATCATAAACGGTTGGAATATCATCAAGAGAATAACCCGAAAGCTCTGTCCAAGCCCGACTGAGAGAGAGAACGTGACCGTCATCTGCATGAATCATAATTGGGAACGGAGCTTGCTCAATGGCCCGCCTAAAACGCGATTCACTATTTTTCAAAGCATCTTCACCCTGAATCTTTTCCGTTACATCATGAAATACACCCAGAATTAGCTCCTGATCGTGTATATCGAAACAACTGGTTCGCACCGATGCGATTCGAATCTGATCACCCTTAGCCAATAAAGGGATATTTTCTAGGAGGCCCGGCGTCGCTACGGATTTACGAAAATACTCGTCCCCGCTTTTGGTCGTGGATGTTTTAGGTGGGTGCAGAATATGCTGAGGCATACCAATTAGCTGTTCCCTACTTTTACCAAAAAAGTTTTCTGCAGCCGCATTACACTCCACTAATATGCCCGTATTTCGATCAGCGACCAAGACGGGATCACTCACGGAGGAGAACAAAGCCCGCTGACGTTCTTCACTTTGGCGGAGCAATTCATTGGCTTTTACCAGCTCTTCCGTACGCTTTGCTACCTGCTGCTCGAGCGTGTCGGTCTTCGATTTAATTCTTGCTCTTTCTTTATGTTCTTCTGGAATCCAATAGAATAATATTATTCTTACGATCAAAAGACCGGCAATTACATTTATAATCTTTGGTATGAAAACAAACTCAGGCTCCATGAGCACTTCGCCGATGATCTTCGGTAACATCCCAGAGAGAGAAGTATACCATGCTCCAAAATATAAACTCTCAAACAGAGTCCTAAATGCATCGATTGTAAGAACTATTAATAGTATATTTATTAACTTGCTGTGTTTCTTAGATTCTTTAATCCTGGAAACATAAAAAAATAAGACAAATGTCCAAATCGCAATCAAAATCCAGTACGTTGCTGAGGTGGCTATCTTGAGCATCTTTACTCCTATAATAGAGTTAGTACTATTAAGTAAACTATACACACCCAAAATGTCCAGATTATAGAGAACTTTTTAATAGGCAGGTGAAGGATCCAGATAACGTGAGTAGGATTGGATGAACATATCATTTAGAATAATCCATTCATAACAATCTGCATCTCAACTCTAATCAAACAAAAAGCCATCTATTAGCGTAAAACAAGTGCTAATAGATGGCTTTTTACTATCTTTCTCTTTCGAATAAAATCATCGCCGCCGAATATCTCGATTAATCACAATAAATTAGTGCGCAGTACCTGATGATGTGATCTTCTTAAAGACGTAAAAAAAGGGGACCGGATATCCGGCCCCCTTTTTTATGACTGATAATATGAATTTAGCTCTTCATCTGAGTTATGAGATTTTGCAGAATTTGAGACTGTCTGGACATCTCTTCAACGGCTTGAGCAGACTCTCCCATCGCCACTTTGGTCTCAGAAGAGATCTCAGCTATCTGAGTCAAAGCTCTGTTTATTTCTTCACTTGCCGCAGACTGTTCTTCAGAGGCGGTCGCGATGCTGTGTACCTGCGTCGATGTTTCGTCAACAAAGTTTACAATTGCATCCAACGCTTCTCCTGACTCTGCAGACAGTTTCGCTGTTTCATCTATTTTTTCCACGGCGTTTTCGACATGGTCTATATTAGTACGTGTTCCTTTCTGGATATCGCTGATTGCATTTCCAACTTCCTGTGTGGCTGTCATTGTCTTTTCGGCAAGCTTGCGAACTTCATCCGCAACAACCGCAAAACCTCTTCCAGCCTCGCCAGCTCTAGCGGCTTCAATTGCTGCATTGAGAGCGAGAAGATTTGTTTGATCAGCAATATCGGAGATAACTTCCATTACCTGACCGATTCCCTGTGCATCCTTCCCAAGAGTTGCTACATCTTCTTTAAGCTGTAGAGCGAGGCCCTGAAGGTCTTCCATGCTGGTGAGAACATGAGCCACGACCTTTGAACCAGCCTGAGCTTTGTCTTTAGTAAGATTGGCTGTTTCAGCCGAGTTGGAAGCATTTTCAGCTACTTCAAGAACCGTTGCATTCATTTCTTCCATTGCAGTGGCGGTTTCGCTGATCTGGGAATACTGAACTTCAGTGCTTCGGCTTGATTCGTCAATTTGCGCTGCAAGTTGTTCTGAGGCAGAAGTCACAATACTAACAACTTCCTCGAGCTCACCTGCCGCCTGAAGCTTACCATCTCGCTCAGCTCTGGATGCTTGTTCCTTTGCCTCATTGGCTTCAGCAACAGCAACATTTGCTCTTTCAGCTTCTTGTTCCGCTGATTTACTTTTCTCTTCTGCTTCAACAATTTTTATCTTGAGATTCTCAACCATTTTCTTAAGAGCTTCAGCCAGCACTCCGACTTCATCAGCCTGCTTAATGTCTAACGTCTGATCAAAGTCACCACCGGCGACGCTTTCCGCATAAGCAACTGATTTTTTAATAGGGGCTACAAGGCCTCCAGCAAGGAACCAAAGAACAAGACATGCAAGCAATACGATTCCACCACCAGTAAGAAGTGCGGTGGTATAACTTTCTGAAGCACTTGCCATCATAACCTTATTTAGCGAAATAGCACCTGCATAAACTACGTCGCGGTCAACTTCAATCAAGACCGCCCATGGTGTACCTGTTCTTGCAAGAGCAATAGGAGCCATTACTTGAACAAGCCCGCCTGACGTACCTAGGTCGACAAATGTTTCGCCTTTTTTAGCATTGGACTTAATTTTATCGGCATGAAGGGAATCAGTTTGATCAATCGGCTTTCCCACATTTCCGGGATTGGAGCTATCTGCTACAATTATGCCGAGATTACTTACCACTTTGACAGTTGCTTTACCGTTGTAAACATCTTTAGCTACATTTTCGCAAAGTTTTTGAACAAAATTGAGTCGTAGGTCTGTTCCTGCAACCCCATAAAATTTTCCATCTATCTTGAGAGGGACGGACATTGTGGTAAGCCATTCTTGCTTTCCCTGAATTATATAAGGGAAAGGGTCGAGAATGTTTTCACGTCCGGTTTCTCTTGGTGACTGATACCATCCGCCTTTCCTTATTCCGTTGGGATGTTTGGCGTTTGAATCGAATTCAACAAGTGCTTGGCGGGCTATTTTGCCGCTTTCATCTCTATTCCAGTAAGGTACAAAGCGCCCTGTATCATCATGGCTAGTGCCTTTAACGCCTGCGTATAACGCATCGTTGTTATCTAAGCCATTAGGCTCCCATGCACTGTATGCTCCGAGAAATTCATCATTATCTTTAAGTACAGTCAGGAGGATGTCACTAAAAACAGTTCTTAAATCAATGCTACTTGTGACCTGCGGGTTTGAACGTAAGGTCTTAAATGCACTGGCAATAGCGCGGGCAGTGTCAAGGTTAACTTCAAGCTTTGATTGAATCACTCCAGCTTCGGATTTAGCGATTCCAAGTAAGTTTGACTTGGTTGCATGTTCAATAAGTGTATCAACTTCAGCGGTAACAAAAGCTTGGGTTTTATTCTGATCCACAATTTGAAGACTTATCAAAGCTGCAACGGACACAACAAGGCAACATGCAGCCATGATTATAATTTTAGTTTTTATCGATTTGAAATTCATGGCACCACCTTTGTACTGCTTAAAAAATGTTAATTAATATATTTAATCCACGGATATAGGGACATTATGTTATTATTAAGTGATAAGAAAGGATTATTTTATATTCCTAAAACCGATAAAATGATGCTCTTTATTTTGTGAAAATCAGCAGACGATCGCAGCAATATAATCACTCTAATCGAATAATTATTACAATCATATTGTTACAATTTAGACTTTTAAAAACCACGCAAAGCGTCACATAAATATATTTATCGGTACTTCTGCAATATACTTTAATGGAGAACGGTAATTATCTGTCATACACATCATGCGCGTCTTATCCCATCCTTGGACTATGACTCGCCTAGAGAGCGAAACTCTTGTTTTCAGTCACTGCATTCTGATAAACTCTTTCTACTTTAGCGAATATTTTTTCCCATGTGTACGGTTCGGTAATGAAATGGATATATTCCATATCTGGCTCCGATCCTTGCTGCACTTCCTTGATTACCTGAACGATAAGTGACGACAGCATATCTTCTAGCACCACTTCGTCTTCAGAATAAGGCTGGTCTATGGTCATAAGCTCAGGTAGCTCGACCATGCGGACCATGGTCCGGTGGCGATGGTGAAATAGCTGTTTGCAACCCGGCAGGTCCGTGGTGATAATTCTGCATCCGCAAGCCATTGCTTCCAATAAGACTAAAGGTAGCCCTTCGAAAAATGAAGGCATCACAAAGAGATGGGACTCGCGCATCAAAGCTCCAAGTTTTTCATGAGAGAGTATCCCATGCACCGTGACTTTGTCGCCCAAGGATTCTGCTAGTTCCAAACAACTCTGCATTTCCGACCCGCTACCTCCTCCTACCAGATGGAGATGGAAGCGCTCATTGCTAATTTTACCAAGACTCTTAAGGAGCCACGGAACGCCCTTGCTGACGTTTATTTTGCCTGCATACAGAATCTGAACTGTCTGTGGAGATGTTTGTTTCTTTTCAAAATAAAAATTGTTCTGATTGAATCCGCCGCTAATTATGTCAACCTTGCTGGCATTAAGTCCAAGTAGTTTTTGTATCTCTACCTTTTGATCCTGAAATAGCGCAATAACCCTGTCTATTTTTGACAGCGAATCTATGAGTGATTTTCCTAGTTCTGGACACAGCTGGTGTTGCCGGAGGCAAGTGCCGTGACAAGTTGTGACCATTGGAATGTCAGGTGCTGCTTCCCGCGTGACAGCTGATGCCATCCACAAATGGTTAGTATGAATAATATCGGGAGAAAATTGTTCTACGACGTGTCTTATTTCCCGACGGAATGCAGCTTTATATAACTCGATCTGTTCTGGCGTCAGGTGGGAACATACGGTGCTGGAATAGGGCATTACGTCACTCATACCGACAATGGGAAATGCTAAATCCTGACCGAATCGGATGAAGCGACAATGCTCAGGACTGAGAACATGGGCGGGTAAGGAATAATTACTGGCTGTTCCGGCAACAAGAAAGTTTTCATGTCCTTGCTTTTTGCTTTGATCAATCATTTCAAGAACATATTTACCACTACCCGTAAAGTCCGGGGTCTGGCTGATGATGTGTAGAACCTTCATTGCTTCCTCGATTACCGTTTCAAGTCAAACCACCTAATCCTCTGGCACGAGACGTTGCATGTAGAACTTCATTGTGTCAATTACCATATATTAGCAGTAGATTTTCCTGATATATTCAATCAGTAAGATTAATAATACGGCGAGTAGGATAAGCAGACTTCCATAGGTCGTCGCCAGACCTACGTCTGTACTCGAAAGTGGCATTTAACATAGCAATAGAATTAGCTTTGTTGGAAGCATTATATAAAAAGGGTGAACGCCCTGATGTGTGGAGGTGGAAGGGGAAATTTTAAAGAGTGATGGAAATTGCAGCAATATCGTCGTGAGTTTTAAAGCGCGGATATATTCGGCACGCAATATCAGTTTCTTCAATCTGCCTGATGTAGTCCCGGACACGTGAAAGTCCGCCCTCTAGAAAAAGCTCGGCTAATAAATGAAAATCTTCCCCGCTTTCAGGGTCACTCTTAGGTAGAAATAATCCATCAGTGAAAATGAGAATGTTGCTTATATTCTTTATTTGTTTCTTACCGTAACTAAGAAAAGAAAGAGCATCTTTCTCCCCGCTCAGCACCCCGTATGCAACATTCATTTGTGACCTGACTTTGAAAATCTGATCTTTCATAGCCGTTGCAATTGGATGGTGTGTTGTATCTGCAATAGCTTTCCATTGCTTAAGCGTTTCAATGTCTTGCTCAGATTTGTCACAAACTATTTCGTGTGTGCCATCATCATATATTACGAGAACAAGACTATCTCCGATTTGCACCCATTCAAGAGTGTCTCCTTCAAGCCTGACTACGGCTGCACTGGCGCACCATAAATGACCCTTTTCATCAACATTGACGCCACGCTCAAGCATCGCTTCACAGATGGCAAAATTAGCTTCTTCAGCAAGTGTCAGAAGTGAATCGTCATTTTTTTGGAAGATTTCACCGGCGATATTTGAAGCAAGAAAACCACCAGTCAGCCCCTTTTCATATGTTACGGGTGTAAGACTAGTAGCGCCATCAAGCACACCAAAAATACTTCCATTTATAAAATGAAAGTCTTCATTTATGACTCCGGTGCCTTTCTCATATATGGACTCAATCTGCATAATTTTCTCTTTTGATATAATTTTCAAAAAGATAAAATCATTAGAGATAGTAGTCCAATTGTTAATATCTATATAAAAACTACGGACATATCTGAATGTTTGATATCGATTGGAGTACTTGGTGGTACGTGCAGGGGCAGTGATATAAAGGATGCTGGCTTTAATCCCTAATACTATGCGCCCCCCACGTCCAAGTACTATCAGGCTTACCGAAGGATCTGTTTACATCTTCCAAATTAAATATTCCTCCATAAAAACGATTATGGAATGCCTCTGCCTCTTTACTGATATCAAAAGCGAAGGCTCCTTTATACATCTCATTGGCAATATTCATCAACCCTAGTATCCATCTGGGACCACCAAAATCACTACTAGGGATTGGCGCAGTGTGAATCCGCTTATTGCGAACAGCGTCAATGCGGATATTTTTATCTACACATTCATTATAAAAATCCGTTGGCGAATTAGAAATAAAGGCTGAAATAAATATTATTTCAGGATTCAATTTTTCAACTATTTCTTGATCAATAGTCATACCCGGGCGGCCTGATATTTCAATTTCTTTATTAACGCTTATACCGTTACATATTTCAACCAAATTATTTTCAAAACGCTCCCCTTTAATACAAAATTGTGGCTTACCCATTACATAGTAAACTCGTGGTCGGTGTGGCTGATTGGAACAGGCAAGTTTTACAAGAGCGGTTTTATCTTCAAGGTAACTGACCAGTTCATTTGCCGCTTTTTCACGATATATAAGTGAGCCAAAAGACCTGATCAGATCCAGATATTTATCAACCCGCTGAATACCATGATGAAGATCCTGCATCTTATTGTTGCACAGCAAATGCTCCCAGACATGAACAACTTCCGACTTATTTTCAGCACCTATAGCAATCAAAATAGATTCAACTATTTCAAGAGCACGAGTAAAAGGGTAGCCTCCCTGAAAATCATTTTCCCTGAAATCCGTAACCTCTGCTTTGCCACAAATACCCGAGGAGTGTTCGCATTTTGGACATTTTATATCCTGTAGATTGGTTGCAGATATTTTTAATAGCCTTGCACCCATCGGCCCGTAAAAATCTCTATGAACAACCGTTTCTCCACACTTAGAACAACAACTGTCTAATTCTTTTGTTCCAGGTGAATTGAATACGTAAACATAATCTAAAAATTCTCTCATTTTTTGACTGAAACTTTCCGTTTCTCTAATCAAAGGTTCTTGTTCTGGATCAGCCCCTTCCAAAGGAATAAAGCGCATCACCTGCATGGGAATCTTAGCAGAAATCTTTTTGATAACAGAGCACAACTCAAGCAGTTCCGGCCCATTGTATTTCTTATGAATACAAGCAAGCTCGATATGAACTCCTGCCTCATGCAGCATTTTAATATTTCGCAGGACAGGCGCGAATCCCTTGAATCCAGAACACGCGCGGTAATCTTTTTCCGACAGGCCTTTTATACCGATATTGATAAAATCGATAACAGGTAAAATACGCTTCACGGATTCCAATGAAAAATAACCGTTTGAAGAACAACCGACTAGTAACCCCTTTGACTTGGCTAAAGTCGCAACGGAAATAAAAGTCTCAAATGCAGCCAAGGGATCATTCATCAGAAATGCAATGCCTTTGCAATCATTTTGGATAGCCTTATCGATAACTTGTTCAGGCGATAAAGGCTGAAGGGCTTTGCTTTCCGGGTTCATTTCCCTAACAATGACAGTGGAAATGCATCCCGGACAATCAAAGTTACAACCGACAGTGCTAAGTTGAAGAAATCTTCCGCCAGGATGGAAGTTAAGCATGGGCATAGTCTCTATTTTAATCGGGCAAACAATAAGATACTTGTCCTGGTAAATTTCTGATATTATACCATTTTCGTTTTCATAACGTCCGCAGCGGCCAATACTACCTTGAGAAATTCTGCATTCATTTTCACACACATGACAACACACATTTTGATATTTAGATTCCTGTAACATCAGCCCTCCGCCGGTTTACTAATCTCAACAACCTTGTTTACAATTTTTGCTTCTCGAATAACTCATAAAAAAACACTTTCAGCCATCCACTCACGCTTTTAATCATTTTCGTGACCATTAATAACTACAGCATAAAAAAATAGCCCTGTTCTGAGTTTCAACTCAAAACAGGGCTATTAAAATAAACCAATAAAATTAGAAGCGACGTGAATTATTATAAATTAGAGATATTTAAAATTAAGATTTTTGGCATAGTCATAGCTGAAGATGGATCATACGAGGAGTTACTATAAAAATATTATTTTTTAATAAACGCGTAACGTCATAACTAGTTCCATTTTCAATGGCATATCTAAAAGGGACGGCTTATGTTGTATATGGTCAAATATTTTATGGCTAAGCTCATCTATACATACAGATTAAGATCATCAAAAAGTAATCGTAATCGCCGTTCCGTCTTCTTCTGAAGTTACATACTCAATTTGCCAACCATGCGCTTCCGATATCAGCCTTGCAGAATAGGTACCCAGTCCAGTTCCTCGTGGTTTTCCAGAAGTACTGTATTTGTCGAAAAATGTTTCTCTAATGTCTAGAGGAACCGCTCCCATATTATGGATTTGAATAGATTTTCTTTCGGAATTCATAGACAGAGTAATTTTTTCGTTGTCAGGGGATGCATCAAGAGCGTTACGAATTAGGTTAGACAGCATCGAATAAAATAAGAGTTCTTCGCCGCATATAATCATGGAGTCGTCTTGAGATAAAGCTTGCCCATCCAAAGAGAGAATCATCTCGTTGTTTTTGATCTCCCATATGGATTTTTGATCTGCAATGACCTTACGAAGGACTTTCACTAGGTTGATGTCACTCTCTTGGACCTTGTATGTTCCTTGCTCCATTTTAAACAAATCCAATGAAGAATTGATCATGTGGAGCATCTCGTAGCCGGCCTCTTCAACTCTTTTAAGCATATCTTTTTGGTAATCCTCCAGTTCAACGCTCAGAATAAGAATTTCAGGCACACTTATTATGGTTTGTAGCGGATTTTTAAGGTCATGACGGGCAATGCGTTCGACCTCTTCAATTAGATTATTTGCTTCTATAAGCTGCTCATTTTGTTCGGCTAACTTGTCTCGTGAAGCTTTTAGTGAAATCTGTGTCCGTACACGAGCCAAAACAAGAGGTGGACTTATGGGCTTGCTTATAAAATCAACCGCGCCCAGCTCAAAACCTTTAGCTTCATCGTCTACTTCGTTTTTAGCTGTTACAAATATTATCGGTATTTCTGACGTTTTATGATCGCCTTTGAGTCTTTGACATACTTCAAAGCCGTCCATCTCCGGCATCATAATATCCAAAAGTATGAGGTCAGGCATGTCACCTTCGTTCACAATATCAAGCGCATCATGCCCACTCATGGCAATGCTAAGTTCAAACTCGTCCATAAGCAATTCACTGAGAACCGTTATATTTACCGGAGTATCATCAACGATTAATATTTTGTGTTTTTCCATATTCATATATGTGCCAGCTTAGTTATTAAGTTCATGTTCTATGGATTCAAGTGCTTCAAGAGCACCAGCAAAATCAAATCTTGAGAGGCTCTTCTTCAGCTTATCAAAAGAAGTCATAGCCATTCCGCTAAGTGCTTCAGCCAGATCATCCGCCTTTCTGCCAGCCATTGGATTACGTTTCTCAAGCAGCTCTTTCATTTCAGAGAGAATAGGTTGGATATTTTCAAGATCAACAGCAACTTCTGTTACAGCACTACTTTGTGCGGCTTCCAATTCTCCCGCAATTAAATCAAGAGCTTTCTGTGCGCCCGCAAAATCAAACTTTGAAAGGCTCTTTTTGAGTCTAGCGACTGCACTCGAGGCAAGCCCACCCAACACTTCAGTCAGGTCGTCCACCTTTCTGCCAGCCATTGGATTGCGCTTCTCAAGCAGAGCATTCATCTCAGCGATAATTGGCTGAATATTTTCAATTTCAATAGCAGGGCCCGCGGCTACGCTTTTTTGCGAGGCTTGATACTTACCAGCAAAAGAAGCAATGGAATCCATGACTGTTTTTAGTTCAACAGCTAACGGTTCCAGTTCTAAAATCCCAATATCAAGTTCACCATTTTTCAATGCTTTTTCAACTTTTTCCGCGACATTAAATAAAGCCGATGCACCCATGTTTCCGGCAACACCTTTCAATGTATGAGCTTCGCGCGTTGCTTCTTCAAGGGGCTTTTCCTCAATAGCGGTTTTGATCACACTTACGTAGTTTTTGTAATCCTCCCAGAATTCTATGAGGAGCCTGACATATAGTTTTTTGTTTCCACCTATTCTCTTTAGGCCGTTATCAATATCAACCCCGTCGATAGACTCGGGGAAAAGATCTTCCTCCGAATGTCCCGCAGAAATGCTGGCTTCTTTGAACTCTGATTGATCTCGTTCGCTTGCAGGGATAAATTCCACAAGCACATTAAATAATGTTTCGGGATCAATAGGTTTGGTGATGTGATCGTTCATACCTGCTTCAAGGCTCTTTTCACGATCACCAGCCATAGCATGAGCGGTCATGGCTATGATGGGCAGATCGTTAAATTTTCTATGTTTCCGAATTTCTTTGGTGGCAAGAATTCCGTCCATGATCGGCATTTGGATGTCCATCAGTACGGCATCATAGTCTGTCTTCAAAACCATATCGCAAGCGATCTTCCCATTGTCTGCAACGTCTACACGGAAACCTGCATTTTCAAGTATCTCAGTAGCAACCTGCTGATTGATTGAGTTGTCTTCAGCCAGCAGGATATGAGCACCTCTTATAACATCCAAAGCAGGATTCTTTAAGTTGGAAGAACGCTCGGCCAAATAGCGGGAATCAGTGTTTTTTCCGAAGACTTCCATTATAGTGTCGAAAAGAAGGCTTGGATTCACAGGCTTAATTAAAAATCCTGAGATACCAGACTGCTGAGCCTGATTCATAATTTCTTCCCGCCCAAAAGCGGTGACCATTATCACGGTAGGGATGACTTTCAGCTTCGGATCTTTTTTGATTATTTTAGTAGCTTCTATTCCATCCATTTCCGGCATTTTCCAGTCCATTAGCACTACATCAAATGGCACGGTAGCACTCGCATCTTCAAGAGTTTCAATTGCCGCTTTCCCTGAAGGAACTGTCTCCGGTGAGAATCCCATGCTTTCCAAATAACCAGCAAGAATATTTCTGGAAGTGCGGTTATCATCGACAACCAACACACGCATGCCTCGGAAGTCCTCTTGAAGGACTCTCGACTTAACGCGATCATTTTCATGAAGGCCGAAACGAGCGGTAAACCAGAAAGTACTTCCCTTCCCCGGCTCAGATTCTACACCGATGTCACCACCCATAAGTTTTGCCAAACGTTTGCATATGGCAAGCCCCAGTCCTGTGCCGCCGAACCTTCTTGTCGTAGAAGTGTCGGCCTGTGAAAAGGATTTGAAAAGCCTACCGATCTGCTCTTCTGTCATTCCTATGCCAGTATCCCTCACAGAGAATTTGAGCATTGTACCTTGCTCATCTGTATCAACAACCTCGGTAGAGATTAGAATATCACCTTTGTCTGTAAATTTAATGGCATTGCTGCTCAAGTTGATAAGAACCTGTTCTACACGCAGAGAGTCTCCGATAAGGTTGTTCGGAACATCAGGATCAATCTTAAAGAGTAGTTCAAGTCCTTTGTCTTCAACTTGTACAGTCAACATATTGATCAATTGACTGACAGTATCTTCGAGATAAAATTCAGCCTTCTCGATTTCCAGCTTTCCTGCTTCAATTTTTGAAAAATCAAGAATATCATTAATTATTCGCAATAGCGCTTTGGCTGAAGAATCAATTTTAGTCAGATAATCTGACTGCTTGGAATTTAGATCAGTCTGTAAAGCTAGGTGACTCAAACCAATAACAGCATTCATTGGAGTTCTGATCTCATGGCTCATATTGGCGAGAAAGTCAGACTTCGCTAAAGTTGCCGATTCTGCTTTTTCTTTTTCCTCGTCCAAATCATCCATCATGTTGAGCATCGCGGATTGGGTTTCATCCAATTCTGCCACTCTGCTATTAAGCACGCTTTCAATGTTTTTTTGATCAGTAATATCAATAAAACTGCCTAGAAGGGATTTCTTTCCAAAGTAGTCAACAATTGCCCCTCTGAAGATACACCATCGAGGTTCTCTTGTTTTCAGTCGCACCATTTGAATTTCGATCTGTTCGCCTGTCTCAAATGCTTCGATTAACCTAGGGCGGTCTTTCTCTGGATTTACGTATACATTAGAGACATCAGCAGCCATTAATTCATCTTCTGTCATGTTTGCAAATTCAGCATTTGCTTTATTTACACGTCTGATTTCTCTTGTCTCATAGTCAGTAATAAACAAGGGAGTAGGAATTGCATTAATTAGCTTTTCGAGCAGCTCATTGGATTCTTTCTGTTCAGTAATATCAGTGATGGAGCCAGCAGCACGGTACGCGATACCATCTTCACCACGTAATGATTTCCCGCGAGAGCGGAACCAACGCCAAGCACCTTGTTTGGTTTTCAAGCGATATTCGACATCGTAAGGAGCACCTATTTCTATATGTTTATTGAATGCATCAAGAGTGTGCACTTTGTCTTGGCGATGCAATGCGAAACGCCATGATTCTAAAATATTTGGAAAGTCCTTTTCATCTTCGTATCCCAAAAGTGCTCTAAAACGACTAGAATACCAGAAATGCTCATTGGATAGATCGAAGTCCCATAATCCGTCACCACTGCCGGAGGTAGTTAAAGCAAACCGTTCCTCGCTTGTGCGAAGCGCTTCTTCTGTGGTTTTACGTTTAGAAATATCTTCTTTAACAGCCAGATAATGCGTTATTTCATCATCCTTAGTCATAATTGGAGTAATCGATGCTGACTCCCAATAAAGATCACCATTTTTCTTCTTATTTAAAAATTCACCTCTCCACTCTTCTCCTCTGGAAAGAGTTTCCCATAATTTTTCATAAATCCCATCTTCTTGAATTCCAGATTTTAAAACTCGGGGATTTTGTCCAATAGCTTCATCAAAAGAATATCCGGTGACTTCACAAAATTTGGGGTTAACATATTCAATGGTCCCGTTTAAATCTGTAATTACAACTGAAAACGGACTTTGCTCTACGGCTATAGATAATTTTTTTAAATCTTGTTCAACTTTTTTACGGTCTGTTATATCCCGAATTGACGCGACAACCAGTAGTCCTGACGAGGTTTCGATCGGACTCAAACTCATATCCACCGGTACGAGCGAACCTTCCTTAGTTTGAGCTACAAACTCTGCGGCGATAGTAGCCATCTTCTTGCTTTTAACGCCATTTAGATACTTTTCACGATTGGCTGGATGAGATTCCCGGATATACTCAGGAACCAGCATTTCGATAAATTGTCCGAGCATTTCGGTTCGATGGTAACCGAATAATTGTTCTGTTTGTGAGTTGACTAAAACAATCTCGCCGGCCTCGTTTGAAACGACCATAGGATCAGGTGCCGACTCTAACAGGCCAGCGAAAAGGTCTTTATTCTCTTTGATTTCTGCCGTGGCTATTTCAACTTTATGCCTAATGATCTTATTGCTTTGCATGAGCATGAACGCCAAGACAGCAAGACCTAAACTCACTATCCCGCCAAGCAACAAAGTTAATTCTATAAGGCCCTCATGTGGGCCTTCATTGAAATCATCATTAAACGCCCAAATGAAAGAAATAGTTGCTCCGCCGAGCATAATCTTTGTTGTCGCTCCGTAAATAGGGTCGGTAATAGATCGTTCGGCAATAATCTGTGTAGCTCTCGCTCCTGACCCAATGTCAAATTCACCTTCTATAGCAATTCCGAGCCCTGCTGGCTGGTGAATCTCAAACAAATTATTCACAACATCGCTTATATTAAGAATTCCTAGAATTGCCTTTTTCTTACCGTGAAAATTAATAACAAGAGCAATCGGCGAAACGGTAGTTTCGTCTTCCGTTAAAAACGCACGCCCAAAGGTTATTTGGCCTTGTCGCCGTGAAGCCGTTCTGAGGGTTTCCAATATGAGTGCATGTTTATTCGCACTCATTTGACTCAGTCTCGTATCAATAAATGAATTAGTGTATTCTACTTTCCATTTATTCTCACTTTCAAGCTGATTAAGGATAGTTATGGAATCGGTGAATGACGCAACAGCTCTCTTATCTAAAGAATCCAATACGCCATAGAACTCTTCTTCCGAAACATTATCCGAGTTTTCATAGACAGCTCCCATGCCTGTGACCGGCGCGTAGCTATCTTCAATCCAATTAGTAATAATGGAAGAAAACCATCCTGCGGCATGCGAAGACTCCTGTTCCCAAACACCTTGCGCCCTGTTTGTGAGGACCTGACTTAAGAGCAGGGTGCCAGAGCATCCTAGGATCAATATTACGAAGGCTATTAAGAGTGGCTTATTCTTCACCGTGTCTCCTGGAAATTATCAATCATTGTAAAAATTCAGAATACTGTCTGTTAATTAACACTAAAGGTTGGGCGAAAACCTCTGGGAGGAAGTGTCCCCGAAGAGTCCCATTTTTTAATATTCTTCTGATCTACGATTACAACTGCTGGTGCAACGTGTTTGTAATAATCCTGCTCTTCGAGACAGCGGACTATAGTGTCTACGGCTATCTTAGAAAGCATTACAGTTGAGTCAGTCGGTGCTCCAGCTATTGCACCTCGTCTGATTCCTCGATTAATTCCCAGAGTGAAATAATAAGAAATTATTTTTACTTTTCCCAACATATTCCGTTCTCTCAGCATAGGAACAGCGGCTTCGGCTGTAGGGGCAGTTCCAACGATAAAGTCAATATCATCACCGTATGTATTAAGAACTTTGGTAATCAATGCACCTTGACTGGTACGCCCTGTATCTCCATATTCGGTGGCAATAACTGAAACAGGTTTATCCTTTATTGCCTCGGAAAAACCTTTAAGCCCGGATTCAACCCATCCAGCTCCTTTAGGCCCTGGAAACCACGCAACTCTGGCAGGCTTACCTAGTTTTTCTTGTAGTTTCACCAGAAACTCACCAGCTTGCAATCCCATATTTTGAAAAGACGAAGCCACCCGTGCGTTAATATGCGGAGATCTGATTGTATTCGCCAAGTCAACGATGGGAATCTTCTTTTTCGCAGCAATTTCAATTAAATCATTTAACCCCGTATCTGAAATAGCTCCAATAATAATGCCATCGGGCTTTTCTGATGCTATACATTTTTGTATCTGTACACGCTGGGTATCTAAATGCTCATAACCACCAGCCTCGTAAATAACCAAATTTATTCCAAGTCGTTTAGCTTCACTTATCAAACCGTAGTTTGCGCTAAGCCAATAAGAATCTTTCAAGTGCGGAATAAAAGCGAAAATACGCCATTTCTTTTCTGCTTTCTGCAGCGGAGTGTAGGTTGCTGTTTCTCGCTTCAACTCCGTGTTAAATGGAGGAACCCATATATCGACTTGGGTGGACCACAATTTCTCTGCAGCACTCCCCTTTATGGGGAAAGCGAAAACAACAAGAAGCGTTGTAATCAGAAAATAATATTTTAAACTTTTTAATTTGCTTAGCATGCTCAACTCACTTTTTTTAATGAATTTTGTATTTAGCTTCGCCGCCAGTCTTTTCAATCAGACCGTTAATTTCTTTTTTCAACTCTATCATTTTCATCTCACGCCCTACAGCCAGCTTTCTGAACCGATCCAGTTCACCAAACTTTGTCCGAAGTATATTTTCAACTTTTTTAAGTTCGGTAATATCTACAGCCCACCCCAGCACACCATTTTCGCCTTCATAATCAAATCCGTAATAATTCAGTAGCATGTCGTAGATAGTTTTATCCGGACCATAAATCTGGGCCTCGTAGTTCTCCAACTTACCGTCTCTTTTTAGTGAGTTGACCACATGATCACGGCTCGAAGAATCAACATATGCTCCTACGGCAGTATCACCCTCTTTCAGTCCCGTAAGATTTGCCCAACTGCTGTTAGCGAATCGGAAAACGCCATCGACCGTAATGGCTATGCCAACCGGGCTGGTATTCATCATCCCCTGCAATCGATCACGCTCTGTTGAAAGAGCTGCTTCCATTTCTTTTCTATCTGTTATGTCGAAGAGCCATCCCAGAATACCTTCGTTCCCTTCATGGTTTATAGGAAGATACGAGATGAGCATATCACGAGCTTTTCGCTCTTTATTGTACATTTGTATTTCGTAATTAGAGACATGTCCGTCTCTTTGCATCATGGCAATGATATCGTCGCGATCTGCCGGATTAACATATAGGTTTGGAGATTCGTCTCCAACTTTTGCACCGTAATGTTCTTCAAATGCGGGGTTGGTGAAGTGGATTATTCCACCAGTTGAAAAAGCAACGGCAATAGGGCTTGTATCAAGGATACTTTGTAGCTGATCCTTGGAATCCTGCAGTTCTTTTTCAGCTTTTTTACGCTCTGTTGAATTTTGAAAAACTATGACAGCTCCTACAATATCTCCGTCGAGTATCGCCGGTGTAGAAGAATATTCTACAGGTATACTTGTTCCGTCTTTCCGCCATAAAACCTCATCTGAGACGGTATAGCTCCCCCCATCAGAAAAGCTCTTATTCATGGGGCAATCTTTGATATCATAAAAGGAGCCGTCGGAATGACTATGATGGATCATATCATGAATCTTTCGCCCTAAAATTTCGTCCTCAGAATATTCGAGCATAGCTAAGGCTGAAGCATTAACAAAACACGCTTCTCCACTAGTGTTCACTTCTATAAGCCCTTCGCCCATAGACGAAAGAATTAAACGCGCATGCGCTTCTGCTTTTGCCAGCTCTGATGTACGCTCAGCTACTGTGTTTTCCAAATTGTCTTTTGCGCTTTCAAGTAATTTGTTTGTCCGCTGGCCAAGAACCAGCACAAGTAAAGTTGCGCCTATTGAAAGAAACAGAGTAAATCCGATGACAAGAATAAAAATATTGCGCACATAATTAAAGTTGGCCATAGCTTCATCTACATCGATTTCAGCAGCAAGACCCACATCCAAATTAGTATCCCATAGCCAAGCACCGTAAACAGGTACCCCTCTGTAATCTCTGTAACCATCCATATTTATTTCTATGGTAGGGGCGGACGAGGTTAATTTGCTGTCTTTGATCTCTGCCCTGCTTGCAATTGCGCGCTTAGCCATATGAGTCAGAGGAGCATTTTCGTTCTTCTTAGCTTTTCCCTTACGCTTCAGAAGGTTTTCTCCTGGATCTTTAAGCAGTAAATGCAATGCACTGGATTGCCCTTCTTCAATTAATCCTATCTGCCGCAACTCTTCTTCAAAGCGGCTATTGCTGAGAAGTACTCCGTTTTTATTGAAAGCATATGTTTCCTGCGAAGTACCTTCTCCTGCTATATGCAGAGAATTGGTAACCCCTTTTGTTGGGTCAACCCTCAATGTGAAAACAGCTATAATTTCCTCGTTTTCGTTTTCGATCGGTCCCATAAAAAACATTGTGGGCGGCTTTTTATTGACCTTGGCCACACCTGCTGTGCTTAAATATACATCTAAATTGATAGGAGGGACAAATAAGACTTCTCCATTAAATGCCCTTTTGATCAGGTCTGGGCGTTGTTCCGCAATAAGATTTTTAGTCCCAATGTTACCGTCTCTCATTGATGCGAGACTGATGTAATCCGGGCCGATGATAAAGAAACCAATATTTGCGAATACTCCATCATCTGTTTTGAAGAAATTGCGAACCTCTTTAAGGGCTGGAGAAGAGAGAAAAGCTTCACGTTTATGTGGTACTTTCAGTAAGTTCTCGGTTATTTGGGTTAGCTCTGTATTATGTCCGAGGTGTTTGGTCATGCTTTTTCTATCCCGAACCCAGTACTCAAGAGAGTAATCAGCAATTTTCAACCCACCACGGATGTTGTTCTCAACATTTTGGACAACTTTGTGGCGAATATTTTCTAACGCAACCCACCCCATAAAACTGACAATTGCGACAAAAAGAGTCAATCCAAGCAGAACGTAAGACCTAAATTTTTTAGAACCGAAGGCCTGTGAAACACGTTCAGTTTTGACACATTTTAACAGAACTAATGCTGACAGAGCCAAAAACAAGAAGAGACCCAACCCATAAATGAGAATATGCTTATACGAAAGAGGATCTACGGGGGGGGCGGTAATTTTCTCTGCAGCGTCAAGCTGCCATTGGTTGCGCAGGTGTTGTATTTGGTCTGGAGAAATGCTCGCCAGAGCCTTATCGATAATCGAAACAAGCTCCGGCCAATCGTTGCGAACGCCTATGGTATATCCTTCCTTCTCTCCTTCTCCGAAGAAAACATAATCAACCATTTTCAAGTTATTAAAACCAGATTCGCCGGAGATGTAGTTTCCTACCCCAGAATTTAAAATAGTTGCATCAGCCTTTCCTTGAGCAACGGTCATTAAAGCTGATTTAGCTGTTTCTACCTCAACAATTGTGCAGTCGGGGTAAATATTTTTGATAATGGGAATATCCGAAGAACCTTTAGGAATAGCTATGGTTGCAGTCCTCAGATCATCTATTTTTTGGATCACATCATTGTCAAGGCGAGCGAAAAGTCCTGTTGTGGTACTATAGTATGGTTTAGTAAAAAGAAGGTATTTCATACGCTCTGGTGATTTTTTAATTGTATGGAGAGCGTCCACTTTTTTATCTTTTACTTCCTGTAAGGCTCCAGCCCAGTCATCCCTACTTTCCCACTTAATATCAAACCCGGCCAGCTTTGCCACCATTTCAAATAAATCAACACTAAAACCTGTTGCAGAACCATCTTTGTAAAAATCGAAGGGAGGGAAATTCTTATCACTAATAACCTGTATTACAGGGTGTTTTTTTAGCCATGCACCCTCTTCTACTGTCAGTTTTATATTTGGAGATGTAGCACGTTGTTTTTCGCTGGAAGTATCATCAAGTTCGTTGCTCACCCATTTTTGTTGAATTTCAAGCATTTCCTGAGGAGTAACAGTAGCCATTGCTTTTTCAAATATAGATAGAAGGACAGGCCAATCCTTGCGGACAGCTATACGCAAGTTAAGTTTTTCAGGGTCACCTATTTTGGCCTCGCTGGAAATACGCAACCCTGAAAGGAGGTTCTTAGAAATGAGGTAACGTTGAACAGCTTCAGATCCAAGTGTCACATCGGCTTCACCATACGACACCGCTTTAAGGCATGATAATGTGTTAGAAAAAAGGACTCTTTCAATTTCCGGGTGTATTTTTTTTAACAGCTCTTCAAAAAAGAATCCTTTAGTAATGGCTACTTTTTTACCATGTAATTGTTCTAAAGAAGAATAGTTCTCACCAGTTCGGCAAACAATGACCTTAGGATTATGGAGATAGGGTGCTGAGAATAATAAAAACTTTTTGCGATCCGTTGTTTCAACTATATCTGAAAGAGCATCAATTTCTTTATTGGCTGCCATCGCCATAAACTCGGCCCAACTCGGACCACTTATATACTCAATATTAAAACCGATTTTACGAGCTAACAAGTCAATATAGTCAATAGATAAACCCTGCGCTTTTCCATGTTCATAAAAATTAAATGGAGCCCAGTTTTTATCATTATACATTCTAACAACAGGGTGTTCTTTAATCCATGCTCTCTCTTCTTGAGTCAGCTCTATGCTACCGACATCATCAGTCGCAGCCAGAAGTGAAGAGTTCATGGCAAAAAAACAGATCAGGATAAACAGAACGTTGGCTATGACTTTTTTCATACTGGGATTCCTATATAAGGCATATCATTATGTGTACTTGAAGATTCGGTAATTATTAAATGTACATAAAATAAAGAGTAAAGTCATTGATAAAACAGATTGTTTGTGTAGCTCATATGTGCATGATTAAAACCTGAAATATAATTATTTACCACAACAGACAAACTGATTCAAAATAATATTTCATGCCTTTGATTAGACTAAAATTAATGTACATTTTTTTTAAGATGATGCATAAATGATTAAATGTAAAAAGTTTAAATATTGATTTGATAATAATTTGGAAAGTAATACCTAGTCCATTCGGTAGATGTTTATACATCAGTACAAGATATTATGCTGGCACGCCGAGGAAGTTAGCTGAGAGCTAGCAACAGTTACACAAAATAACGAGTTCGTGGGGATAATTACCATTGAGCATCTGCTTAAAAAATTGTTCAACTCGGATAGCCTGACGAAATATGGAGAATTGATATGAGTGAAAAAATGAGAGTATTAATTGTTGATGATGAGCCAAACAATATTACAGTATTGTCCGAGCTTCTAATGGATGAATATGAGCTTGCTATTGCCATGAATGGGCAGGATGCAATTGATATAGCGCGAGAAGAGCCTAAGCCGGATTTAATCCTGCTCGATATAATGATGCCCGGCATGGATGGTTATGACGTTTGTAAGACTCTAAAAGCTGATAAGGACACTGCTTCTATCCCGGTAATTTTTGTTACTGCGATGGGAGAAATTGAAGATGAAACCAAAGGGTTCTCTGTAGGTGCAGTTGATTACATCACCAAGCCCATATCACCTCCTGTTGTAAAAGCTAGAGTGGCTACTCATGTTGCTTTGGCCCATCAGCACCGAGCTTGCGAAATGCTTGTTGAAAAACAAGTTAAAAAAATACGTGAAAGCCAAAAAGATGCAGTTTATATGCTCGGTAGTGCAGGTCACTACAACGATGATGATACAGGCGCACATATATGGAGAATGGCAAGCTATTCCAAAGCCATCGCCAAAGCAGCTAACTGGTCTGTCGGGAAACAAAATATGCTGCTACTGGCTGCAGCAATGCATGACACCGGAAAAATTGGCATTCCAGATAGCATATTGAAAAAGCCCGGAAAGCTTGATGATAAAGAATGGATCAAGATGCGCAAACATTCAGAATATGGACATAAAATTTTATCGGTTGCCAAAAGTCCGCTTTTTGTAATGGCAAGTGAGATTGCGCTATATCACCATGAACGTTGGGAAGGCGGCGGTTACCCTAAAAACCTGCAGGGTGAGGATATCCCGGAAGCAGCTAGGATCGTTGCTATAGCCGATGTTTTTGATGCCCTAACCATGCAACGGCCGTACAAAGATGCCTGGCCGATAGAAAGAGCAATGGAGTACATCGGAAACAGCAACGGACATTTTGAACCACGCTTGAGTGAAATTTTTGCATCAATTGAAGATGAAATCGTGTCCATAAAAGAGCATTGGGGTAAAAAAGAGAAAAACGTAACGATGATAGACTCTTAAAATACTAGACTTTTTTATTATTCTTTTCCAGACTTTACGGCTATAGACCAATATCTTATGGCACCGCCTTCGATGATCTTTGAGGCGACGTATTCCGTATTGTTGGCGTCGCGCTCGGCACGCAATTCCTGAATGGCCATCTTTTTGCTGCCAATATAGGAAGAAAGGCTCTTATAAAATCCTAGGTTCTGAAACCCCAGCAGACATCCCACTAGCGAAAAGAAACACGCTAATAGTCCTTTCCTGGAAACTATTTTCTAGTACACGCGGGAGCGGTCTTAAAAGGAAGAGTCAACTTTTAATTCTTTAAATCGCTATCATCTATGGTGTTAGAAGCTTCAGGTAAATTATTTCACTCTTAACGGGCTTTATTTCTGTACTTTGCCCCCCTACGGATTTATGCTTTTTGACGTTAGGCATGCCTATTCTTCAACTTAGTTAAATTAGGTTTAAGCAAGTATCCCTCGGGCATAACAATATAGTAACGTTAGAAAGATGAGTTTAATCAATCTTTTTAACTTTTTTGTGATTTATAGGGAAGAATATGGAGAGAGAGTGAAGGGCAAAAAGAAAAGGGGCTTAGATTTTCATCTAAACCCCTGAATTCTCTGGTAGGCCACGAAGGACTTGAACCTTCAACCAACGGATTAAGAGTCCGCTGCTCTACCAATTGAGCTAGTGACCCGCGTCGTGAGAAAGTGAATTAAGGTGGATCGCGTAAGTTGTCAACAACATTTTCATATTTTTGTTCAAAAAAGGCTAATTAATGCGTTTAAAGACATATTTCGTTATATTTATCAGCATTTTCCTACTCTCCGCAGCTTGTCCAGATCAAGCTAGCAGTGCTCAAAAAGAAAATCCTAATCTCAGTACTAAATGGAAACTTTTCAAACTTAACCTTGAGGATCAGGCCCAGACTGGTTTGCATACTGAAGTTTTAGCGGCCCTAATTCTTGAAACCAAAAACGACTGGTACACATACTCGCACAACCCGGGAAAAATGGGACAGCCGACAAAGCTGACTGTAAGTGCTTTACCGGGCAAGACTGCTCTTGAATCAATATACCTACCCGGAAAACTTAAAGATGACCCTTTTAATAAGGGTAGCAAGATAGAGGTGTACGCTACTCCTACGCCCATTCTAATTCCAATTCCTAACGTATCATCATCTATTTCATTGAAGGCTAAACTGTCTCTGTTAATGTGCTCTAAAACATCCTGTCTGCCATTTAAAACGGACCTCAACTTTATTGGGATGGGAATTGTTCCCGCAAACCTCCCTGAAGCTAGCAAGCAAGCATGGTGGCCTCTATTCCTAAAAGCGAGCAAAGAGCAGAGCAAAGGCATTGCTAAGGTTAAATTTTCGCTTAAAAACATTTCAACAGAAGCAACTACAGTTGAAAGCTCTGAGGGCATCAAAGTAACTGAAAAGACTAAGATAGTTGCGACCCCTAAGGAATCTGTAAAAAGCTCAGAAACGCTGGCAGAAACGCCGCCTAAATCTAAATTTTCGTTTGAATCATTAAAGCCCATATCTTTCACTCCAGGACTTGAGGTTGGCGACCTTACCACCGCGATACTTTTCGGAATTCTCGCAGGATTCCTGCTAAACTTCATGCCCTGCGTGCTTCCGGTAATAAGCCTAAAGCTATCAGCCCTACTAGCTGGATCACAGCACGTAGAAGAAGCTAAGCGTAAAAAAAGTTTTAGAGAGCATAATCTTTATTTCGCGCTCGGCATATTGCTGTATTTTGGAGTTTTGAGTGGAATATTAGGATTCACAGGGCTGGCATGGGGACAGATTTTCCAAAAACCATCTGTTGTTATTATCCTGACCGGCGTTGTTTTTGCGCTCAGCCTCAGTCTATTCGGCCTATTCAATCTTCCAATAGTAGACTTGAAAATCAGCACGAAAAACACAGGCCCACGTAGACAGGCTTTATTCACCGGAATACTTGCCACACTGCTTGCTACGCCTTGTAGTGGCCCGTTTCTAGGCGGCGTACTTGGCTGGGCAATGATTCAGCCGCCCTACGTAATCGGTAGCGTTTTCATAAGCGTAGGAGCCGGTATGGCTCTTCCATATATAGCGATGGCAATATTTCCCGGACTTGTTAAAAAATTCCCTAAACCGGGAGCATGGACTGTCTGGGTTGAGCGCTCGGCTGGATTTTTTCTGGCAGGGACGTGTATTTACCTGATCAGCATACTTCCAGAGAATATGCTCATCGCAACCCTCATTTTCATGTGGTTTACCAGTGTAGGGGCTTGGATGTGGGGACTTTCTGCCGGAAGCGATACCAAGTCCGGCATGATCCTTTTACGGATCATCGCATTAGCCATTTGTATAACAGCAGGATTCTGGGCTTCCACTCCACCGGTGCGCACTGCGAACTGGATCAATTTCAAACAGGAAGATTTTGCAACTCGCATCGGGAAAGAGGCTATTCTTGTTGAATTCACAGCCGACTGGTGTCCTTCCTGCAAAATTCTTGAACAGACCGTACTCACTGCCGGAAATCTCAACCGCTGGCAGGAAAAATATGATCTCCGTCTAATAAAAGTTGACCTAACGTCTCCTGATAAGACTGCGGATGAATTTCTCCGCGCATTAGGTAGCAGATCAATCCCACTTGCGGCTATTTTCAGTAAAGGGGAAAACAGCCACTCACCAACGGTTATCCGTGACCTTTACACCACAGGTCAACTTGAAGAGGCTCTTCAGCAAACGCTGACCGTCAAATAGCTCAGTTTTTTCAAATACAAAACCTTTTGAAATCTGTTGTTTTATTATTGCGTTCTATCCCTTTACGCGGACGGCAGTGTCAGTTAAATAAACTGCCTGAACTAACTATTATATGTTTATAAAAAGACCAACTATATAAGGACCAACATGCTCAACTTCCAATTTTTCATCCCTACAAGACTTATATTCGGCCCCGGCAAATTAGCAGAACTGGGAACCATCACCTGCCTCCCAAAAGGAGATAAAGCCCTTATAGTCATAGGTGAATCCGGCGCAATGATCACCAATGGATACCTTGATAAAGTTCAGGCGGCACTAGGCAAACAGAATGTGTCTACTATCGTTTTCGATAATATTTCCCCAAATCCTAAATCTGACCAAGTTGACGAAGCGGCTAAAATTGCCCGTGATAAAAAAGTCGACTTTATCGTGGCACTCGGTGGCGGATCCACAATTGATGCGGCAAAAGCCATTGCTCTGCTGACCACAAATGTCGGCAAATGCTGGGATTTCATTCAAGCCGGATCAGGCGGAGGCATCATAGCTGAAAATCCAGCCGCGCCTCTTATTGCCATTCCGACTACTGCTGGAACCGGAACTGAAGCTGACCAGTGGGCAGTCATCAGCAAAAGCGGCGGCACAGAAAAAATCAGCCTCGGCACAGATTCTACTTTCCCAACCATATCGATTATTGACCCGGAACTAATGATCAGCGTTCCGCCCCGCACCACCGCATACACCGGAATCGATGCATTCTTTCACGCTGTAGAAACTTTTGTTTCAACCGAGCATCAGCCAATGAGCGATATGCTTGCACTGGAATCAGTACACCTCATCACAAACTATCTGCCTATGGCGATAGAAGACGGAACCAACATCGAAGCTCGTACGGTAATGGCATGGGCCAGCACAGCTGCTGGAATGTGTGAAACATTATCCCGCTGCATATCCCAACATTCTTTAGAGCATGCCTTAAGCGCCATGTACCCTGAACTGCCGCACGGGCTGGGCTTAGCAAAACTTTCACTACCTTATTTCAAACGCTTAGTCCCCGGAAGCCCTGAACGTTTCGAAGATCTTGCCATGGCAATGGGATACGATACTTCAAGCTTTAACGAAAACCAACGAGCATCTGTCTTTCTCGAAGGACTGCGCGCTCTGTTGGAACGCACTGGACTTGATCAGGAATCGTTAAAAACCTATGGCGCAAAAGAAGAAGATGTTCCTGAGCTTGTAAAGATCGCTACGGAAACTATGGGGAAACTTTTCGACTTCACCCCAACTGAAATGGATCAGGACGATCTTGAATGCATAATGTCCGAAGCGATTAAAGGCTAAATAAAGTAAGCTCAAACGATATGTCGAACACTCGTAATTCTGTTTCAAAACAATCAATCGAATAACCTTGGCAAAAGGTGCTTAATTCGCATAGAATTGAATTAGAAGAGTTTAACCGCAAAAATAGTAAAGTATGACCCTGAAAAATAAAAAAATTATTCAATGCCCCTATTGCAACAGCAATCGCCTGTATCTTAGACGCGGGTTGGTTTCTGACGCATTCATTTCACTACTAACCTCAGTAAAATCATTTACGTGCGGGTCATGCAGCAGGAGCTTCAGGAAATACAACAACTATTTTATTAGTAAACAGGCTCTTGTTCATATCCTGATAATTATTGCAATTGTCGCCTTTGCCAATCCAAGCCTGATAAATCCGGCAAACTGGCTTATGACTGAGCAAGCATCTGAAGCAAACCAGCAGGTAGTTTCCAAGAGCACAGAAACCATGGTTCAGCCTGTAGACTTAACCACACAAAGCTATGAAGCTTTATCAAGCAGTGAATCTCTAGGCGGCGACACTACGGCAACAGCTAACAATACTAGCTACGCAGAGATGCAGGCTACTGGTAATGGAACAAACAGCACAACCGCAGTTATACAGCTTCCCGCGAATGCAACCATGGCCAGTAACAGTACTGGATCATTGAATGGAACGACTTACAAAGTGAATACCTTTGTAAATGGTACTGATATGAATTTTAATGCGACCGCCATTGCAGACATACAAAACAGTACCTTGGCTGTCCCTTCAAAAGCTTCTTTTAAAGCAGCAATACAGAGTGGACGACTTAACTCCATTTACTTTAAAGATATTGGTAGAAAAACTAGAATAAACTTAGACTTGGGCGGCTCACCGCTTTCTTACACTTCATTCTTCCTGCGTAATCCTGACCGACTGGTTGTGGATATACACGGAAGCTGGGAATACTTTGGTCCCACCACTTTGAAGCCGGAGAATCCAATCTTTTCGAAATTTAGAATCGGAATATATGAGAATAAATTACGCATGGTAATGGACCTCAAAGGTGATACACCTGCTCCGTCAATTACGAAGACAGACACTGGTCTTAATATCGACGTAAAATAATACTTACAAGCTGGTTATAAGTATAAAAAGCCCCTGATGCAGAGTATATCTTTGCATCAGGGGCTTTTTATTTGGTTTGATATATGCGCATTTCTGCTAGAGCTTCATCTTATCCCACGACATTATTTTTTTATAAGTCTGAACAGCTTTTAATGTTTCAGGTGTAAGCAGCGGATTCGAAGCATAAAATATGATTCGCTTCTCAAATTTTGCTTTTGAAAAAGCTTGCCCATAATGCGTTTCAAAAAGCTTGTCGAACTCTCCATTTTTTATAATCCTTTTAAGGCCTACCTCAAGTCTTTCAGCAAGCCTCGGATATGCAGGAGAAACAAATATAAAGGTGGGCAATGGCACAAATAGAGATAAAGTGGGCTCAATCATCATGTCAGGGTAAAGTAGTTTCCACTCATTTAATTCAGAATAGATCTCATTAAGCCCCCGTGGAAAAAATTTAAATCTACCACGATTCAACATACCAAACATCCCTTCATATACGGTTCCATCAACAATATTAAAACCTTGTAGTTCCAAGGCACGAGTAATGGACCATTGCGCCTGAAGGCCCATTTTCGTTTTCTTTAACTCTTCAAGATCTTTGACCCTACTAAAGTAATCCAAATCATCTTTGTGAATAAAAAACAAACGATAACTCAACAACCCCTTTGAAATAGGAATGCGAATCGGAATTGTTTTCTTCTCCCAATCCAACCTAGCCACTTGACTGGTTACGTTAACTTTTTCACCAGAAACAACTTCAAGAATAGCTCTCTGTTGCGAAAATTCTAGAGGAGTTACTTCAACAAGATACTCGCCAAAATCATCTTTTGTAGCTTCCATTATTACAATATATAATTCATTATAATAATCCCCGCGGCCATCTTTTGATGAAGCAGAAACGTGCGGTTTTAGAACATCAAGTGAATATGCTTTTAACGGAAAAAAGACAGACACAAAAAGCACTAAACCTAGTAATAATTTCCCCATAAAACAACTTCTCCGACCTATATTATTTCTCAACAAATACCATATCAAAATTGTCACCAGTGATAGACTGTGCCCCATTTTTGGTTACTTCAAAAGTATTTTCAACACCTACCATTCCTACACCGGGAATACTTTGTTTCGGCTCCAAAGCAAAAACCATCCCTTCTTCAATAGGGAGATCAAATCCTTTTGCAATAGGCGGGAAACCATCAATGGTAAGCCCTATGCCATGACCGATAAATGGAACTTTACTTTCGCCAATGCCCATAAATCCTTCAGCATAGCCATACCTCTCTGCCTCCTTAAGCAGAAGCGCATAGATAGAACTAGGCGTTACTCCCGGCTTTAAGTTATCTGCAGCCAAATCTTGCATATCTTTGCAAAATTTCTGTGCATCCATAACTTCGCGTGGCACAGAATCTTTAGATCCAGCCCAGAAAACCTGCGTCTTATCTGTGTGATACCCTTCAAGGACAAAACCTACATCTGTGGCAAGAAGCCCGCCTTTTTCCCATTCTTTATCACCACTCCCCATAAACGGAGAGGCAGGATGAACCCCGCGCATACCGAGCGGCCCGTTAAAGGAGCTGGGGTATATACCGGAATCTCCGGCGGAAACATGACCGAGAAACATTTCTTCACCAAAGGCCTGCATACGCATGTGCCCCTGATGACCTAGTTCGAAAAAGATATTCCATATAAAATGGGCAATTTCTCGCTCGTTCATACCCGGCTTAATTATTTCCGGTAAAATACTGACAAGAGCGGTGTTGTGCAATTCCCCTGCCCTGCGCATAATTTCAAGTTCCCACTCTGATTTTACAGCTCTTGAAAGAGCAAGTACCTTATCAGAAGGAACAAACTTAACATCCGGCAAGCGCGCAGCAAGCATTTCACCAAGTTGCCAAGTAAGCCCTGCTGTCTCAGCGCCAACTATTTCAGACAACGGTTGGCCAGCTTCTTTTGCAAGCGGGATTAGGTCCTTGAATGATCTGAATGGACAAATATTTTTTATAGAACTTTCAATCCGCGCCCTTTCAACAGACTTACGGACAAATAAAACAGGTTCACCTTCAGCGGGCAGCCAAAGTGCGCCATTTACAAAAGTCCCGGCTAAATAATAAAGTTGCAATCTCGAAAAAGAAAGTAACCCACCGGCTTCCGGTACGATATCAGCCATAAATCTACGGCACTTTGCCCAGCGTCTTTCAAGTTCTTCACGCGGCACAGCTATATTTTGTTCAATATTACTCATGATATAAGATCTCCTTAAATAGGACTATTCAATTTGTAAAAGTATTCGTTAAAAGTTGTATAGGAAATGAAACATTTATTAATTTACATTAAAAGAGAACTTTGCAAGTCATAGTGCTTTACTGTAGCATGCACGAGTTTCAGTTATCTCAGGAGAACAGTTAAATGATATTATTAGATGAAAAAAAGTTAGCCGCACTTCTAAATGAGGTCAAGGTCATTGCTGTGATTGGCGCGGTGGATAAGCTAGGCCGGCCAGTTGATATGGTCGGTAAATACCTAATTGAAGCCGGGTATAATGTTATTCCTGTTCATCCCAAAAGAGATCACGTCTGGGGACTTAAAACTTATCGGTCTATTATTGAAATCCCTGAAAAGATTGATTTGATAGATGTATTCAGGGCATCGCAATATTGTCCCGATCACGCTAAAGAATGCTTAAAACTCGAAATACTTCCGAAGGTTTTCTGGATGCAGCAGGGAATATTCAGCCCTGAAGCACGAGAAATCCTCACCAAAAAAAACATTACTGTCATCGAAGACAGATGTACCATGGTCGACCATAAAAGACTTATAGGCAAAAAATTATGATTCAAGCGTTTGATTGTCAAAGATGCGGCCACTGCTGTCAGGGTGAAGGCGGTATCATTATGACGCCTAAAGATAGACAGAGACTTGCTGACCACCTTGGTTTACCAGTTGAAGAGATGATCCAGAAATACAGCGAAAACGTAAATGGCAAAATTCGTCTCCAGAGCCGTGAAGACGGGTACTGTGTATTTTTCAATGATGGATGCGGTGTGCATCCCGGCAGACCTGATATTTGCCGAGCATGGCCTTTTTTCCGTGGTAATCTAATTGATGAAATGAGCTGGGAAATGATTCAAGACTACTGTCCGGGAATCAATAACGAAGCCGGACATAAGCAGTTTGTAATTCAAGGTAAGGAATATATCCGTGCCGAAGGTTTGCGCCAGCATGACCCTGAAGTAGCACCGAACGCGTTAATTACTGAAGACGACTAGAACCCATGAACACCCGTACAGCACAGCACATATTAAAAATAGGCTCGGATGCAACGCTAGCAGATATTAAACGCTCGTTTCGAAAACTTGCGTTCACAATGCATCCAGACCTTAACCCCAGCCCTGATGCTGCCCGAAAATTTAGAGAACTTAACGAAGCGTATGTATTTCTGACAAATGTCATGCGCAACTCCTCCGGCAATTCATCAACTGCTGGAGACCAATCCTACACACGCCAAAAAAAGAACTTTGATTTCAACGCTGACAATAAAACTGCGTCAGAAGGTGCCAAAGCATATCAAAAGCAGCAAAAGACTGCGCGCGCAGATGCTTATAAAGCTAAAAGCACAACATCCGCTCAGCAAAGCCGCTCATTCTATCAAAAAGAGGAAGATGTCCTCAAAGATATTTTAAACGATCCTTTTGCGAAGCAGGTCTTTGAAGATATCTACAGTCAGATTGGTAAAGATAGGCCATTCAAGCCTGAATCTGCGAATGGTAAAGAGCGCAAGCTAAACATGAATTGGGGCGACAAAACTGTCTCAGTAGATGTATCAAAAGGTCTTTTCGGCGGTATAAAGTCATGGATGACGGGACAAATGGATGATGAACAAACCGTTTTTTTTCCAGCTTCAACGCTAATTCCCGGCCGTAGCATACGCATCACCATTCAGCAGGGCATCAAGAAGATATCTAAAACACTTGAAATAACCCTCCCCCGCGACTTTATCATTGGAAGGCCAATAAGGCTGAAAGGGCAAGGGCGCAAACTCGGTCCATTTAAAGGCGACCTCTACTTACGAATTCTTGCTAAATAAATCCTACAGTCTCCTCTGACACCTTAGTATTACCCTTTTTTCATCAATAAAAATTTATTATTCCCCTTTTTCTCTTGTTTTCCTTCGTTTTTTTTACTAGCCCCTTATATAAGACAGAACTGTATTATCCCTTTTGTACGCTTTCACAATCAGGCCGTTTGATTGCATTTTTTTTAGCGGACCAAAAGAGACATTAAACATAAGGGAGTCCATCTCATGCTGGCCATTCTTGACTATAAGGCTGGAAATCAAACCAGTGTTCAGCGCGCGCTGAATAAATTAAACATTCCTAACGTAATTACTTCTGATCCCGAAGAACTCTCCAAAGCTACCGGTATAATTTTTCCCGGTGTCGGTGCAGCCGGCCAGGCAATGGATGAACTTACTTCCGGCGGTCTTGATGATCTTTTAAAAGATTTAGTTGCACAGAAAAAGCCTCTACTAGGCATCTGTGTAGGTTGTCAGATTCTTCTTGATTACAGCGAAGAAAACGACACCAAAGCTCTCTCTGTTATTCCTGGAGAATGCAGACTTTTCAATCCTTCATGGGTTGATTACGAAGGAATTCCTATCCGCGTCCCACACATGGGATGGAATCAGATTGATCTTAAACAGGACTGTGTTCTTTTTAAAGATATCGATCCAGAAGCATATTTCTACTTCGTACACAGCTACTACCCTGCTCCCGAAGAACAGTTCATTATCGGTGAGACCACATATGGGCGGCCTTTCTGCTCTATGCACGGACGCGAAGGACTTTGGGCTGTTCAGTTCCACCCTGAAAAGAGCGGAACCCCGGGTCTAAAGATGATTTCCAATTTTTACAATTACTGCAAAGAGGTCAAAGATGCTTAGCAAACGAGTCATACCATGTCTTGATGTACGCAACGGAGTCCTCACCAAAGGTGTTAAGTTCGAAAATAACGTTGATATCGGCGATCCGGTCGAAACAGCAAAACGCTATTACGAACAAGGTGCTGACGAAATTGTTTTTTACGACATCACAGCATCGTCCGAAGGACGCGGAATATTTCTTGATGTAGTTGAACGTGTCGCATCTGAAATATTCATCCCATTTTCTGTAGGCGGAGGAATTAACTCTGTCGAAGATATGCGCGCGGTACTAATGGCAGGAGCAGAAAAAGTATCCGTGAACTCAGGCGCTGTTAAAAATCCCGACATCATCAGTCAGGGAGCTGCGGCTTTCGGTTCACAGTGTATCGTACTCGGAATGGACGTTAAACGCGTAGATAAATCCGAACAGATTCCATCCGGATTCGAAGTTGTAATCAACGGTGGACGCAAATTCATGGGGATCGACGCTCTGGAATGGGCTAAAACATGCGAATCTCTCGGAGCTGGCGAAATCTGCTTGAACTCCATCGACGCCGACGGTACCAAGGATGGATACGATCTTGAGCTGACTAAGCTAATTGCTACAAGCGTAACCGTACCAGTTATCGCTTCCGGCGGAGCCGGTCACCCAGATCACATGGTAGAAGCAGTAACTGAAGGTCGCGCAACAGCCGCCCTTATCGCTTCCATAGTGCATTACGGAGAATACACCATCCCCGAATTGAAAGAGCACATGGCTTCCAAGGGCGTAAAAACTCGCAGCACTTGGTAGCAATTTCAAAACTTACATATGCTTATTTAAAAGCCCCTCAAATTAACTTTTGAGGGGCTTTTTTTTGAGTTCATCTAGCTGAAACGAACTTCTTACAAAATCAAAGAACATGTTATAAAGACACGCCTCAAATTTGAGAACACTTTACATTATTACATTAACCCTGTTTAATTCCAGAATTACAAAAGGACATAAATTTAATAGGAGATGTAAAAAGGGGCATTTGTTTAGGCGACTACTTTATTAACCTGTATGCAAGGAGAAATGAAATGAGTTCTGATAATCAAGTTTGGGATAATCTGAATACTGCGGTGGTTATCTCTGACCCTGACTTCAATGTGACGTATGCAAATAAGCGAGCATTTGATCTTTTCGACGAATTAAAAATTCCCGGACTGGCAATTGGTTCAAACATGCACAGCTGTCACAAGCCAGAAACCATGGTCATTTTGAAAAAACTTTACCAAGACTTTGCAGACAAAAAAATTAAGCTTAACCACCTGACCATGGATGTCCCGGACGGCATTATCACTATTGTCAACGTCCCGTCTTACAATGGCGATGCTCTGGAATCAGTTGTAGAAATGGTTTTTGAAGGCCCCTTGGGCTAAATCTCTATGCGCTGAAATTCAGAAGCACTACGGCTACTGAGTTATGGTCAAATCAGTATCAAAAGACTTAGAGGGTTAACCTTCTAAGTCTTTTTTTGATTGCCCTGCGGGCTTTAAGAATAGATAATTTCGCCTTCGGCTGGACCAGAAGGCCCGCGGCCCTCTGGACTCCCATTTAAAGGGAGAGGAGTCTTTTTTGGGTGAAAGTTATTTTACTGTCTTTTTGTGGGGAGCGAATTGTTTTGGAGAGTTTTTTATTTTTTTATGACAAGATAATTATTTAGCTAGCATTTCTTTTACCATTTTCAAATATGGCTCTATTCCGCAGGGGATATTATCGTCCCATTCAAATTTGGTTTGGTCTTTTTGATTCACCGCTGTTTTGATCATATCTTTTAGTTTCATATAATCTGAGGGATCATCGAAAACTCTGTTCTCTGGAAGAAAATAGCTGCTACCATTATCGCGGGAACTCAACACGGGTAAACCGCAAGCTAGTGCTTCTAAAACAGAATTTG
Organism: Maridesulfovibrio frigidus DSM 17176; assembly: GCF_000711735.1. NCBI lineage: Bacteria > Pseudomonadati > Thermodesulfobacteriota > Desulfovibrionia > Desulfovibrionales > Desulfovibrionaceae > Maridesulfovibrio > Maridesulfovibrio frigidus. The sequence goes on from NZ_JONL01000001.1 coordinate 213,045, forward strand.
AGCACGCATCATAGTATGAAGCCAGAACAAATACATCTGAATTGCCGTAAAATTTAGGCATGTTCGTCACCTTGCCCAGAAATTTTACACGTTTTGCCACACCTAATTCTGCGGCCAGCGCTTCATACTTTGCGGAATTACGCCCGCCCGCAACATGCAGATGATAATTATCAGGCAACTGCGCTACGGCTTTGATCAGACTTGAGACGCCTTTCAGCGCAAAATTCGTTGTGGCTGTAGATATTACTATATCAGTATCGGACAAAGAAAATTCGGCCCGGCTTTCAATTCTCTGCTCTACGCTCGGTTTGGCGAAAAGAGAAAGGTCCGGCTTATTGTAAACCACCTCTATTTCCCGCTCACCCATGGCAGGGTGCGACTCAATCATCCATTCCTTAACATGGTGCGAAACGCAGACCATGCGACAACCTGAGGCAACCTGAGCCTTTTCAATATATTTGATAAGCAGGTTAACCAGTGCAGTACGTCTGCGAAACATTTTGAATTTGCGCGTAAATCCTTCGGCCCATGCTCTGCATGAAAGCTTCCAATATGATTCAAGAGGCCCGCCCCCTATGCGCAAGATATCTTGATTAAGCGATTTACCGAGGCTTATGCATAAATCGTAATTACCATTTTTACGCACTCTTTCTGCAGCAAGAACAAACCATAGCAACTTCCCCGCACGGCAAAGACCATAACGCCCGACCTTGATTACATTTACGCCGTGCGCAGGATCTTCTTCTGCGCGCGAACAGATAAAATCTACAGCATAACCTTGCTCAGCCAAAACCTGACTAAGATTATATCCAAATCGCTCAACTCCGCCATATCGGCTGAAGCGCGGTAGAATGATAGCTATTTTATTCATATTATATTTTAGAGAAACGGTATGTAATAATTCTGTTTTTATGATGACAAATAATTTATTATACGAACAAAGCGTCCCTTGCGAGCTATCGCTTATACTGATATTTGCCAATCTTAAAGACAAATATCATTACGCTATCGCGCGGAATGTTAATCGGAAATAGGCCACTTGCCAAGATAAACGGTTAATCAGGAGAAATAAGTGGGTTTTTTAACGCAAACTTTTGATATGCAATTCTTCATACTTGCCAACCAGATATTCAGAAAACACTGGTTAGATCAAGTAATGCCGCTGGTTTCTTCTGCCGCTCTGCTATGGGTAATCATACTTATAGCTACAGCATTCGGCGTTTACAAAAAAGGTCCGAAAATACTTATAGTGATGCTGGTCATCATCGCATCTATGGGAATTGCTGATTTCTCAACAGGGTTAATAAAAAAATCTATAGGCAGAGTTCGTCCTCTGAATTCACTGCCACTCACATATTTTCGTGAGGATGGTCAGTGGCAACGCAGACCGCTCGACTTTAAGCCATTAAAAGAAAGAGGCAACTCATACCCATCCGCTCACGCATCTAACTCAATGGCCTTTGCACTGATGTGCATGTTCTTTTTTCGCAAACTTCGCCCGTGGATGCTTTTTCTACCTTTATCAGTAGGATATTCAAGATTATACTTAGGAAAGCACTTCCCTACCGATGTATGCGCAGGCTGGGCCATGGGAGCATGTGTAGCTATCTCAGTATGGATAATCTGGGAAAATATAATAAAAGACAAACTTCCCGAAAAACTGAGACTATAACTTTACTTCAAAGCTTCAGCCAAAAAACAAAGCCCTGCCAGAAAATTCTGACAGGGCTTTTCTTATTAAAACTATCTAACTTACTCAACAACAGCTTCAGCTTGATTGCGATACTTTTGGTAGATTTTAAAACCTAACAAAGTCGACAATACAAACAGAATAACTGCCATGACCATCTGCATGGTTGATGAGACATTCACTCCACTTCCGAAGAGTGCGAAGACTATATTCTGCGGCAGGTATCCAATTGTGGAGCCAAGAATAAAAGGTATCGCGGGAATGCTGGTCACTCCGGCAAGAAGGTTTGTTATAACATTACTTCCCAGCGGGAAAAAGCGGATTGTGAGCGCCATATTAAATGGGCTTCGACTTAAAAAATCATCCACTTTCTGGATACGAGCGCCAAATTTGCTTTGAATAAACGAGCGCCCAACCAGCCGTGCATAGGTAAATGCAAATGCACAACCAAGCCCTGTGCCTATGGTTCCAAGCAGTGCTCCCAAAGCGAAACCGTACGCGTATCCACCCATAAAGCAGATAAGCTGACGCGGAAAACCGATAGCAGAAAAGAACGCAGCAATACCTATATATAGCATTACTCCCGTCATTCCGCGTGAGGTGACGTGGTCATCTATCCACTTGGTATCCAGAGCATCTGATAGCCCCGCATATCTTACCAGATAAACAGATAAAGCAAGCACCCCTAGCATTGTCAGCCCTTTTATAAGAGCTTTGATGCTTACTTTTTTATCACTTCTCTCGGATGTCATGAATTATCTTTTTCGCTGCTGCGCTCTTTAACTGAGTAGGAAAAATGACGGTTCTGCAACCAACATACGCCGAGAAGGTCAAGACCGCCAGCGATTGCCCTATCAAGTGTTCCGTACTTGGATTCACCCTCATGGCGTTCGCGGTGATTCACCTTAGTTTCCGCAACGGTGGCGCCCTGCATCTTCATAAGAGTCGGCAGAAAACGGTGCATTCCGTTAAAGCGCGGAATTGCGCGGACAGTTTCAGTGTCCATAATTTTTAAAGAACAGCCGGTATCTTTAACAGATTCTTTTGTAAGTTTATTTCTTACGGCATTAGCGAATTTGGAGCCAACTCTTTTGATCCACACATCTTTGCGCTTACCACGCCATCCGATAACCATCTTATATCCTTCGTTATAAAGGGAGAACATAGCCGGAAGATCTGCGGGATCATTTTGTAGATCAGCATCCATTGTGGCAACTCGCGGAGCACGGGCTTCATCAAAACCTGCGCAAAAGGCGGCGGACTGTCCTCTGTTTTCAGCAAATGAAATATATCTGGCAGCTTCGTAGGCTGTCGAAATTTCATTTAAAACAGCCAAACTTGCGTCCTTGCTGCCATCATCCACAAACACAACTTCATATGAAATATTAAGCGGCTCTAAGGCCGAATCAATTTCCTGCATCAGTTTTCGTAAATTATCCTGCTCATTATAAACAGGTATTACGAGAGATAGGTCGTAGTTTTTTGTCATATCGAGAGATGAGATAAGAAATATTAGTAATTTTGTAAATAGCTGTTGACAAGGAATGGGTCGAACTGTAGACATGCTCTCAGTGACGCGGGGTGGAGCAGTTTGGTAGCTCGTCGGGCTCATAACCCGAAGGTCGTAGGTTCAAATCCTGCCCCCGCAACCACAAAGATTTTTAAAAAAGGCTTAATCGCAAGATTAAGCCTTTTTTTTGGTCTATTGCGCCTTCATCAGTTGAAGATCATCCCACTATTCATGCCAATTAATTAGTTAATATCCACCAATATACATATACACTTATTAGTAAATAAAAACTTTACATATTCATCTATTTATTTTAATTATAACCAACAATGACACCATACACATATCAAAAGGTGATTGTTATGAAAGTTACGAAAATTATTTTTTTAATACTATTATTTAGTCCCCTAGTCTTTGCATCACCGGCTGCATCTAAGGATGTATATGTTGCTAGCCCTTACCCTAAATCAGATATTGCTGAAAGAGGACCAATTAACATTAATGAATCAACATTCTCACCATATTGGACCCCCCCAAAAAACCATCAATGTTATGTTCCAGAATGGATAATGAAGGAAACTGAACCACTAGAAGAATTGGTTAATGACAAAACGTACTCTGAAAAAGACTACTGCAGTAAAGCATACATAAGTAATCTCATTAGAGACATTTATAATAAATACAAAAATAAATAACCGTGCAGGGAGTATTATTATGAAAACATCAGTCCTTTTAACATTCATCTTATTTGCTACTATCTGCATTCCATCTGTGGCAATTTCCGACAATATTCCAGAAGAGTACCAACAAAAAATGCTTCAAAAAAAGTTCGAATCTGCCGTTGCAGTCGGTGAACAATTTTCTAAATTCAAAATAACACACTATAAGACAGGTGCAGAAGAACTTCAGCATCGAGTCGACGTACTAAAACAGCAATACTTCTTAAATTACGCCTTATTTGGGATTGTCCTCCTACTCGTTGCAGGCGGCTTTATTCTCGCTTGGAAGCAATTTGATTTCGACATGAAACATCGAGAGCAACACGGCCCGGCAGGACAAGCTCCAGCAAGCGAAGTTGAAATAGGCCCCGGTGGCCTAAAAATAAATTCTTCAGTTATCGGTTTAATAATTTTATTAATGTCATTTGCATTTTTTTCGATCTACATAACAGAAGTTTTCCCAATAAAAGTCATAAGCAGTAAGGCTCTAACAACAAACAGCACTAAATAGTCCCCTCTAAAAAAAGCTATATTTTGAATCTATTTCAAATATAGTTTTTTTTTACGTTGACACCCTACACGTTGGACTGTAGACATGCTCTCAGTGACGCGGGGTGGAGCAGTTTGGTAGCTCGTCGGGCTCATAACCCGAAGGTCGTAGGTTCAAATCCTGCCCCCGCAACCACAAAGATTTTACGATGAACCTAGTCGTCTGACAGGTTCTTTTTTTTCGGGAAGAATTAGCTGCTCTGAGATTTCAGAAAAGCTCCCGAGACAAGGTCCGGTTCACTTATGAGTTGAACTATTTTTTATTAAGACCTTGATAATATTCGAAATAATTTGCAAACATTAACATTTACTGTTGACAGCAAATGCGAGAATGTGTATTTATATTCTCAAGTGACGCGGGGTGGAGCAGTTTGGTAGCTCGTCGGGCTCATAACCCGAAGGTCGTAGGTTCAAATCCTGCCCCCGCAACCATTTAGACTTATTTAAAAAGGCTTAATCGCAAGATTAAGCCTTTTTTTTGTTTTACGATTTCCCTCTCACCAAGCAACCCCTTTTCTAAAGAGATTGCTTTAGTGAGCAGGATTATTTCTTCATCATTTTATATCGATATTTTTGAACAAAACTATTTCTTCGTCTTTTTGACCGTAGCAATTCTTGATCTTACTGGAATATTATTAGAATGAAGCCCTGGCTTCTGGCCATGCAAGTCAAATTCAAGATTCACTTCAGGCCGGAAAATAAGAGTATGCGTGGACCCTCCAAAATGGAACATACCAAGCTGATCACCCTTATTCACATGCTGTCCTTCGTAAACGGTAATTTCATTAGATGAAACTTCTGCCATTCCCACAAACATGACACCCATCAAGCCGATATCAGGATTGTCAGCTTCTATAAGAACCAATCCTCTAGCGGCAACTTGCGTAATATACCCTTGAGATTCATTCGGACCCGCAGGATCATATCCCATACTCTGAGCTTCTGCGTAGTATGAACCATCTATAATCTGAGTCTTCACAATCTTTCCGCTTACAGGACTATGCCAACGGTGATAGCTGAATGCGCTCAGGAAGGCCTGATACACAGTACCCCCGGCAAATTGCTTAGCAAGCTCCTCGTCTCCCAGCATATGCGCAAGAGAATAAGGCTGCGCCTTGATCCAGAATTTATCACGTAGCTTAACATTTTCAACAAGTCTGAATGGTGCTGATTCACATGAGTTACTGATGACATTGTCATCTTTAGGGGATGCTACCGGACGGCGTCCTTCACGAAAAACTCTGGTAAAAAAGTCATCCCATGAAGCAAAACCGTAATATTTTTCCTTCGGATTGCAGACAAAGTCTTTTGCAAAACCAGGCATTGCCTTTTTAGCTTCGCGCCCGAACCAGCCATTTTCAGGGTCATCGCTGAGAACGTAACGAGAATCAGCTGAACCGAGATATACGGACCACTGAGTCAAAATTTTCTTAAGCTGCCGATTCACCTTCTCATTCATGAAAGCGACAGTTCCAGCAGGAGTTCCCATCGGCCAGTCTAAAATAGCATTTAGAGGAAAGCCTACCAGTCCTGTTTTGTTAAATTCAGGAGCGCGCGTCATGATGGTATTCATGAGTTGCAGCATATGATTGTAATCCCGAATCTGTGGTTTACCTGTGGGGTCTTTATCATATGGTGGTTTGCGGGGAACCTGATTAAACATCTCAGTAAAGAGCATGAACAGTTCAGGATCGCTCTCGATCATATCTTTGAACTCCTGAATAACAGGAAGCAAGACAACTTTACCTGCGGCATCAGTCTCCCCAATGAGATCCGCGCGCCAGTCAGTTAAGACTTTCTGATCAGAAGGAAGCCACTTCCCTACCCGATATGGGGCTGTTTTTGAAGATGCATCCGCAAAGGATGGTTGCACTGAAAAAACAAGTAAAGTAACAAGAAAAATTGTAAAAAAGCCGACTTTATACACGTGCTTTTTCATAAATTGCTCCTTTTTAGTCAGTCATTGTTAATGATATTGTTCATGGCGAGCCATCGCGCCAATTTAACAAGTCAAAATAAACCTATAAGGTGAGTACTCTTTTCCTTTTAGCTTATTTTTATTAATGGGGGAATCGCTATTTCGACTATCTATAATCAAACACTCATAGCTTTTTCATAAAGTTTAAAAGCAATCACCCACATGGTCACGCCTACAAGTGTATCCAAGACGCGCCAAGTTATCGGCTTTTTAAAGAGAGGAGCCAATGCACGGCCTCCGAACCCCAATGTATAAAACCACACAAATGAGGCACTAACAGCACCAAACCCAAAGAAATACCTTGCGTCTCCAGAATATTGTCCGCTGATAGATCCAAGCATTACTATCGTATCTAAATATACGTGCGGATTCAGTAAAGTGATAGCGAGAGTAAGCATAATGATAGAGCGAACACCTGTGGTCGTGGCTTCCTCCGTTTCGAGCTTGCCACCTTTTATCGCGGACCTAAACGAACCAAAACCATACCACGCAAGAAATAGCGCCCCGCCCCATGCAGCAGGCTTAAGAAGCATAGGATTAGATGCGACAAGATCTCCTGTCCCAAACACGCCGAGCGAAATTAACACAGCATCACACAATGCGCATACCAGACAGACCTTCAAGTGGTGATTCTTTTTTATACTTTGAGTAAGCACAAAAGCATTCTGCGCTCCAATGGCTACAATCAACCCTCCTCCAGTTCCAAACCCCTGCAAATATGGTAACATCATCGACATTTATTTTCTCCGTTGTTTAAGTTGATGCGACCATAGGCAGTCAATTAAAATTAGTAAAATTAAATATTTTGATTTATTATTAATTTTGCTTATGATTGCCTCATGCTAGATTATAAATTTTTAGAAGCCCTTACGGCAGTGATTGAGGAAGGAGGATTCGACAAAGCCTCTGCAAAGCTGAATCTCACCCAATCGGCGATATCCCAACGCATTAAAAACTTAGAGGAACAAATCGGTCAGGTCCTAGTAGTCCGTTCTGTACCTCCTGAGCCGACTAAAGCTGGTCGCAAACTTATCAAACATCTACGAAAAGTCAGACTCATGGAGTATGAGCTTGCGGAAGACACTGGCCTTAACAAGCCAGATGATTTTATAGTGATACCGCTCGGGGTAAATGCGGATAGTCTGGCGACATGGCTACTTGATGCGTTGGATGATTTTTTGCACAAAAACCGTGTGCTTCTTGATATTTATGTGGACGATGAAAACCAGACACATGAGCTTCTTAAGCGCGGTGAGGTTGCCGGATGCATTGGTACGGACTCTAAAAAGCTAAAAAGTTGCAATAGAGAATACCTTGCAACCATAGATTACCTATGCGTTTGCACTCCTGAGTTTAAAAATAAATGGTTTAAGGATGGCTTTACCATAGATAATGTTACGAAAGCTCCAGCGGCGATGTTCAACCGCAAGGATGAAACTCAGGGCCAAATGTTAGCGGTAGCCTTTCCAGAAAAGCCAATAGCGCACCCTATCTTTTATGTACCGTCATCAGAATCATTTGTAGAGGTCATCCAGCGCGGATTTGCATATGGCATGATTCCAGAAAATCAAGTGCGAAAAAAGATCGATTCCGGTAAAATCGTTGAGCTTATCCCTGAAGTGCGGGTGTCTGTTCCTTTATATTGGCAATCTTGGAGTTTAGATACTCCTTTGCTAAAAGAGCTCAGCACCGCGCTTACTACTTTTTTTAAAAAGTAATAGTGAAACAAACTAAAAAGGGACGTGACACGGTTCTAATCCATTGCTATGATTAAAATATAAGCAAAAATTTAAGTACAAGTCGAAATCATACGGGGAAAAGATGATCAAGTTTATAAAAGAGGGAATCAACTACGTATTAACGTCGGTAAAAAAATTTTTTGTCGTATCAGAAAAGCGACGGGCAACAGTCCGTGATGACATAATTCAAGGCTCTGCCCCCAGAATGCTTTACTATGTACTGATGGGGATTTCCGCGATTCTCGCAAGTATAGGTTTGATACTCAACAGTTCATCAGTCGTCATCGGGGCAATGTTGATTTCACCTCTGATGACTCCTATTTTCGGAATATCTCTTGGCCTGAGCAGGGGTAATGTAAAATTACTCCGCGCAGCTCTCTTATCGGGAATTGGCGGAGCTGTATTAGCAATTGGTGTTTCCGGGCTGCTCGGGCTTCTCCCTTTCTCTTTTCACGTTACCCCGGAAATTATAGCGCGAACATCGCCAACACTGCTAGATTTGCTGGTAGCCGCTTTTGCGGGCCTTGCGGGCTGTTTAGCCATGATAGATGAGCGCATTAGCCCTGTTCTTCCCGGAATTGCCATGGCGACAGCTTTAACCCCGCCGCTTGCGACTATCGGCTTATGCATCGCTTTTGGAGCATATGCAGGCGCATGGGGAGCCTTCCTTCTTTTTTCCGCGAACTTCCTTACGATTCTAGCTGTCGCAACATCTATTTTCCTCGCTGCAGGCTTTGTTACAAAAAAAGAAATCGGCTCGAAATGGAATTTCCTAAGACGTTTCTCTCTTGCAATAGTCGGCCTGATCATAGTTGTAGTTATTCTCACACAGGCCCTATTTCACTTCGACCGTGACCGCAGGATAACTAAAGCAATTGAAACCGAAATATCCCATCTTTTAGACAGTATGGCTGGCGCCATGTTTATAAGTGAAACTCACAAAGTTAAAGATGGCGACGTAGGCATAGTTATTCACGTAGCTACGCCGTGGCCAATCAATCCCAATAGAGTTTTACTGCTCCAAAATAACCTGACAAGGGATGTTGGGCTAAATGCAACAGTAGTAATGCGCTGTTCGCTGACATCGGAAGTTTCCGCAACAGGTAATGCAAGATCTCTGGCTGCGACGAATTTAAACGGCGAACTTTTCAACCTAGATGAAAGCCTAGATCAACGAATTATCCGCGCGGTTGAGCAGGACATCCGAGAACAAATTCAGAATCTTCCATACGTAAATCTTCTGCGTACCGAATTGATTCGCAAAGATGGCGAAATCATAATCAAAGTATTCATTGATAACTCCGCGCCAAGTATGCCCGGCGTTGTGGCAACTGTTGAAAAATCAATGCAAGAAAGATTCGGATTCGATAATATGAAATTTATAATGAATGTAAGTAAAATCAACAGACTTAGCTCAAAGGGAAAAATTTTAATTGAAAAAGCTCATTTCAACCATGATTTGTCCGCAGCACAACAGGCATTGCAAGCCGAAGTTGAGAATTCCGTAAAAGAAGGATTTGACTCGCTGGGATCTTTCTTTGCTCAGGATGTAGATGCAATTATGGATAGCGATGGAAAATGGGAAGTAGTAGCAGTAGTGATAGGACCCAGAACAGTTGCCCCGGATGAGGTCAAAACAGTTTCCCAGTTGGTACAAAAACAAATTGGACAAGAGGTCCACATTAAAGCGCTATCCGAAACACGCATAATAGTAGGTAAAGACGGATACGAGACTTTACGTAGCTACACGCGCAAGCTGAAAGACGCGGACATTAGGAAGCTTACTACTGATTAGCTGTTAATTGGCTTTGAGTGGTTAGAATTGCGGTGAGTGTTTTGTTAATTGTATTAGATTAAAAGTTTTTTAATATCGGACAATTGCGCTTTTCGGAAAGGCTTAACTTTTTAGTTAAGCCTTTTTTAGTTGGTTTTATACCCGATTCATGACAGTTTCACGACGAAACGGCGGATGAAAATAATGAAAGACGCAAAAGACTGTGCAGATATGACGGAAATTAGGACGGCAATTGACAGCCTTGATACCAAAATTATTGAGTTAATTGCGCACCGTTCAGAATATGTACATGAAGCTGCTAAGTTTAAGGCAGATGAAAAAGCTGTCAGAGATTCAGCCCGCGTTCAAAAAGTTATTAATTCTAAAAAGGAATTAGCGACCAAACATGGAGCTTCTCCTGAATTAATAGGCGAAATATACAAATTAATGATTGATTATTTTATTAATGAAGAAATGAAAGAATGGAAATCCCGCAGTTAGTTTTCACTAAATCTGCAACATATTTATTTCACAACAAAAGGATTTTATCATGGGCAAAGATCCCCTTATTAGAATGCATACAGCAGAGCATATGTTAAATTCAGCAATGGATCGCAAATTTAAATGTGGTCGTTGTTTCAGTGCGCACATCAACAAGAAAAAATCTAAGTGCGACTACAAGTACAAGCGCGGCATGACTGACGAAGAAGCAGCTGAAATCGAGATGACCGTAAACGCGGCTATTTCAGCTAACCTTCCAATAACCGACGATCTTATGCTGACTGAAGAAGCAGAAGAGCTATTTAATCTGGAAAAACTTCCAGAAGACGCAGAGACTGTTAAAATCATCCAAATTGGTGATTTCGACACATGTCCTTGCATCGGTGAACACGTTGAGAACACCAGCGAAATTGGCGAATTCAAGATCGCTTCTCACAGTTTTGATGATGGCATTCTGCGTATCAGATATAAACTGGGCGCTGTTTAATAAATTTTAGCAGGCTTAAAAATCAGTTTACAGAGTTTAATTCTGTTGCTACTTTTTAGGCCTGCTATTTATACATACTCCGTGCAACTGGCGATCTTAAGTGGAATAAACCACGAGGAAACACGGAACTAGTTTTTGCCGCTCGCCTGGGCCACGTCACAAGACGTGCATCCTTTTCCTTTAACGAGGGAACAAACAAAGGAGTGCCCATGAATTCTTATCGCGATCTTCTCCAAAAATCAGACTCAGACATTTTTGCAGCCCTAGAGGGTGAAGAGCGTCGGCAACAAGCCGGCATCGAACTTATCCCATCCGAGAACTATACCTATCCTGAAGTCCTCTGTACATTAGGTAGCGTGTTTACCAACAAATATTCCGAAGGTTATCCCGGTAGACGTTACTACGGAGGTCAGAAATTCACTGACACCATCGAAGAAATTGCCAGAGAACGTGCAAAAGATGTTTTTCGTTGCGAGCACGCAAATGTACAGCCCCTTTCTGGGTCTCCCATGAATCAGGCTGTATACCTCGGCTTACTAGAACCAGGCGATACTATCCTGGCAATGGATCTTTCCCATGGCGGGCACCTGACGCACGGCGCACCAGTCTCATTTATGGGTAAACTATTCAACTTCATCCGCTATAAAACAAACCCTGTTGATGGTTCTATAGACTTTGATGATCTCCGCAAAACCGCGCTCGAACATAAGCCTAAGATGATTCTTTGTGGATACACTTCCTATCCTCGCGACCTCGACTATACTGCTTTCAAAAAAATTGCCGACGAAGTTGGTGCCATAACAATGACTGACGCTTCGCATTACGGAGGTCTGGTAGCTGGAAATGTTATGCGCAATCCGTTTGATTACGGATTCGATATTGTAACGACCACTTCACATAAATCCTTGCGAGGTCCACGCGGCGGAATCATTCTATGTAAAAAAGAATATGCTGCCCGAATCGACAAAGCGGTATTCCCCGGCCTCCAAGGCGGACCGCACATGAACACCATTGCGGGCATAGCCATCACTCTGAAAAAGGCCGCAGAACAAGATTTTCACAAATACGGGCTTCAAGTTCTCAGTAACGCTAAAACTCTTGCAACAGAATTAACTAAGGCTGGAGCACACCTTGTTACCGGTGGAACTGATAACCACATGATGGTTGTGGATACCGAAAAAAGTTATGGAATTGACGGCAAACTTGCAGAGGAAGTTCTTGATTCAGTATCAATAACAACCAACAAGCAGATAATCCCTGATGATCCTAATCCACCGCTTAAGCCAAGTGGAATCAGAATCGGGACCCCTGCCGCCACAACCCGTGGCATGCAAGATGCCGACATGGTCAAACTTGCGGGCTGGATGATTGAGACCCTTAAAAACCCAGAAGATCTGAATTTGGCGAAACAGACCAAGAGCGAGATTGAATCTTTCTGCTCGTCCTTCCCTGTTCCGGGACTCTAAATAAACTTTAAATATTGCCCGGAACTCTAATTGTTCATTTGAGTTCCGGGCTATTTATATAGATAGAAATTCCTTACCATATTTATGCGCTAAATTTTACTTAACAATTCCCCAGTTCCTATGTAGATATTTTGCTGCCCACTGAACCTTTACAAATCAATTAGACAAGAATCTTTCTTATGCCCTTATACGAAATAATAATAATCTCTGTAGCCCTTGCAATGGATGCCTTCACTATCGCTGTTGCATGCGGTCTCTGTATGTCTAAAGTTACAGGACGTCAGACTTTCAGACTCGCACTCAGCTTTGGTCTTTTTCAAGGTTTGATGCCGCTTTTAGGCTGGGCAGCCGGCCTTACGGTTAAATCCATGGTGGAGCTTTACGCCCCGTGGATTTCTTTCCTGCTATTATCATTTGTCGGTGGAAAAATGATTTATGAGTCTTTCCAAAAAGACGATTCCTGTGATGTTGACAAAGACCCCACAACGGGATTTTCACTTATATTCTTATCAGTTGCCACCAGCCTTGACGCGCTTGCTGTAGGTCTCTCTTTTTCCATTCTAGACTACCCAATAGTCATGCCCTCAGTACTGATCGGGATTACTGCTTTTGTACTAACGGCTATCGGAATACAGCTCGGTAGAAAATTTTCCGCAGCCTCTCGCTACAGCCATATAGCCGAACTAGTAGGCGGAATTGTTCTGATCATGATCGGACTTAAACTTTTGCTACAATAAGAGTTTTATATATAAAATCGAATAAAGATTCACTTCTGCTTTTGACACCAGCCAATCCTAGGTATATCTTTAATTAAATAGATTCACCTTTTTTCAATCATACACCACAATCTGGTTTCAAAGACGTAAACCAAAGGACGGATATTCTTACCAAATGCCCTTATTGCAGCCGCCGCCATTTAAACCAAAGTTCCCCCTCCAGTCCGGTCATCTTCAGACCATATTTCCACGGCTTTTCAGAAAAGTTTCTCTTCCACCTGTCATCAGAAGAAAGATCGACACCCCTGATGGTGATTTCTTGGATATCGATTGGCACCTGGCTGGAAGCACAAGACTCGTCGTAATTGCCCATGGGCTGGAAGGAAACTCACGAAGGCACTATGTACTTGGCATGGCTCGAGCGATGGTTCTTTCCGGATGGGATTGCATTACTTACAACTTTAGAGGCTGTGGTAGTGCCATGAATAAAAAAGCACAAATGTACCATAGCGGACAAACAGAAGATCTCCATACAGTTCTTGAATACGGACTTAAGCATGGGATATATGAAGACGCAGCTCTTATAGGGTTTAGTGTAGGTGGAAATCAGGTTATGAAATATTTGGGTGAAGCTCCTGAACTGGTTCCACCCGAAGTAATAAGAGGCATCGGAATCTCAGTGCCCTGCGACCTTACCTCTTCTGCAAAACAGCTGTGTAAGCCATCTAATATTTTATATAATCACTATTTTTTGCACTCACTTAAAAAGAAAGTAAAAGCTAAAAGCCTACAATTTCCGGAACTTTTTCCGCTGAAAAGATTGGCGGGTATCAAAAATATTATCGGATTCGACAACGAATACACTGCGCCAGTACACGGATTCAAAGACGCTTTTGACTATTATGAGAAAGCCTCATGCAAACAATTCCTGCACAAGATCAAGGTCCCATCCTTAATCCTGAACGCAAAGGATGACCCGTTTCTAGCGTCTGAATGTTATCCCATCGTAGAAGCACAAAACAACAATAATTTGTCGCTGCAAATCCCGAACTATGGCGGCCATGTCGGTTTTACCAACTTACCGCAAGAAAAACAGCTCTGGTCGGAAGGGCGAGCTGTTAGATTTTTAAACACCTAATACAAAAGGCCCGGAAGATTACTTCCGGGCCTTTTATATTAGGCCTATTTGAAATTTTATAAAAGACAGGTGAGTTCTCTTTTCAGCCTCATAAAATAGCAAGCCAAATGAGCCGGAGTCGTACTCTGCGCTCCGAGTTCTATATTCTTCGCTACTATGCTCATTTCTGCTAACCCCAGATTTGCAAGACTACCCTTAAGAGTGTGCGCTGTGATTATTATTTCATCAAAGTCTCCTTCATCAATAGCCTCATCAAGCCTATCCATGATAACTCGCAAGGAGTTTGTAACTTCTTTGACAAAAGCATCCAACTCCGTCGGATTCAATTTCAACTGATCTGTAAGGTACCTTTGAGCTATCTCTAATTGTTCACAAGCCACGACGCCTCCGGCCTAAAAGGATCTGGAGAATCTAAAAAGGGCTGAGACCTAATGGTCTCAGCCCTTTTACTTTAATTATTAATATATCAATCACCCTGTCTCAGGTCTTCGACTAACGCGAGCAGAATTTGAACTTCCTCAGACAGATTCTGAGTTCCCTCAGATGCCAGCTGACTGTTTCTTGTATTCTCTTCTGTCATTGAATCAATTTCACCGACACTGCGGTTAATCTCTTCCGATGTTGCTGACTGCTGCTCGGCAGCGGTTGCTATGGAGCGAACTTGATCTGCTGAATTCTTGGCCAAATCAACTATTTCACCAAGCATGTTCCCAGATTCACGAGAAAGGTCAGTGGCCTTTTCAACCGCAATTACGGTTGCATCCATACCCTGAACATTTTCACGTGCAAGCTTCTGAATAGAATTAATACTGCTTTCAACTTGGTCTGTTGCTCCAATGGTCTTTTCTGCGAGCTTCCGAACTTCATCTGCAACGACAGCAAATCCTCTGCCTGCTTCACCTGCTCTGGCTGCCTCGATTGCAGCATTAAGAGCAAGCAAATTTGTCTGGTCAGCAATATCATTAATGACACCAAGCACATTACCGATTTCGACGGACTCTGTGCCAAGTTGTTCCATTGTTTCCTTAAGAACTCCTGTCCTCTGCTGAATGTCGGTCATGGCGTCAACGGTTCCCTGAACCATCTTGGCCCCTTCAGTCGCCTTCGCCATGGACATTTCAGAGCTTTCATTTGTCTCAGAAGCGTTTCGTGCAACCTCAAGAACAGTCGCATTCATCTCTTCCATTGCAGTTGCAGTTTCAGCTACTCGTTGCTTCTGGAATTCACTACCACTCAGGATCTCATCAGCACTGCTTGTTACTTCATCAGTAATTGTTGAGACACGGTCAATTACACTCTGCAATTTTTCGGCTGCAGCGAGCATACCTTCCTTCTTAGCGCCTTCAGCACGCTTTGTGGCTTCTTGAGCCTCAGCCGCTGCGGCCTTTGCAATTCGAGTCTGATCCTGAGCTTCCGCGCTCTTAACCTTAATACTTTCGATATTTTCAGATAATGTCGAAACCATAGAGTTAAGTGCCATCTGCAAGGTTGAGATTTCATTTCGACCTTGAGGGTCAAGACTTACATCGAGATTACCCTCTGCAACAGCGGTTGCAGCATCAGTTGATTCTCGCAATGGAGTCACAATAGTCCTGATCAAGTACAAACTCAAAGGCAGGATCAATATAAGGAATATTCCCCCTGCTCCAATTACTATCTTCATGGTGATGGCATCAGCGCTAGCATTCATAGCTCCGCCAATACGTTCTTTTTCGCTATCGATATTATCGATGTATACGCCAGTTCCTATCCATAGGTCAGTTCCGGGAATCATCTGAGCATAACTTATCTTAGGCTGAATTCCAGCCCCGGGCTTTTCAAAGTCGTAGGCTACGTAGCCTCCGCCATTGTGCGCAACCTTATCCAGTTCCTGAATAACGTATAATCCATTTTGGTCTTTAAGCCCCTTAAGATCCTTACCCTGTAAAGACTTCTTGGGTGGCATAACCATATTTACGGTTCCCTTATAAACGAAAAAGTAGCCAGAGCTATCCTTTTCATACCTAATAGGATCTAAAGCATGGCGTATGAATTCAAGTCTCTCATTATCACCCTTAATAATCTTCAACTCTTCGCCAAGCGAAAGAGCCATACTCTTAGTCGCAACTAAAACCTTATCTTTCTGGTCTGCAAGCATCACTTTTTGAGTTTCACTTACCCCGTACTCAGTAATATCCCTAATGGCACCAAGAAAAAGAGCTCCGGTAACCACTAGAAATACAACCATAAGAGCCAACAGAAAGAAAAATCTGGATCCGATTGATAAATTTTTAAACATAGGACCCCCTCCCAACTAAATTATTATTTAAGAAAAACATCAGAGGGCTCCAATAGGCCGCCAAACTCTGAAAACTGAGTAGAATATACACGACTTAGAGGTTTATTAATAGTATTTTATTTTAAATACAGGGACTTTAAAAAATATATTTATTTAGCTTCAAGCAATACATTTTTATGTGGAAACTCAACTATGCAAGCTTCCAACAATCAAAAATTGCCTATAGTTATTTTATAATTTTAATAACAAGCAATCTTTTAATCTTATAAAAAAATTTACATAAGCTATTAATGATTACTAAAGAAGATGAATACACTGCAAATCAATAATGAATTCGCCCCACACCGCAAGTGAGTAAGCACTCGCTACAATAGTATATTAATTGCACTCTCTTCATTGTACCGTTAATGGCAAATACAAAATAAAAAAGGCGTTGGAAGTTAATTAACTTCCAACGCCTTAAATCTACTTTGCTAAAAACTATTAAATTACATAATCAACAGCACTTCTTGAAGCTGCGACCTGCTTTATAAATGATCCGCATTCCTGATGTAATGGATGAGTTTGATAAAAATCAAGATCCTGTGTCGTCTCAAATTCAGAATATAAAACAACGCTGCAATCAGGAATTGCACCAAAAGTGTCTACGCTGACTTCAATATGTTTGAGACCTTC
Organism: Maridesulfovibrio frigidus DSM 17176; assembly: GCF_000711735.1. NCBI lineage: Bacteria > Pseudomonadati > Thermodesulfobacteriota > Desulfovibrionia > Desulfovibrionales > Desulfovibrionaceae > Maridesulfovibrio > Maridesulfovibrio frigidus. The sequence continues at coordinate 230,265 of NZ_JONL01000001.1, forward strand.
AATTTTACCAGACAGGTTTTCTAACATTTCTTTCATTTTCAACCCATTTTCAGCCGCGGTACCGCCCGCGGCTTCATCCTTCAGTGTCCACATAACAATATGCTTAATCATTAAAATACTCCTGATTTTTAAAAAAAATAAACATCTAAACTGCAAAGAAGGCAGTAAAGAAAAGACCACTAGCCCCTATTATATCAATTCTTCTCATAGACAGAGAAGTTACGTTCTTAACTCTTCTACCAAGGAAACAAGAGCATCAACTTCTCCAGAAAGGTCTTTAGCACCTTCAGCAGCTCGCATACTACTTCTTGCGTTATCCTCAGTCATGGAATCAATTTCTCCAATACTGCGGTTAATCTCTTCTGAAGTTGCAGACTGCTCTTCTGCTGCTGTTGCAATAGACTGAACCTGTCCGGCCGCATTTCCAGCAAGCTCTACAATTTCTGCAAGAACTTCCCCTGAAGACCTAGAATGCCTAGTAGCCTCACTGATAGCCTTAACAGCTATCTGCATTCCTGAAATGTTCTGCTTAGCAAGAGACTGAATTAAAGCAATACTCTTTTCAACTTCGTCTGTAGCGCCGATGGTTTTCTCTGCAAGCTTACGAACTTCGTCAGCAACAACAGCAAACCCACGTCCAGCTTCACCAGCCCGCGCTGCTTCGATAGCCGCATTAAGTGCCAGCAGATTTGTCTGATCCGCAATGTCATTAATTACACCTATAACTTTACCGATATCAATAGACTGAGTGCTAAGCTTGCCCATCAATTCTTCGAGTTCATTGGTCTGTGTTTGAATTCTAACCATTGACTCGATCGTACCCAGAACAACCTGCTGCCCCTCAGTTGCTTTATCTTTTGTATCTTCAGTATCCTGATTGGTCTCTGTAGCATTTCGTGCAACTTCCAGAACTGTGGCATTCATTTCTTCCATTGCCGTCGCAGTTTCTGTAATACGCTGCTTCTGGAAATCACTACCAATCATGATCTGGTCTGTACTTTCTTCAACATTTTTAGAAATCTCAACAATATTTTTTAATACAGACTCCAACTTGTCTGCAGCCATATGCATACCTTCGCGCTTTGCACCTTCTGCCTGCATCCGCGCTTCATTCGCTTCCTCCGCTGCCAGTTTAGCAACGCGAGTCTGTTCTTCAGCCTCTGCACCTTTTATTTTAATATTCTCTAAATTAGAAGACAAGGTCACGACCATATCATTCAACGCATTTTGTAGGGTAGAAATTTCGTTCTTACCTTGCGGGTCAAGCTGTACTGTCAAATCACCGGAAGCAACTTTTGTTGCGGCATCGGTAGAATCCTGAAGAGGGCTGGTGATTGACCGGACCATAAAAATACATAGTGGAATAATCAAGAAAAGCAAAATAGCGCCAACGATCATAACAATCTTAATCGTTCCCGATTTAGCCGTGCTAATCATCGCACTGCTGATACGATCCGCTTCTACATCAATATTATCAATATATACGCCTGTTCCAATCCACATATCTGTGCCAGGTATCAAAAGAGCATAACCAAGTTTCGGCTGAATTCCCTTACCGGGCTTATCGTAAACGTAGGAAACAAATCCTCCGCCAGCGTTTGCTGCACGGTCGAGCTCCTGAACAAAATAAACGCCATTTTTATCTTTAGCCCCTTTTAAATCCTTACCTTGAAGCGATTTCTTGGGAGGCAAAGCTACATTGGTTGTCCCTTTATACACAAAGAAATATCCAGACTTATCATCTTCAAATCTAATTTTATCAACAGATTTTCTTATAAATTTAATTTTATTGTCCAGCCCAGGAACATCTTTCAAATCTTCGCCTAAAGAAAGAGCAATTGTTTTAGTGGCGACTTTAATTTTAGCTTTTTGATCTGCAAGCATAACCTTCTGAACTTGATTGACTCCATAATCGGCAATTTCTTGATTCTGCATCATAAACATAGAGCCACTTAAAAGCAGAAACAAAAACATTGTCACTAGAAGCAATATAAATCTGCCTCCAATAGATAAATTCTTGATCATAAGGTTCTCCCTTTCAAATAAAATTACAAATCATTTCAAATCCATAACAAACTAATAAAGAAATGTTCAAATCAACCTATAACCTAATTAATCGTCATGTTCAAAAAAAAGGATTAGTAATTGCCCAAAAAAGGCTTTCCCACCGGGCGAGCGAATGGAAAAGCCTTGATCATGCGGCAGAAGACCCGATACTATTCAGTTGCGAGGTGAAGGTGTCGGTTTTGGAGGCAATGTCTATTTATGCCGCTCCGTTGAAATTTGAACCCCCGACTGCCATGCTAAGCTGCAAGGCCAGCCGAGGGAATTAAAACTATTTTCTGCGCTCAGCTATAAGCTCTGCTACGTGTTTTACTTCAATATCAAGACCATTCTTATTTGCTCCACCGCGAAGCTGCATTACGCAACCGGGGCAGTCTGTAAGAAGAACTTCTGCACGGGTCTCTTCTACGTTGTGCATTTTCTTTGAAAGAAGCTGTTCTGATATTTTAGGAAATTTTACAGAGTAAGTTCCACCAAATCCACAGCAGACTTCTTCTTCAGCACATTCAATATATTCAAGCCCTGCTTTAACCATCAATTCGCGAGGAGCGGCTTTAACGTCCAGCCCTCTGCAAAGATGACAAGGAGCGTGATAGGTAACTTTATCACCTTTAGTCTGTCTGAAATCAGCCTCATAAATCCCGACAACATCATTCATAAATGAGCTGTAATCAATGACCTTATCTGCAAATTCCTGAACGCGAATGGCGTACTTAGGATCATGTCCGAGCATCTTAGGATAGTTATGTTTGAGATGTGATGCGCAGGATGCACACATGGTCAAAATATACTCGCAGTCTGAATTTTCAAATGCTTCCATGTTCTGGATGGCAACGTCACGCCCTGCGACCTTCTCACCCATCATCTGAAGCGGTAGTCCACAACAGGACTGATCCATCGGATATTCAAGTTCAACACCCTTGCCACGCATACTTTCAACGGTTGCGACAGACTGTTCTGGGTATACAAAATCCTGAACACAGCCGGAGAAAATCGCGACTTTATATTTAGGATTAGCTGTTTTTGCAGGCTTAACTTTTGCCCACATATCCCTGAATGGAACTTCTGCAACTACAGGTAGTGATCTGAAATCGTGATCCGGCGCAAAGATCATCGGTAGATGACGAAGGAAACCGTCATTTCCTGCTACAGGTTTCTGAGCATATTTTGCAATGCGCAGGAACTTATGGAACAGTTTGCGGTTTTTCATCATCTTTCCAAGAAGCGCGGATGATAGCGGATGCCCTTCCTCGTCCTGAATTCTGGCGTGAATCTCTTTAATCAATCCTGGGAGATCTATGCCGCCGGCGCAAATTTCTTTACAGGCCCCGCAGTTAATGCAGTTCTGTACAAGATTCTTAGCCTTATCAGTTCCGTGGAAGAAGTAAGTGAGAATGAGGCCGATAGCCCCTATATAGATATGGCCCATCTTGTGGCCGCCGACCATGCGATAAACAGGACAGACATTGGCACATGCTCCGCAGCGAACGCATTGTAGCACTTGAGCGAACACCGGGTCTTTAGCGAGAGCACGTCTTCCATTGTCCAAAAACACGAAGTGCACTTTCTTCCTGTCATCCTCAGCCACGGCACACTCGTTAGACCCGGTGATCCAGGTAACATAAGAAGTGATCGCCTGCCCTGTAGCATTACGAGGCAAGGCTCTGAGAACGCGTAAAGCGTCATGTAATTTTGGTGTGAGCTTATCAAGACCCATCAGAGCAACATGAACTCTTGGCAAAGTGGTAACGAGTCTAGCGTTACCTTCATTAGTTACGATACCGATGGTTCCAGTCTCCGCGATTGCGAAGTTACAACCAGAAACACCCATATCGGCTTCAGTAAATTTCTGGCGCAGTTCCCGACGAGCAACTTTAACAAGCTTCTGAATATCAGCATCCTGCTTTTTGCCAGTTGCATCGGTAAACGTATCGCTGACCTGATGACGGGAGAGATGAATAGCGGGCATAACCATATGGCTAGGACCTTCATGACGAAGCTGGATGATCCACTCACCTAGGTCAGTTTCGACAACTTCAAGGTTCTCAGCTTCTAAATGGTGATTTAGAAGAGTTTCCTCCGCAGTCATTGACTTAGACTTCACAATTTTTGTGCAGTTTTCGTCTTTTGCGATACGGGCAATGATTTCATTAGCTTCTTGCGCATCTGCAGCTAAGTGAACAACAGCGCCGTTCTTTTCTGCTTCTTCTTTGAACTGAGCGTAAAGCTCATCCATATTCGCAGTGGAACATGCTTTTGCTTCAGCAATATCTTTTATCAGTGCTTTATCATCAATTTCTTTGAAGGCATTTGCCCTGCTTGCACGATAGGCAATGGCAAAATTGTCCATTGCGGTCCGCAGAAAATCGTCACCTAAAGCTTCTCTGACCTGAGTTTTATACTCTTTAAAACTTTTAGCATCCTGCATTATTTGTCCTCCAAAAGAAGAATATGAAGTTCCAACGGTCCATGTACACCGATGGCAAGAACGCGCTCGATATCAGCAGTACGGCTTGGGCCAGTAATGAATGCGGTGTAATCGCAACTTCTCATGCATTCTTCCATGTAGGATTCAAGCGCATACGAATCTGCAACAATCTTGGATTTTGGTAGTACAGCAACGTGAACTTCGCTGATCATTGTTGCTATTCTGAGCTCTTCACTGCGGGAGTTAAGGACAATAGTTCCGGTTTCTGCAATGCCGTGATCGGCAAAAGTAAACCCGATATCGATGCCACCTAAGTGTTTGCGGAGTCCGTCTTTCAGAAGCTGAAATCCATTCTCTACGCACTGTTTCTCAAGGGCGGAAAATTGTTTTTTATTGAGAGCAGGAGCAGCAATTGTTTTACCAAATTTGGTTTCACAAAGTGCATCAGCTTTATCTGAGAGCGCTTCTTCACACCCTGAAACTAGCAATTTGCAAGCTTCTTTTTTACCGCAAAGATCAATTGTATACTGATAGGCTTCAGCTAACGACGAAACCTCTGACACTACGGCCGAGACGAGTTCGGCTTTTTCAGTGAAAAGTTTGACATTTTCGCTTTTGACTGTCATTTTTTCTCCACGATGTCGGGTAAAAATTACCCGTTAGTAAGCCCTAGAACAACGCGGCATCGACTTCCACTCGGTTGCAGCATATCAGTACTTCCACAGTCTGATCCAGGGTCTGTTTATTTTGGGTCGTTCCACTTAGGAGCGACCTAACTATCCATTTATCCGGGGCAGAGACTTCCACTCCCTGCCCCGAATTATCCTTAAGAGCTATCTACTAAAGTCCGAGAACAGCTACAGTATCATTAGCAATTTCAAGTTCTTCATTGGTCGCAATAACCAAGACTTTCACTGGGCTTTCGTCTGCACTGATTGCTGACGGAGTTCTGTCCCAATTCCAGTTTTTATCTTTATCCATTACGATACCGAAGTTTTCGAGATCTGCACAGGTTTTTGCTCTATATTCAGGATCGTTCTCTCCGATACCTGCAGTGAATATTACAGCATCAACTCTGCCGAGTTCAAAGAAATAAGAACCTATGAATTGGCGAACTCTATGTGTTGCCATTTCTAGGGCAAGAACTGCACGTTCGTCACCTTCTTCAATACGAGTGTGGATATCACGCAAATCGTTTGATCCGCAGATTCCTTTCAACCCGCTATCATGAGTGAGCATATGTTCAACTTCACTAACGCTCATTCCCTTTTTATCGCAAATAAATCCGATAATTGCAGGATCGATATCTCCGCAACGTGTACCCATTATGATTCCGCCAAGAGGAGTTAATCCCATTGAAGTGTCATAACATTTACCGTTTTTAATGGCGCAAAGAGAAGCTCCGTTACCAAGGTGAACCGTTACAAGATTGCACTCTTCCATCGGCTTACCAAGGTATTTTGCTGCTTCGCGGGCCACAAATTTGTGAGATGTTCCGTGAAAACCGTAACGTCTGATACCGAACTCTTCATAAAGTTCGTAAGGAACGCCGAATTGATATGCTTTCGGTTCCATTGTCTGGTGGAAGGATGTGTCGAAAACAGCAACCTGCCTGACACCTGGAAATAGTTCCATCGCAACTTCAATACCGATAACGTGACCTGGGTTGTGCAATGGAGCTAACGGGATAACATCTCTGATTCCCTGAAGAACATCTTCATCAATTTCGACAGGTGCATAGAAACGCTCGCCACCATGCACTATGCGGTGACCGATTCCAGAAATTTCAGAGTGGTCTTTGATAACTCCTTTTTCTGGATCAACCAAAAGCTTTACAACTTCATGCATCCCTTCTCTATGAGTCGGGAAAGGGCATTCCATTTTTTCTTTGTATTCGTTGGCACTGCCAATGAAACCTTTATGAGTAAGGCTACCCATATCATCACCAATGCGTTCAACTATGCCAGAGGCAAGAGCACAACCGTCTTTTGCATCAAGAAGCTGATACTTTATAGATGAGCTTCCTGCGTTTATTACTAATATTTTCATTTAAATAAGTCCCTTTTCTGCTTGAGCCTGAACTGCTGTTATGGCTACGGTGTTAACAATATCAGGAACAGTACAACCTCGGGAAAGGTCATTAACCGGCTTATTTAGACCCTGCAAAACAGGACCGATTGCAACCGACTGCTCAGCTGAACGCTGAACCGCTTTATAAGTATTGTTACCTGTATTCAGGTCGGGGAAAATGAATACTGTTGCACGCCCTGCGACTTCACTGTCCGGCAGCTTGGTTTTAGCAACAGAAGGATCTATTGCAGCGTCATACTGCAAAGGTCCCTCAATCAAAAGATCTGGATTGCGTTCTTTAGCTATACGCACAGCTTCCTTAACTTTTTCAACATCGGCGCCCTTACCGGACTGCCCTGTTGAATATGAGAGTAAAGCAACCCTAGGCTCGACACCAAAAATTTTCGCTGTTGCGGCCGAGCTGAGTGCAATCTCTGCAAGCTGTTCCGCATTAGGATTAGGATTAACGGCACAATCTCCAAAGACAAGAACGCGGTCTTTCAGGCACATCAAGAACACACTGGAAACAATGGACGCACCCGGCTTAGTTTTAATAAACTCAAAAGCAGGACGAATTGTCTGAGCTGTAGTAGTAACAGACCCTGAAACCATTCCATCAGCATCGCCCATGTAAACCATCATGGACCCGAAGTATGTTGGATCAAGCATTCTGTCTCTAGCATCAGACATACGGATGCCTTTATGCTCACGTAACTTAAAGTAAGTATTACAGTAGTCTTCGAATTGCGGAGAGGATTCAGGATCAAGTATCCTGACATCATGCATCTCGAGACCGAGCGATGAAATCTTAGCACCGACTTTATCAGCTTTACCAAGCAAAACAATATTAGCAACCCCGCGACGAGTAAGCATATCCGCTGCACGAAGAACTCTTTCAGCTGTTCCTTCAGGAAGAACGATGCACTGCTTATGTGCCTTTGCCTTCTGAACAAGCTTGTACTCAAACATTTTGGGAGTAACTTTAACAGACTTCGTTGAGATAAGGCGCTGTCTTAGCTCATTGGTATTAACGTGAGATTCAAAAGTTCCGAGAGCGGAAGCAGTTTTACGCTGATCATGTGGGTCAATTCGGCCATAAAGTTCGCTAAGAACCTGCGTGGTGCGATAAGTATTTGTATCTACGGACAGAATAGGAATAGGAACACCTGTCCACCCTTCGATCAACCTGTGCACACTTGAACTTGGCTGCAATCCGCCAGTAAGGAGAATTCCTGAAATGTCAGGGAAAGATGTAGATAGTCTGGAGGCAAGACTACTCAAAATAATATCTGAACGATCGCCGGGAGTAATAATCAGGCTTCCAGATTCAATATACTCAAGGAAGTTACCAATCCGCATAGCAGCAATAACGTAGTCGTCGACCAGTGTATCAAGTCTTCCATGACCATATAAAACGGAAGCAGCAAGCCAGTTACGCACGTCATTCATGCTTGGATTGCCGAGACTTTCATCTTCTTCAATTGCATATACAAGAAGATCCTGGGCACATCTGGCCTTACATTTAATACTTGAAAGAATCTCAGCCATCTCAGATTCAGGAGCAGTAATCCTATTAATTATAGCAGCAACCGTATCAACACCCTTATCTTCGAGAGCATCAATTACGAGCTGGGTGGATGCAATAATATCTTCGTTTGTTTTACCTCTGCCATTTGCAACAAGCAAAACAGGACAACCGAGGTTAGCCGCAATCTCAGCATTGATATCAAATTCAAAGTTCTGATCTTTACCCTGAAAATCGGTTCCCTCACAGAGAACAAAGTCGTACTTCTCTTCCAGCTGACTGTATTTATTAAGTATATTTTCAAGAAGAAGTGAATGCTTGCCGCCATTAATAAGTTCACGAGCTTCTTTTAAGGTGTATGCATAGGTATCTTCGTACTCAATACCAAGATTAAAGTAGCTCATTATGAGATTAATATCGTGATCGCGGGAACCAGTCTGGTTATCATTAATGATAGGTCTGAAAATTGCGACATGCTGTATGTCTCTGAGCAGTAGCTGCATAATGCCCAAGGCGATTGCAGATTTACCGCTCTTCTCTTCGGTGGCAGTGATATATAAATTATTTGACACTGGAAATCTCCTGTGTGGCGCGTGGACGGTTGGACATCTGGTTTCCGGATCAGACATAAGAACACGCTGTTCGGCCTAAAAGGCAACGGGCGGAAGTAACATAACTTTCCTACTACCCGATAAAAACCAACCGCTCCCATAAAAACGCTTTTTTGCAAACTAGTCCAGACTGTAGTTACAATCTGGACTAGAATTTACTATTTTTCTATAGAATCAGCATAAATCTCAAGTACGTGCTGTACTTCAATTCCACCGCCGGACTGTGAAAGCATATCACCAAGCTGCATCATACATGCAGGACATGAGGTGGTAACGACTTCCGCTCCAACAGCTCTAACGTTATCAGCTTTGCGTTCGCCGATACTCTTTGACAGATCGTAATGGTATAAGTTGAAACTACCTCCGCAGCCACAGCAACGGTTAGCTTCATTCATTTCCTTGAATTCATATTTATCATTTTTCTTAAGTAGTGCGCGAGGCTGAGCAGTAACGCCAAGAGACTTAGCAAGGTGACAAGGATCATGATATGTCACGACCTTACCGCCCTCTTTAGACTTAGCAGGAACACTGATGCCCACAACATCTATCAAGAACTGAGTAATATCCATTGTCTTGTCAGCAAGATCCGATACTTTCTCTATGAAAATAGGATCTTCATCTTCGATCATTTTGATCCATGTTTCTTTGATGGTAGCTGTACAAGTAGCACAAGGAGTTACTAGGTAATCAAAATTACCATCCTCAAATGCTTTAATGTTCTGCTTCATCAAAACAATAAATGAATCTTGATCCCCGGATGCAAGAGTAGGAATACCGCAGCAGGCTTGCCCTTTAGGCAGGAAGATTCCTACACCATGGTGCTCAAGCACTTTTATAGCTGCATGCCCGACATGCGGGAACATTTTATCTACAACACAACCCGGGAAGAACGCGACCTTAAGACCACTGATTCCACGAGGTGAATCGAGACTAGGGTAATCTTTCCTGAAAGGCTTTTTAGTGAGCGGCATGAAGTGGCGTTCACCAAGAAGCGGATTAAGCATTGCACAACTTGCTGTTCCGGCAGACTTGTCAGCTACGCTGGCAAATGGTCCCTGAAACTTAGCACTGACATCTGTTAGTAAGTTGAACAACTTAGGACGGGTCAAAAGACCTTTAAAAATAAGTTTCTTAGTCGCGGATAATCCCTTGTACTCGGTAACGATAACACGAGCTTTAATGAAAATATCCATAATCTTAACGCCGCTAGGACAGTTAGCTTCGCAAGAGCCGCAGAGTAAACATCTATTCAGTTTTTCGTTTACCTGATCGGCATCTTTGATCATCTCATGTGCAAGTTTCTCAAGAAGAGCAATCTTGCCACGAGTAACATCTGCTTCCTGCATGGTTTCAGCAAAGACAGGACAAACAGCCTGACACATACCGCACTTCATACAGGCGACCATCTGGTCGTCCAGAGCCATAAGTTTTTCAGCTAATTTTTTAACATCAGACATTTAGCTAGCCTCGATGATTTTGCCGGGATTAAGAATTCCCTTTGGATCAATAGCTTTCTTCATTCTGAGGGAGTAGTCGAGAGTGGCCTGATTAGTTTCCTTTATCATCCACTTGGACTTAGCCATTCCGATTCCATGTTCACCGGAAAGAGTTCCTTTAAGAGAAAGAGCTACATCGAAAATTTCGTTAACAGCTTCTTCTACGCGGTGGAATTCCTGCTTATCTCTGTTGTCACAAAGAATAGTAGGATGGAGGTTACCATCACCAGCGTGACCGAATGTTCCGATGGAAAGTTTGTACTTATCAGCAATCTTATTAAGTCCGCGGATCATTGCAGGAATCTGGCTGCGTGGAACAGTTGCATCTTCAAGAACTGTTGTAGGCCGTGCGCGGGCAAGAGCCGGAAGCGCATTACGACGAGCAAACCATAGAGCTTCACGTTCTTCAGCTGTTTCCGCAGCTTTAACAGATGTAGCACCAATTTTATTACAAATATCTACAATTTTCTGAGCATCGTCAGCAACTTCAGCAGGGTGACCATCAACTTCGATCAAGAGAATAGCCTGAGCTTCAGTTGGAAGACCCGCTTTGGTGAATGCTTCAACATATTTAATTGTTACATGATCAAGTAGTTCAAGAGTACATGGAACAATGTGGTTAGCAATAATTGCCGCCACTGTTTCAGATGCTTTATCGATGTTATCGAAAACAGCCATCATAGCTTTCTGAGCTTTAGGAGGCGGAACAAGCTTGAAAATAATGTTGCTGAAAACTCCGAGAGTTCCTTCGGAAGCAACCATGAGCCCAGCAAGATTGTAGCCTGTTACACATTTTACTGTGCGTGAACCGGACTTGATGAGGTCGCCGTTAACATCAAAGAAATCCATTCCCATAACGTAATCTTTAGTAACGCCGTACTTAAGGCCGCGAAGACCGCCAGCATTTTCAGCTACGTTACCACCAAGAGTGGAAACAGCCTGACTACCTGGATCTGGAGGATAGAAAAGACCGCGTTTTGCAACTTCTGCTGCGAACTGTGCTGTTACAACACCTGGTTCTACAACTGCGTAGAGATCTTCTTCATTAATCTCGATAATTTTATTAAGGCCATTGGTCAGAACAACAATTCCACCAGGATGTGGAATGGTTCCGCCAGAAAGATTTGTTCCTGCTCCGCGAACGGTTAAAGGCAGGCCGTGCTGATTACAAAGTTTGGTAATAGGACCAAGTTGTTCAGTATTATTAGGCTTAACTACGAAAGCAGGCAGTGCAGGATCGAGAACTGCTGAGTCGTAGGAGTAAGCATGACGGTCAGACTCACTCGACAACACACCACCGGAACCAACTATTGCCTCGAAATCTTTGATAAGCTTTTCAGCACCCATTTTTATTCTCCTTGAAATGTCTTTTACAAATTGGGAGGGGAAACTAAGGTCCCCTCCCTTTCTAAATAAACGTTATATAGTTCTTATGATTTAAGAGAGTACCACACCCCAACCGATATTAGCTAGAATCATTCCGATGATTGCTGCAGCTACAAGGTAGTAGGTCAGAGGGATAAGAGTTTTACGGATAATTTCACCTTCACGGTCCATGAGTCCAACAACTGCTGCTGCTGCAACAACGTTATGAACAGTGATCATGTTACCAGCTGCTCCACCGACTGCCTGTAGTGCCACGATGATGGACTGAGGTACGTCGATCTGGGAAGCAACACCGAACTGGAAGAGAGAGAACATCATGTTGGATACAGTATTTGATCCAGCGATGAATGCGCCCATTGCTCCAATAACTGCTGCAAGTCCGGTCCATGCTGAACCAGCAATCTGAGCAACACCGTTTGCAAGTTCCATTGGCATTGCAAGCAAGCCAGATTCGTTGAACTTTGCGCCGGAGTTAATGAATACGCGAACCATAGGGATTGCGAATCCAAGAGCGAAAGAAGCCTGAATTGTTGTCTTCAAGGACTGACCAGCTGCTGACTTAAGGTCAGAGAACTTCATTCTCTGAATGAAGAATGCGCAGGCGATAGCAAGTACGAAGATAAATCCAGGAACATACAAAGGCTTGATTACGTATCCAAGGCCAGTTCCGAAAACATCGGTAACCGGGATAGTTACGGATACGAGAAGACCCTTGATCCATGCAACCTTACGAGAAAGTACGAGGAAGAGACCGACGAGGACGTAGGGCATCCAAGCCTTAGCAAGAGTCATATGTGCAGGAGCTGCAGCAAACTTAGGTTCCCATGTACCCATCCAGTGCTTAGGCCATTCTTCACGTGGAGCGAAGTCCCATGCAACTTTAGGAGTAAGGAAGTTATTCTTAGCAGCAGTAACTACTAGAGCAAGACCAACAAGACCACCAACAATTGATGGGAATTCAGGTCCGAGGAACCATGCAGTAAGTACGTAAGGAACTGTTACTGCAAGACCAGCAAAGATTGTGAAAGGAAGAATTTCGAGACCTTTCTTGATAGACTTTTCCTTACCGAAGAAACGAGTAAGAATTACTGCAAGGAAGGTAGGAATCATGATCCCGATAATACCGTGAATGAGAGCTACGTTACGACCGATTTCGAAAATGTAGTCCATGAATGCAATGTTGTTTGCAGCCAAGATGTCATGAACGATCGGGTTATCAAGACCTGTTTTAACTCCAAGCAGAATTGGTGTACCAACTGCGCCGAAAGAAACTGGTGTAGACTGAATGATCAGTGCAACAGTAACAGCTCCCATTGCTGGGAAACCAAGAGCCATAAGAAGAGGAGCACAAACAGCAGCAGGAGTACCAAAACCAGCAGCTCCTTCAATGAATGCACCGAAACACCATGCAACAATGATTGCCTGAATTCGACGGTCAGGAGTGATATCCATGAAACCGGCACGAATGGTTGCAAGAGCACCACTGTTAGTCAGCGTGTTCAGCATGAATAGTGCACCGAATACGATCCACAAAATCGCGATACAGATGGCAATACCCTGAATGATGGAAGCAGAAATTACTGTTCCAGGAACCTGCCATTGAAAGAACGCTAGGATTGTTACTACGACAAGCGCCAGAGGCATTGCTTTTTTAGCAGGCCAGCGTAGAATTACCAGGAAGAAAAACACCGTTAGGATTGGTGCTAGAGCCATTAAAGTAAGCATATTACTTTTCTCCTCTTAGAAAGTTAAAATTTTGTAACCGCATTACAATTCGAAAAAACCATCACCTTCAATTCCGCATAAAAAGGGGTGCCTACGGACGACCCTAGATAAGGATCGCCCGCAAGCGGTTGAGAATCTTACTCGCTTTCGCTGAAATCAGCGTCAGCCATATATCTTAAAATACCGTAACGATCGTTGTAATCTTTCTCGATTTTCGCACGATATTTTTTAGATGCTTCGGGGCTAATACGTTCCAGAAGTCCGTAACGGTTTTCACCTGCAAGGAAGTCCTGCATTGTTCCGTCTGGAGCTTTGGATTCTAGCATGAATGGATTCTTGCCGTCGTCAGCAAGCAGTGGGTTGTAACGGTAGAGAGGCCAGTAACCTGAATCTACTGCTAGCTTCATCTCTAACTGAGTTTTGCCCATACCCTTCTTGATTCCCTGATTGATACAAGGTGCGTAAGCAATAACCAAAGAAGGACCGGGGTAAGCTTCAGCTTCCTGAACAGCTTTCATGAACTGCTGTTTGTTAGCTCCCATGGAGACAGATGCTACATAAACATAACCGTAGGTCATCATCATGCGACCGAGGTCTTTTTTACCTGTGCTCTTACCGGAAGCAGCAAACTTAGCGATGGATCCGAGTGGTGTTGCTTTAGAAGCCTGACCACCAGTGTTTGAGTAAACTTCGGTATCCATTACGAAGACATTGACGTCTTCACCGGATGCGAGGACGTGATCTACGCCGCCGAAACCGATGTCGTAAGCCCAGCCGTCACCACCGAATACCCAGAGGGATTTCTTGGTGAAGAGGTCTTCCATATCTGCAATTTCGTGAAGAAGAGGTGTCTGAGGTACAGAGTAGAGACCCTGAAGAACCTTGTTACCGTACTCTTCAGAAAGAGCTGCATTTTTACGATTTTCAAGCCATCCGCTCATTGCTTCTTCAAGCTCAGCAGGAACGCCCGCTTCGATTGCTTCAGTTACGAGGTCAGCAAGTTTTTCGCGGCGGTGTGAAACACCCATTTCGATACCGAAACCGAACTCAGCAGCATCTTCGAACAGTGAGTTACCCCATGCAGGGCCATGACCGTTCTTGTTGGTGCAGTAAGGAGTGGTTGGAGCAGATGCGCCCCAGATTGAAGAACAACCAGTTGCGTTTGCAATGATCATGCGTTCGCCGAACAGCTGAGTAAGAGCTTTAACGTAGGGAGTCTCACCACAACCGGCACATGCACCGGAGAATTCCATGAGAGGACGCTGGAGCTGGCTTCCCTTAACGGAAGTTCTGCTCATGAGGTCATCTTTTTCAGGAATAGTCATTGCGAATTCAAGGTTAGGAATTTCAGTCGGTGTCTGGGTAGCGATAGGCTGCATAACCAGAGCTGTTTCTTTAGCAGGACATATATCAGCGCAGTTTCCACAACCCAGACAATCCTGAGTGTAGACCTGCATACGGTATTTAAGACCTTTAAGTTCTTTACCCTTGCCATCAAGAGTTACGAATGTTGCCGGTGCATTTTCCAGTTCTTCTTCTGTAGCAATAACTGGACGGATAGCAGCGTGCGGACAAACGAAAGCACACTGGTTACACTGGATACAGTTTTCAGGAAGCCACTGCGGAACATTTACTGCTACGCCGCGTTTCTCAAACTGTGATGTGGAAAGGGGGAAGAGACCGTCAGGCTCAAAAGCGGAAACAGGCAGGTTATCCCCTTTTTGAGCTAAAATCGGACGAACAACGTCAGTGATGAATTCCGGTTCATCCGTGACGGCCTCTTCTGTATCAATGAGGTTTTTCCAAGAATCAGGGTAATTAACTTCGACAAGGTTTGCGACAGCCTGATCGACTGCGGCATTGTTCATGTTGACGATCTTATCGCCCTTCTTGCCGTATGCTTTCTTGATAGATTCCTTGAGCAGAGCAACAGCCTGATCAAAAGGAATCACGCTGGAGAGTTTAAAGAATGCAGTCTGCATGACCATATTAATACGGCCACCGAGACCTGCTGCTGCAGCGATTTTAATAGCATCTATTGTGAAGAACTTGAGGTTCTTTTCTGCGATGGTGCGGCGCATGGAAGCTGGAAGTTCTTTTTCCATGTCTTCCACTGACCAAGGGGAGTTGATAAGGAAAGTTCCGCCATCTTTAATTCCTTCGAGGATATCATATAGATGAACGTAGCTTGAATTGTGACAAGCAATGAAGTCAGCGCTTGTTACAAGGTAAGTTGACTGGATTGGCTTATCACCGAAACGCAGGTGAGACATGGTGATTCCGCCGGACTTCTTGGAGTCGTATGCGAAGTAACCCTGTGCAAACATGTCTGTGTTATCACCGATGATTTTGATTGCCTGCTTGTTAGCGCCGACAGTTCCGTCAGCTCCAAGTCCCCAGAACTTACACTGAACAGTGCCTTCCGGTGTAGTATCTAGAGCTGCACCAACTTCAAGAGAAGTATTGGTAACATCGTCTTCGATACCGACATTGAAATGATTTTTAGGACCTGCAACAGTCATGTTATCAAAGATAGCTTTGACCATGTTAGGAGTGAATTCTTTAGAACCGAGGCCGTAACGACCAGCAGTAATAACAGGAGACTCACCAGTTTCCATGAATGCAGTACAGATATCCTGGTACAGAGGATCGCCGATTGCGCCAGGCTCTTTTGTACGATCAAGAACAGTCATGTTTGATGTTGTTGAAGGAAGTACGCGCAGGAAGTGTTCGGTAAGGAAAGGACGGTACATGCGGACTTTGATAAGACCAACTTTTTCGCCGTCTGCAACCATGTGGTTGACAACTTCTTCGATAGCTTCACAACCGGACCCCATTGCGACGATAACTCTTTCAGCTTCAGGATGTCCTACAAAGTCGAAAGGCTTGTAGTAACGTCCAGTAAGGTCGCCGACTCTCTTCATGCAGTTAAGAACTACTGAAGGAAGGTCATCGTAAAATTGATTACATGCTTCACGAGCCTGATAGTAAATATCTGGATTCTGAGCAGTACCGCGGATTGAAGGATTTTCAGGGGACATCGCTCTGGCACGGAAACTAGCTATTGCTTCCCAATCAACGAGGGATGCAATGTCATCATAATCGATAACTTCGATTTTCTGAATCTCGTGAGAGGTGCGGAATCCATCAAAGAAATGCATGAATGGTACGCTTGAT
The DNA here is from genome assembly GCF_000711735.1 of Maridesulfovibrio frigidus DSM 17176. Lineage (NCBI taxonomy): Bacteria > Pseudomonadati > Thermodesulfobacteriota > Desulfovibrionia > Desulfovibrionales > Desulfovibrionaceae > Maridesulfovibrio > Maridesulfovibrio frigidus. The sequence continues at coordinate 246,747 of NZ_JONL01000001.1, forward strand.
TCGATTGAAGCAAGGTGAGAAATAAGTGACATGTCCATACATTCCTGTACGGAACTGGAAGCGAGCATTGCAAAACCAGTCTGGCGACAAGCCATTACGTCCTGATGATCGCCGAAAATGGAAAGAGCCTGTGCAGCGATTGCGCGGGCAGAAACATGGAAGACGCCGGGAAGAAGTTCACCGGAAATCTTGTACATGTTAGGAATCATGAGCAGGAGACCCTGCGATGCGGTGTAAGTTGAAGTAAGTGCTCCAGCGGCAAGTGCTCCATGAACAGCGCCTGCTGCGCCAGCTTCAGACTGAAGCTGTTTTACACTTAAAACCTGACCGAAGATATTTTTACGACCTTGTGCGGCCCACTCTTCAGCAACTTCACCCATAGTAGAGGATGGAGTGATGGGGTAGATGGCTGCAGTGTCGCTCATTGCATATGCTACATGAGCTGTTGCAGTGTTACCATCCATTGTCTTCATAATTTTAGCCATTAAGTTCGCTCCTTAGAAAATTTAGAGAAACAACCTGTGAAAAGAAACGCTTCGCACAGAGCCTTGTTACAGGCACAAGATTGAATACTCATTCAGCACTACTCCAAGTTCTGTGCCAAACCTCTTTAAAAACTAAAAACTCTATTAAAACAGACTATTACGACTAACTATTTCAAATAACGCTAATTACGAAAACCCACCCAGTCCGAAAAAACAGACAAAACAAAGTCTTTTTTTTAAGACTACTATTTCTGACAACGCTAAGCTCACTGTTTCCGCCACTAAAGAAGACTTTAAATAAAAAACCTCCTGTCCGTTTTTTTGGACAAAACATTGTCCTAAAAAACGGACAAATGTTTTTAGGGTTTACTATACACCCTATGTCAGGCTTTACCAACGAAAAAAGGTCTTAATTTCATACGTGCTAACACGCTTGAAACTAAGACCTTTTAAAATTTGCAAAGCTGATAATTAAGAAAGAAGAACGGATTAAATAAGCTATAGTTTAATTGTGAAGACAGATTGAGAGTGCATAAATATAAATCTGATAACTTAACGCAATTAGATTATCCACAACGGCCCTGCTACCCTGTTAAGCCCACGGGCCGACTACTTTGCTAGAAGCAAGCAAGCTTCAAACTTTCCATGCACTAACATTTGGAACTACTAATCTTTAATCTCATGCTTTTTTAGCAGCGCATAAAAATGAGAGCGCGAAAGACCTGAAACCTTCAAAATAGCGGGGGTTTCACCTTTATAGCGGGAAAGTAGCTCTTCGAGATACCTTTTCTCAGCAAGCCCCTTAAATTCTTTCAGCGGTGGCAAATCATGCGTAAACAAATCCTCAAGAGCCGCAGCACTGTCCATAGCTGAAGCAACCTCTACTAACGGTTCAGCTTTTTTAGACTCAATTTCAACTGGCACGACAGGAACCGCTTTTACATTCTTTTTAAGATTGGACTTCGCCATCTTAATACGCAGATCATCTGACAAGTGCATGGCATAAATAGTATTACCACTACCACATGCAACGAAGGCCTGCTCCAAAACATTGAATAACTGGCGCACGTTACCAGGCCAGTTATAGTTATTTAAAACATCATAAAAATCAGAGTTTGCAACTTTAGGAGGCACTTCATACTGCGTACGCAAGCGGCGTAAATGAAAATCAGTAAGCTCTCTAATATCACCGACCCTGTCCCTGAGCGGCGGCAATGTTAAATGTATAGTCTTAATACGATAGAGTAAGTCCTGACGGAATTCTCCTTTTGCGACCATAGCATCAAGGTCTCTGTTCGTAGCAGCAACAAGTCTGAAATTGCTTTTAAACTCTTTGTTTTCACCGACTGGGCGATAAGTCCGTTCCTGAAGAACCCTTAAAAAAGACTTCTGTATGGAAAGAGACATTTCACCGACCTCATCGAGAAACAAGGTTCCTTTATCGGATAACTGAACCAGCCCTTTACGGTCAGACTGAGCCCCGGTGAATGATCCGCGCTTGTGACCGAACAAAGTGCTTTCAATAAGGGATTCGGTGAGAGAAGCACAGTCAACTACGACAAAATTATTATTCACCCGAAGAGAATTATCATGGATGGTTTGCGCGAAAAGCTCCTTACCTGTTCCCGTTTCACCGGTCACGAGAACGTTGGCATCAGATCCAGCAGCATGAGCAATCAAATCGTAGCAACGCTTAATTTCCGGACTTTTACCGACAATATTATCTAAATTAAGGGCTACACGCTGTGCTTTATTTTGCTTTTCATTATGAAATTCTAAAGCCCTTCTCATGGATAAAGATATTTGCTTTATGGAAGAAGGTTTAACAAGAAAATCCCACGCCCCTCCCTGAATAGCCAGCTCTGCTCCATCATCATCGCCTTTTCCCGTGAGAATAATCACCTCAGGAAAACCAAGTGCGGATTTTACTCGCGGTAAATAATCGAGGCCATTGCCATCCGGCAATGATATATCTAAAAAGACTAGATCAAAGGGATCAGCTTCAACTTTCTCCATACCATCTGCCAAATTATGCGCATAAGCTCCTTCGTGACCGGAGCGTATAATCAAACTGCCTATCGTTTCACAAACTTGCACGTCATCATCAATTATCAGGATTTTACCCATCAGTTTTCTCCGAGGAAGTAAGAACTTCCCTTATGGCATCTGCAATTATATTCTTACTGTACGGTTTCATTAATACTTTCCTGACATTTCGTATTTCGGACGCGAAGTTCAAAAAGTTACGTCTACCGGAAACGATAAGAACCGGAATCCCGGGCGCAACGTTTTGAATATCTTTTGCCAGATCAACACCGTTGGTTTCGGGCATGTCGTAATCGGTAATAATCAAATCGAAAAGTTCCGGTTCTTTACATATCAATTTAAAGGCTTCCGCAGGCGAAGAAAAGGCTGTGACCGTATAGCCGAGGCTTTCAAGAATCCTAGGAGTGGTTTCAAGCTGGTCCTCGTCATCTTCTACAAAAAGTATATTTTCTTTACCAAGAGGCAAAGGTCCATAAGTTTTAGCCCTCACGTCTGTAAGCTCCCCCTTAACAGGAAGATAAATTTCAAAACAGGTCCTTGCATTCGGGGCACTGGAAACGCTTACGCCTCCGCCATGGCCTTTGATCAAACCATGTACAACGGCAAGCCCTAAGCCAGTACCCTCTGCTTTACCTTTGGTCGTAAAGAACGGATCAAAAATTTTATCCAGAATGTCACCGGGAATGCCTGGACCATTGTCGCATATTGCAAGCTCAATATATTTGCCGGGACGAACGCGCATAAACTCACTCTGCTCCTCCTCGACTTCAACCGTTTTGAGGGAAACTTCAATCTCGCCTCCACTTTTACGAAGCGACTGAAATGAATTAGTACACAAGTTCATAATGATCTGATGAATCTGAGTCGGGTCCGCCATTATCAACGGAACTCCGTCCGAAACATTCGCAAAAACGCCTATATTGCGTGGCAGTGAAGCTTTAATGAAATCTACAGTTTCACTCACAACCTCACCAATATCAGTAGGTTTAAAACCTTCCTGCGAAGGCCGGCTAAAAGTAAGAATCTGCTTAACAACACGGGATCCGCGCTGAGCAGCTTTTATCGCTCTATCAAGATCTGTCCATGTCATGGTGCCCTCTTCCACATCGGTCATGGCGAGATCGATTGAATTAATGATGGAGGTCAAAATATTATTGAAGTCGTGCGCTATTCCGCCTGCAAGAGTTCCGATAGCTTCCATTTTTTGCGACTGGAGGAGCTGTTTTTCAAGATTAACGCGGCGGGTGACATCCTCTGCAGTTGAGAGAGTTCCTACAACGTCCCCTTTTTCGTTATAAAGCGGAACCTTATTGATTTCCAGCCAAACAGGGTCAGCTCCATCACGAGTCATAGCCCAACTGATACGCAACCGCTGTTCACCTGAATCGATAACCTGTTTATCCCAAATTGCAGCTTGCTCTGCGAACTCTTTATTCGGCCTCAGTATAGTATCATCAAGCCCAATAATTCCTGACGGGTCATCCATTTCAAAGAAATCAGTAAACGACTGATTCGCACCCAAATATTTCTGTCTTTTATCTTTCCAGCAAATTTGGAGGGGTATAGTATCCATCAATATTTCTTGAAAAGACAACTGTGCTTTAATGGTTTTTTCAATTTTTCTGCGCTGTAATATTGAGATCACAAGGAAAACAAGAATAATGCTGAGCGCAACCATCGAGATTATAATTGTCCAGAATAATTGCTTATTCAATTTGTAAAAATAATCTGGACCATTAATTATCACACTATCTTCAGGCAGCAAGTCTTCGCTAATATGATACTTTTTGAGCATATTATAATCAAACATATAAATCTCATTGGAATCTTTTAAAACTCTGGGAGTCGGCATTTTACCTGTTTTTAAAACATCTACTACCATCAGAGCAGCTTGACGCCCCTGATCCTGACCCGAGAGCAACTTTCCCCCGATAATGCCGTGTCCAAGCAAGAATTCCCAAACACTAAAGACCATGACAGGAGAATTCTCTGAAATGACCTGCAGCACCTCTTCAGCACTATACAGCTCACCGTGGGCCCCCTTATAAAAAGGTGTGAACAACAAAACTTCAGCGCGGCCCATTTTTCTGGACTTGGCAAGCAATTCTGTCAGCGGCAGGTCGTTCCAATACTCAAACTCTAAGCGGCCTGCGAAATCCGACGCGGCGCCCTTAATCTGTTGAATTATAGCGCGCGATGTTACGGACTTGTCCCCGACGATTACTATTTTCTTCAAACCTTTCTTGAACTGCAAAGCAAGCTCTAGATTCGCTCCAATATCCGGATTTTCGAGGACTCCTGCATAATTATTTTTACCCTCAATCTGCTCCGGCTTAAAATCATTAATACCGCAAAAGATTACTGGTACGCCCGGGAAAAAGCTGTCCTGATATTTCAACATAAAATTCAAGGCATTATTGTCAGAAACTATTATTGCTGAAAACTTGTAATCTTTATACTTAAATGCATAATATGAATGTAGAATTTCAGTAAACTCTTCGCTTTTAAATCTCTTTGTATCCATATATTCGATATGTATATCAACAACCATATCACTCGAATTAAGAACATCTCTAGCCCCTTCGAGAATATCATCTGACCAAGCGTAACCATTCTGATAGGAATTAAGAAAAAGTATGTTCTTTTTCTCGCTTTCAGCCATGGACACCGTCGATGAAAATATTAATACTATCAACGCAAACGTAGTGAATAGATTTCTCACCTGTTTTGCTCTCCGTTTTATTGTACAATTTATAAAAAAGTCTAAGTTATTTAATATTCTAAAATTTCGAAAGAACTTACGTTTTCTACTATACAAAAACTATACCGCAATTGTCATCATTTACATTAGAACATTTGCATATTCGTAAATTTCATCTCACAAACAGGAGGAAACATGAAAAAAATCATAATTTTTTTAATAATTCTTATATGCGCGTCATTCTCTATGATCTTCGGGGCGTCCACCAAACTTAAAAATGCAGAGCAGCCAGTAGCGAATCCCATTACAATTAAATTGTCATCCAAGCCTATCGGGCCGCTCGAAGGCGAAATTATCGACATAAATGGTTCTCAGCTCAAATATATGGGCGCTATCGTTATTGATGGAAGTCATCCCGCTTTCGGTGGGTTTTCCGACCTTATAGTCAGTGACAACCGCGACTCATTCCTCACAATTACAGATATGGGATTTTGGCTGAGAGGAAAATTACTTTATTCTAAAAAGGGCCACCTTATCGGAGTCAGCCCTGAGGGCGACCTTGGGCAACTGCTGAATCTTAAGGGGGAAACCTTCTCAATAAAATACAATGCAGACGCCGAAGCCCTAACCCGAGCGCCGGGTTCTGGTTATCTGGTTGCATATGAACGTGTGCACCGAATTAATCACTACAACTCAGGAAAAGAGCTAGACCTATCCGGCTCTCCAACGCAAGTCAGCACACCTCATGGAATGGACAAATTACCTAATAATGGCGGCGTGGAATCTCTACTACTACTGCCCGATGGCAGACTTCTCGTTATTGCCGAAGGTGATGAGAATTTTGAGAGCAACTCATTTGCGGCAGTAAAAAATGATGGAGAATGGATTAACTTAGAATACGAGCGAGTTCCTGATTTCCGCCCTACTTCGGCTGCAAACCTGCCCAATGGGAAAATACTTACTTTAGAAAGGAGCTATACAGGTCCGGGATCATTACAAATAAGACTCTGTGTAATCAATAATATCTCTCTAAAATCAGGCTCAAAAATAATTCCAAAGGAACTCCTCAGAATTCCAGATTCACTGCCCTTAGACAACTATGAAGGTCTGGACATCGTAACCACTAAGAATGGCGGAACTTTTATCTATATCATTTCAGATGATAATTTCTCACCGCTACAAAAGACTATTTTAATGATGTTTGAGCTTAAAAATTAAACCACAAAAGGATTTTCAAACCCACTGCAATTGTTGGATCTTATCTACACATACTCATATTTATACATTATTTAAGCATGTTAAAGATTTTCTAGCAAATAGCTCAAGTATTCCAACTGTATTCCAACTGTATTCAATCTTTCTTTCGCTTTTTTCAAATCAAGCGTTGTTTTGTCCCTCTCAAAGGGTTATATAGATAATATACGTAGCAACAATTCAGCAAAGGGGAAATCATGAAAAAAAAGCAACCTGCCGCAATGAAGCAGATTAAAACGACACCCAAGACTCAGCCAATGAACGAAGCTGCCGGAAAGGAATGTAAAATATTCGTTCTCAACACAGATGACTGGAACATTCACCAAGATGACCGTGCGAACATCATGAATGCGGACTTTCACCAAATGGACTCAGCTCGCAACTCTAAGAGATACTCATAGGTTCACTAAAACTCACACATATGCTTCGTAAGCAAACCCCCTCTTGAACTATCATTCATTAGGGGGTTTTTTATCAGAATTAAATTGTCTAAATAAAAAAGGGTTCCAAGCTAAGCTTGGAACCCTTTAATTCATATAATCGTAAACAAATGGTAGTATTACAAATTTCTTTGAATACCGGATAAAATTCTTTGAGAAGCCTGCTCATCACCAAGTATTCCATATCTAACAGAAACTTCTGAGACCGTAGACGAAACACTCTTTATGCTAATAGAAATCCCAGTATCAACATCAATAGCTTTGATGGAAGCATCACTGAGCCTTTTAGCCTTTTTCTCAATTTTTAAGCCGAACGACTGACACGTTTTGAGTGCAGACTGATAAGTAGTGTTCAAATTCGCATTATATTGACGGCTAGCCTCACCAGATACATAGGCATAAGTTCCGCCTGCTGCGGCTCCGCCAAGAAGAATAGCCCCACATCCGGACAGAGACAAGGCAAGCATGGCGCACATAAAAAATGTAGTTATCTTTTTGAGAAACATATAAATCTCCTTATTTCATTAACTATGATTCTAAACTATCCGGATAGAATCATGTACTACGTCCAATCTCACGTCAACTAGAGTCTCCATACATAAAAAAAGGGTGCGATCTGTATTAACCAAATCGCACCCTTTAAATAACTATGAAAAAGGTATCTCTACAAGATATTATTTTCGCGAAGTTCGTTTAAAACGCGAACCTTGCTGAAAGGCTTCACTATATAACAGCTAGCATATCCCTTAAAGAATGCTTGGCTGACATTTTTAGTATCGTTAAGAGAGGTTATCATAACGAGTTTAAACTCACCTGGTCCATTAATACCGAGTTCTGCTTCCAAAGCCCGAAGCTCTTTGGTTGCAGCGTGTCCATCCATCTCCGGCATGAGGATATCCATAAAAACAGTATCAAAAGGATCTTTGTCCTCAACTGCTTTTCTAAAAGCATCTATAGCTTCTGCACCACTAAAAACCGATTCACAACGTGCATACGAAGACAAGAGCTTTGTCAGATACATGTGGACGGTTTCATCATCGTCAATAATTAGAAACCTCATATGACCTCGCTTAAATATTACTCATTTCGAGTTGTTCAAATTCATTAAGTATTAAAAAATATCTCACTTAAGAAAGGATAGTATACCAATTTGATATGTATAGCAATAATGAAAAATATAAAAAGACTCAAGACAAAAGCACATTTAGTACACTTCGCCTTAAGTCTCTAGTTAACTTCAGATTAAAAACAACTCCAAAACACTTAAAACAAACTAGATATCAACACCGTATGCTTTAAGTAAAGCCATGCCGCCTTGAGTATTTAGCACATGTTTAAAACCAAGCCCATCTAACATAACCTGCGCTTCGTATGAACGCCCACCGGTGTTACACACAAGGACAAGTTTCTTATCTTTTGGAAGCTCTTCAAAGCGAGCTGGAATTTCGCCCTGCGGAATATTGTGCCAATGCTCAGGGTATTTCTCAAGGAAAGACTCTGCATCTGCTTTTTCACGAACATCGAGGAAGCAGTAATCACCGCATTCACGATCAGCCCAGAGTTCTGCAAAAGTATCAGGACCATGCCCATGATTCATTCCGGCTAGAGCATTGTCAGCCATATTTGCGATGGAGTTAAGTACATCCATTGCTGACGCAAATGGAGGAGAGTAAGCAACTTCTAAGTTACTGACGTCTTCGATAGTGGGCTTGAACTTCATCATACCAGCAACGGCATTGATGCGCCCAACCATTGCGTCACCACTTGAAGCAAATCCCTGCAGACCAAGTACTCTGCGAGTCGGTTTATCAACGATCATTTCAAGAGTCATCATATCCTTTTCAGGGTAAAAGTGAGCTCTGTCAGCCATAATAAGCATTACACTGATGGCGTCGAATCCAGCTTGTTTGGCCCCGCCAAGAGACATACCGGTTCCCGCCATGGATTTTTCGAATAGCTTGACTACAAAAGAGCCTGCCGCTGGTGGAAATGTTTCGCTACGACCGGCAAGGTTCCCGCCAATAATGCGCCCCTGCCTGTTAGCCATAGACCCCATAGGCAGGTAAAATGGAGAACCGTCGACAGCATGTTCAATCACAACGCAGTCGCCACCTGAGAAAATTTCAGGATCGGAAGTACGCATTGTTTCATCAACAACGATACCACCGCGTTCTCCGCATTCAAGGCCGCAATCTTTAGCGAGTTTATCGTTAGGGATAACACCTGCGGAAATGATGACTAGGTCAGCATCAATTGTGCCGCCGGGAGTCACAACCCGTTCGACTTTTCCGTCACCTTCAATACGGGTGACAGTTTCACCGAGTTTAAACGCTACGCCTTGCTCCTGCATGTGGTTCTGCCCCATCTTTGCAAGAACAGGACTGACCATACGAGGAAGTATTTGGTCGAAAATTTCAACTACAGTAGTTTCAATTCCCCACATATCCGCGAAGGCTTCCGCCATTTCGAGGCCGATAAACCCAGCTCCAACAACAACAGCTTTGGCGAATTTTCCTTCAGTGATGCCTTGTTTAATTTTTTCAGCATCATGCATATTACCTACATAATATACATTTTCCAGTTCTTCACCGGGAAGAGATAGTTTGCGAGGGGCAGCACCAGTTCCAATTACGAGTTTGTCGTAATCAATAACACTCTTGTCGCCGGTTTTCAGGTTCGTTACATGAACCTGTTTTTTCTCGCGATCAATTTTAGTGGCTTCAGTACTGGAAAGAACATCAACACCTTTAATATCTCTAAAAAAGGGCTCGTCTCTTACCATATGAAACGCGGTGGTACGGAGTGCTGTAGATTCCGAAACATCACCTGAAATGAAGTAAGGAATCCCGCAACCGCCGTAAGAAAAAATATCATCTCGGTCGATAAGAGTAACTTTAGCATCCTGTCTGAGTCGTTTAAAACGGCAAGCCGCTTTTGGCCCAAGCGCAACTGCACCTATGACAACTACATGTTCTGACATGACTGAACCTCTGGTTTGTGATTAACATAACTTCTAAAACGATATCTTTAGAAGGGGTATTATCTTTGGTTTATCGACTAATCATTTTAAAGCTTAAATGCAAGAGGAGGCACAGATTAATAACCTGTACCTCCTCAAATAAGTCATAAAAAAATACAGAAACTATGCTTTAGCAATAAATTCCTTAAGTCCTTCACCTAAACGTTTAATGCCTTCGACAATTTTTTCTTCATCTGAATTAGAAAAATTAAGACGGAAAGTATTTTCTCCGCTATCATCGACGAAGAAAGGACGACCGGGAACAAATGCAACTTTATTTTTAATAGCTTCCTCAAAGAAATCCATTGCAGATAAAGACTCAGGAAGAGTCGCCCACAAGAACATCCCGCCTTCCGGCTCAGTAATGCTAACTTCAGCAGGAAAGTATTTAGAGATAGATTCGACCATCACATCTCTCTGCCTTCCGTAACGTTCTTTAATCTTCTCAATGTGTTCATCCAAAACATTGTCAGTGAGGTAACGATGAATTACCTGCTGAGCAAAAGTACTTGTATGCAGATCTGAAGCCTGCTTAGCGATGATCAGCTTATCGCGCATTTCGCCGCCGCAAACCATCCAACCAAGCCTGAACCCAGGAGCAGCAACTTTAGAGAAAGATCCAAGCAAAACGCCGCCCTCTTCAAGGTAGCCCCTGACAACAGGAGGATGTGACTCACCCATGAAACGAAGCTCTCCATATGGATCGTCTTCAATAAATAAGGTATCGCGCCCTTTCATAAGTTTTGCTACACCAGCTCTCTTTTCAGCACTGTAAGTCAGGCCGGACGGGTTTTGGAAATTTGTAACAGCGTAAAACATTTTTACATTTTCATTATCAAGTGCAGCTTCAAGCTCTTTAAGATTAGGCCCATCCGCTTCAAGATTAACAGTGATAAAATTGGCCTGAAACATCGAAAAGGACTGTATCGCGCCCAGATAACCGGGACGTTCAATAATCACATTATCACCGGCATTTAGAAGAACTTTACCGAGCAGATCGAGACACTGCTGTGAGCCAGAAGTGATAATAATCTCGTCAGGACTTACATCAATGCCCTTTTTTTCCTTATAGCGAGCAGCAATGTACTCGCGTAGAGGAAGGAAGCCTTCGGTAGTTGAATACTGCAAAGACTGAGGGCCACTATCCTGTAGAACACCAACCGCAGCCGCTTCAAGTTCTGCGACAGGAAACAGTTCTGGGTTCGGTAAACCACCAGCAAAAGAAATTATAGAGCTATCTTGAGTAACTTTTAGTATTTCGCGAATAAAAGATCTGTGGACGGTAGACATCCGATCAGCAAACTTAACAGGCATCTAAGCCTCCTTGAGAATCATAACGCCGCAATCTAATGCATGTAATCCAGAAATCGAGTATCATGCCTTCCGGAAACCGTTCCCGAAAGAATTGTCAGCAAGTTGTTGCGTTTAAATAAAATTTCGATTTTGCAATCAAAAGATGAATCATCCTACTTATTTTTATACGGAACACAAGTAACAAATATTCTCTATTGCCTACAGTACAGAAAAAACACCACTAACACTCTGTAATAGAATTACAAAAGCTAGAAAAAATGAGATAAAATTAAATGGAAATGGGATTAATATATCGAATATCATCGCAATATTTAGTGAAATATTACGTATTCGCCTTGAGACCATTCATAAATGGCAGTTTAACAATGAACCGAGTCCATTCACCGGGCAAAGACTGTACAAACATCTGTCCATTATGCTGATCTGTAATGATGAAATACGACACAGAAAGGCCAAGCCCCGTGCCTTTTCCGACAGGCTTGGTGGTATAGAAGGGTTCAAAGATGTGCGTTGCAATATCCTCAGCAATGCCAGGGCCGTTATCCTCAATTTCAACAACGGCCATACCATCCTCTTCGCGCACCCTAAGAGTTATTTGTGGCTTCTCATTTTCGTATTTTTTATCGACCATAGCTTCAGCAGCATTTTTAATTATATTAAGAAAAACTTGCTGAATTTGTGTACTATCGCAAAAAACAGGATGCAAATTTACCTCGTAGTTGCGCACTATAGCTACTTTCCGGAAGTCATAATTTTTTTTCAAATCGTAATCACTAGCTGCCAAATCCAATGTAGTGTCTAATAGAGCTTCAATATTATGATCACATGCTTGGCAATCACTTTTCCGACTGAAGCCAAGCATTTTTGAAACAATATCCGCAGCCCGCTGAACTGATTCATTTATAGTATTGATCATTTTAGGGGCTTCACGAACATCTAGATATTCATGAACTTTATCGAGGCTTATACCACATAGCTCAGCTGTTTTTCTATTTTTAGCACTATCGGTCAATATACGATTATGAAGGTTCTGCGCACTCCCGACAATTGCTGACAAAGGATTATTTATTTCATGAGCCATACCGGCCGCTAATCCTCCCACTGACATCATTTTTTCTGCTTGAATAATATAAGCTTCAGTTTGCTTGCGTTCGGTAATATCGGTGAAAAATCCGGCCAGTAGCTCACGTCCCTGAATGGTTACAACGGCAGAAGAAATATCGATAACCATGGACCTGCCACTGTGCGAAAGACATTGAATTGCGGGAGAATATGAAATTTCTTTAGCAAAATGCTTCTGATATTCCGTCTTAATACCCCTGAATTCTTTAGTAGGATGGAGTTCATTCAAGCATAGTCCTCCTAGATCTTCAGGACGAAGTTCAAAAAGGGACATAAAGGCGGGATTGACAAACTCAATCAACCAATTTTCGGGATTTATCAAACAAATTCCAGATGGGTTTGAATCTAAAAGTATCCGAGATTGTTCTTCATTTTCACTTAAACGATAAAGAGCCTGATTCCTTTCACCTTCACGCAGGCGAAGCAACTTGATCATAACATCAAATGCCTGTCCCAAACGCCCTATTTCGCCATCAGAATAGTCTATTCCGCTTGGAGATTTCACATCTTCTTTACCAAGTTTCTGAACAACATTGGTCAACTTTTCTAAACTTTTGGCAATACTTCTCCCGCCAAGCACCCAAGCAATAATAAGAGCGAGACAAAGAGAGACCGCAGTAGTCAGCAGCCCCCGAATAAGCAAAGAATCAGCTCTTGCTAGCACTTTGTTCCGGTCAAAACCCATGAACATGTACATATATGGCTCAGTCTCGGAATCAAGAAATAACGGCTCATATGCAATAATACGCGTCAAATTATCCGACCCAGCACTAACAAGAGTACCTGTTTTCTTCGAACTGCTAGCAGTATTAAAAACAGTATCTTTAATAGGCTTTCCAAGCGAAATATTAGGTTTTATGGGATATCTGAAAAGTCTATTTCCTCTATAATCACACATACCGAAAAAAGAATCTTTCGGAAAATATCCACTCTCGAAAAATTTTCCGTAGTGACTCAAATCTACGCCGACAATAATCGCACCCTTTGGCTTACCATCTAGGTTGAGAATGGGCATAGCAAAGGGAAAAATAGCTTTACGAGTAACCTTTCCGACAACAAATTCGCCGGAAGCAAACTTCTTAGTTTCTATCGCATTTTGAAATTGTTTGCGGTCAGAAAAGTTCATCCCTTTAGGATTACCCTTACCAGCAACAAGAACATCTCCTTGTAGATTCAATAGTATAACATTAGTATATATGGGATTTGCTTCGAGCAGGGTGGATAAAAGAATTTTTGTTTTATCCACATTGAGATCTCTCACCTCTGGAACTGCAACTATAGTTTGCAACAGAGTGCGCGTAGAGCCACTGATGCGCCTCTGTATTTCGCTAAATCCTCGCAAGATAACAGAGGTCTCTTTTTTTGCAGCCTCGATAGCTTCCCAGCGAGCTGATGTTTCTGCCCATAGATGGCCCATAAAAGCTGGCAAAGTTGCAAGTAGAACTATCAAAGTAAGCTTTTTTTGTATTGAACCGTGAAATATTCCCTTTGCCATTTTGATCAGCCTCTACATTGTCGCAAATAACATACAACAGAATGCCTGTTTAAGCAGCACACCAAATTACTATAAAAACTTAAAACCTAATAAATTAATTACTATTAATACCTGCTGAATCTAACACCTGAAAATTAGCAATTCAAGTATAATCGGTTTTTTAAAACAAACCCACTTATATATATGGTTAAGGAATGAGATAAATGAGTAGAGCTGCTAACAAAAGTAAGAGGAGGCCGACATAATCGACCTCCCCTTCGGGTTAGGCAATAAGGAGATGGGAGCTAATTGTTCATTTGGGTTTCAATCCATTCTCGGACTTCTTCATTAATGGGGTAATTACCCTTCAAGCCGCCAACTGACTTATTAAACCTTTCTGCTATATCTCTAGGCAGGTCTAGGCTTAGCAGTTCACGGGCTTCCTCCGAGTTTCTGCGGACAAATAGCACTCTTGGCCTATCATCCCACATATATACGGTAAAATAGTTTGTGAAATCTAACTTTGAAGTGACCGGCGTAAACTGACTATTCCATGGGTGGTTCCCCCATTCCAAGTAAAGAGTCACCGCGTCCTCTGGCGTCATATCCCAATCGATGTCCCAATTTCTGTATTCACGTAAGCTTCCCATAACCGTCTCCTTATTTAACTATTTAATTCAGCTCCTATCCCATTGGCCTTGTCTAAATAATAACAATTACTATTACCAAGTCAAGTTAATTTTACTTTTATTTTAACTTATCTTGCAGTAAAAGTTTTTAATCGTTTTCACATTCATGCTAAATCTTGTTCTCCTTAACAATTATGACTTACCTTAATTTATGAAAAACAAAGCATACCCTGTCCCTCAACTACCTGTACGAACTGAAGATGTTATAAAAAAAAGCAGATTCATATGTGATATCTGCCGCGTTCAAAACAGGGAAGAAGCAAAAGCTTTCATTTCCGCAATCAAAAATGAATTTCCTGATGCGAGACACCACTGCTCTGCGTTTATCGCAGGACCTCCACTAACGGGTAATATGGGAATGAGTGACGACGGTGAACCTCAAGGCACAGCAGGCAAGCCCATGCTTCAAGTTTTACAAGGTAGTGGAATCGGAGATATCGGTGTTGTTGTAACAAGGTATTTCGGTGGAATTCTTTTAGGCACAGGTGGCCTAGTCAGAGCTTATTCCGGAGCTGTGCAGCAAGGGCTTGAAGCTCTTACTGTTGTGATGAAAGTTCCCATGCGGGTTGTGACTGTTGAGATTGGATATGGTCAGGAGGGAATGCTTAGGCGTATGCTTGACGATTTTAAAGCGAATATTGAAGAACAAACTTTCGGCGCAGACATTACATTCAGTTTAATAATGCCGTCTGATCAGGTTGAATCTTTCACGAAAGTAGTAATTGAAGAAACCAGCGGAACAGCAGAAATCATGGTGGATGATGAAGATGTTTGGCTATAGGATTAAAATGAAATTAATAGATAAAGTCGCTTATTGCGGAATATACTGTCCCGACTGCATTCATTATCAAAACGAATATAGCAAACTGGCAAGTGAACTTAAAAATCATTTGCTAGAAATAGGGCTTGATAAATATGCCAAAACTAAAAGCCCTTTCGGTGCACAATTTCAAAACTATGAAGAATTTGAAACAATCTTATCAGCCCTTGCAGAAACCAAGTGTGATAAACCCTGCCGTGCTGGCGGTGGATGCTCAGGCATTCCATGCGAAATCATGGATTGCTGTATTTCTAAAAGCTACGAAGGGTGCTGGGAATGTTCGAATGTAGACAGCTGTGATAAATTTACTTTCTTAGAACCACGTTGCGGTAAAATGCCTAAAAATAATATTCGCAAAATCAAAAAGCTCGGCCTTGATGACGGCATAGAGCAAAGAGATAATTTCTACATTTGGCTAAAGTAGCTAATTCCTCGTAAAACAAAAAAAGCTCCCGACAGGCGTAACCTACCGGGAGCTTTATCATTCTAATGTAAGACTTAGTTTACTTCTTGAATATCTGCTTAAGAGCTACAACACCCATCTTACGACGGAGGTAACTAAGCTGATTCATGAGCGGAAGATTCTTCGGACAAACATCTTCACAGGCCAGTAAGCCCATGCAACCGAAAATACCTTCATCAGAACCGATAACTTCAAAGTATTCTGCATCGGTACGCTTATCACGAGGATCAATAACAAAACGACCTAAACGGTTAAGAGCAGTTGCACCCATGAAGTCATCACGAAGGCGTGCAGTACCACAGGCGGCAACACAGCTACCACACTCAACACAACGGTCAAGTTCGTAGATTTCTTCCGCAATAGCATTATCCATAGGGTCTTCAATTGCAGTTGGATCAAACACTTTATCAGTGTGTACCCATGACTCAACCTTGTTGTACATTTCACGGAACCATGAACCTGTATCAACAGATAGGTCACCTACCAATTCGAAAACAGGTAGAGGGGTCAGTGTGATTTCATCAGGGAGGTCCTTAGTCTTGGTATGGCAAGCAAGACCGGGTCTTCCATTGATAACCATTGCACAAGAGCCACAGATACCAGCACGACAACAGAATTCGAACTGCAAGGAACCATCCTGTTCTTCACGGATGCGGTTCAAAGCAATAAAAAGGGTCATGCTGTCAGTTTCGTCCAGACTGAAAACTTCCATACGAGGTACGGATTCAGGATTCTGTGGATTAAATCTGAATATTTTGAATTTTAGCTGTCTTCCCACGGCTAGCTCTCCTCTTTGCTGTCTGCGCTGATAATCTGCATCTTGCCGTAACCACGATCTCCCGGCGGCATTTCGAAGCTAGGAGAAGCATCTTCATATTCAAGCGTAGGAAGATCATCATCAGGATTCTTCCAGTAAGCAAGAGTACGAGTCAGCCAGTCACGGTCGTTACGTGCAGGGTAATCTTCGCGGTTATGACTTCCGCGAGACTCTCTACGCTGCAGAGCACCGTACGCAACACAAAGGGCAAGTTTAACCTGTCCTTCGATTTTAAGAGCTGCGGAAAGCTCAGGACTTGCGCCGTATCCATCAGTCTGTAAACCAACGCTTCTTGCGCGTCTCAGTACATCCTGAAGTGTTTCAACACATTCGGTCAGACCTTCTTCAGTACGGAAAACATGCGCGCCCTTATCTAGAGCGTTCTGCATTGCTTCACGGACTTTATATACATTCTCATTACCGTTCTTACCGCTGATCATATCATCAATGCGCTGCTGCTGTTTGGCGGCAGTTTTGGTGATTTCAGCTGTAGGAATGTTGCATTCGTAATCTTTAAGAAACTCAACAATCTTAGCACCGACGATACCGCCAGCAACGACTGTTTCAGCAAGTGAGTTACCGCCGAGACGGTTAAATCCATGCATGTCCCAACAAGCAGCTTCACCTGCGGAGAACAGACCTTTAAGTCCGTATGCAGCGCCGTCTTTATTTGTACGCACACCACCCATGCTGTAATGCTGAGTAGGACGAACAGGAATAAGCTGGGTAACCGGGTCAACTCCGAGGAATGAAGTACAGATTTCATATACTTCGCGAAGTTTACCAGTGATGTGCTTTTCGCCGAGATGACGAATATCAAGCCAGAGATGCTCGCCGTAAGGAGAAGGAACACCTTTTCCGAGGCGCATGTGGTGAGTCATCCAGCGGGCAACAACGTCACGGGAAGCAAGCTCAGCTTTATCTGGCTCGTAAATGTGCATGAATCTTTCTTCATTAACGTCAAGCAAAGTTCCGCCATCGCCGCGGCAACCTTCAGTTACGAGAATATCAGTTGGCACAATCCCTGTAGGATGGAACTGAACAGCTTCCATATTTCCGAGAGGAACAACGCCAGTGTCGAGCACCGCGCCATGCACTCCGCCGTCACAGATGACAGCATTTGTGGAAGCTTTGTAGATTTTACCAAAACCACCGGTAGCGACCATAGTTGCTTTAGCAACGTAGGCGATAAGCTCACCAGTGCGGAGAGAACGGGCAATAGCACCGTAACAGGTTTTGCCGTCTTGAATCAGAGCAATCGCTTCACTTTTATCGTGAACTTCAACGCCGAGCTGAGCACAACGGTTATCCATAGTATAAAGAACAGAGTGACCAGTACCATCAGAAACATAGCAAGTACGCCATTTAGCAGTACCGCCGAAGTTTCGAGCAGTGATCAATCCGCGTTTTTCTTCTTTCTCTTCTTTGTCGAACTGCTTTCCACCCTTGAAGTATTTGGATTTACCAGGAACAACGCGGTTCCATGGCACACCCCAATCACATAGGCGGCGCATTTCGATAGGAGCAGTGTCTGCGAATAAACGAGCAACTTCCTGATCACATCCCCAGTCAGAACCTTTTACGGTATCTGCAAAGTGAACGTCAGTGTTGTCTCCTTCACCCATAACACTATTACCAAGAGCTGCCTGCATTCCGCCCATTGCAGCGGCAGAATGAGAGCGTCTTGCTGGAACAATACTTAGACAAACAGCGGATAGACCCGCGCCAGCAGCTTCAGCAGCAGCACGTTCTCCGGCAAGTCCGGCACCAATAATTAGTACGTCTTTATATATAGTCTGCATCAATCCCCCTTATACTCCCAGAGTCATATAACGAACAATTGTCGCAAGGCCGAGGACGAGAAAAAAAGCTCCGAGACCAATTGCAATCTTATTGAGCTTATCGCGCGAATAATCCTTAGCAACACCCCACTTAACGGCAATACGGTAAAACCCTGCAACAACATGCAGAACAACCAGCGGAGCTAAGATAAGGTAGAAATAAACCCAAGGCCCAGACTGCATACGAGCAGCGGAGCGAGCAGCAGTGATTGGCAGTTCGCTAAGAACAGTCCACATGTGGATTGAACCCATAATGAGGATAATCATTGCGGAAGTAACCTGAACAATCCAAAGCCAAGTGTCTCTGTGGTTCAACATTTTGGCATGAGCCCAAATGGTCTTCTGACCTTCAAGCCTGAATGGAATCTTACGAGCTGCAACATAAAAATGAAAAAGGAAGACCAAGAAAAGCAAAGGTCCGCCGACCTGAGCCATGTAATTCGCTTCATACTTATGAGCAATAGCGTCCATAATTTCAGGATTAACCAGTACGCTTGAAACAAGAGTCATATGCATAAACACGAAAATGATGAGCGCTACACCGGAAATCATCTGAAGCCAGTCCAGAATAGCATCAGTTTTGCCCGACTTGGCAGCCGTGACAGGTAAATCAAAAGACATCAGCACCTCCATTTAAGTATTTAAAAGATACCTCGCAACTATCATTTATTGGGTTGAAATATTGTATATCATCGATTGGTTTGTCAATCAATCAATCTTGTAAAACTACTTTTGACGTTCCACATCTTGCACAATTGAGAACGCATTTTTAATCTTTAAGAAAGTTTATTATAAATTATAACAGCAATTAACAATAAACCCCTTCTCAAATTAACAAACGAGCAACGCCCCGTTTCTTATAAAGTCATCATACATTCAACTATTTAACAAAATTAGCATTACAACAAATTCCGTATTTTTGCATTTGAAAATGAAACCATTGCTATTTACAATCTTCCGTTGACCACATAGCGTCCGATGCTTAGTTCTACTTGACCAAGTAAGGTAATTAGATTTGCTCTAAATATTGAGTGTTATTTCCACGGCAAAACACCATTGACATACGGGAGTTTAAGAGACATGTTCCCCCATCAAAAATACGCGGCTGATTTTACCGCAAAAGGATTCAGAATTGAAAAGCTATCCATCCTTCTCCTTCTACTCGGAGTACTTATAATGACTGCCGGATGTAAGGTTGAAAGAACCGCACAAACAAAAAAGCAGGACGCCACCGCCCTGTCTGAAGAGATCGTTACAAATGCTGCTCCAGCCGTGAACGAATCTCAGGCCACTTCTCAGACTAAAAGCTCTGCCGAAAAAGCCGCCATAACAGAACTTAAAAAAGAAATTTCCGATGTACTTGCATCAGGAGAAGGTCCACATACGATCAAGCTCAAAAACGGCATGACTCTCCTTATAAAGGAAGACACTAGATTTCCTCTGGTCAATGTACGTCTGTTTGTTCATGCCGGATCGGCTTACGAGACACCTGATCAGGCCGGCATCAGCCATCTTCTCGAGCATATGGTTTTTAAAGGGACCGAAAAACGCGCCCCTGGGCAGACTGCTCTTGAAATCGAATCTATCGGCGGTGATATGAATGCCGCGACAAGTTTCGACTACACAGTATATTACGTTGAAGTGCCCGAAAATGAGTGGAAGCTCGGCATGGATATCGTTACAGATATGGCGTTCAACGGCAAAATTGATCCAGAAGAATTAAAGTCCGAACGCGAAGTTGTTCTTTCCGAATTGGAAAGAGGCGAAGACAATCCCGGAAGCAGAATATTCAAGACTCTGCAATCCATAGTATGGAAAGATACCAGCTACCAGTGGCCCATTATCGGCTACCGTGAAACTGTTGAAAAAATATCTTCCGAAGATATTCACGCATACATCGACAGACTTTATCAGCCGCAGTCAATGCTACTTAGCGTTGTAGGTAAGATTGATCCTGAACAGGTTGCCCTTGAAGCAGAACGCTTATGCGGTTCATTAAAATCATCACAGCCTGTTGTTCCTCCTGTCGAATTCCCATTTCCTGAAACAGGTAAAACAACAGTAAAGATAATCCCCGGAAAATGGAACAAAGCGTACATAGGTGCAGCTCTGCCAATTCCCGGCTTAAGCTCTGCGAAAGTTGCAGGACTTGAAACTCTTTGTGAACTATTAGGTGGCGGAGAAACTTCTAAGCTTTACCGCAAATTTAAATATGAAAAGAGAATGGTCGATAGTATTTCAGTGTCATCCCTGACGCTTGAACGCTCGGGCATGCTCTACATTTTCGCGACCCTCGATGCGGACAAAGTTGAAGAGTTCTGGAAAGAGCTCATGGTGGAAATGTCTTCCGTCGATTTCAACCAGTTCACCGACCGTGAAATGGACCGCGTTTCCATGAATCTCGAAGATTCACTTTTCCTTACCAAAGAAACACTTTCCGGCCTTGCATCAAAGCTTGGTTACTTCCAGTTCTTTGAAGGTGGACAGCAAGCTGAGGAAAATTACCTTTACGATGTAAAGAACATTTCCCGCGCTCAGCTTCAGGAACTTTACGAAGAATACTTCGTTCCTGAAAAGCTGGCATCCTGCATGCTCATGCCCGAAGGTTCAAAAGTAACTGAAAAGAACATTGAAGACATTATCGCCGCCAACTGGACTACCAAAAAAGCAGACGCAGGCGAAAGCAATATGTCTGGTCCTGGTGAAGCAGCCACAATTGAACTTGCCAACGGCAGCAAGCTTGTCTTTATTCCTGACACCACTCTGCCCTACACCGCGATGTCCATGTACTGGACTGGCGGAGATGCAGATCTGTCTAGAGATGAGCAAGGCCTTTCAGCTCTTGTTTCGCAAAGTCTAACTCGCGGAACAGCCAGCATGAATGCCACTGAATTTGAAGATTACGTTTCTGACCGGGCTACCTCCATCGGAGCTTCTGCCGGACGCGAAATATTCTCAATCAGCTCTAAGTTCCCTTCAAAATTCACAGCGGACGTATTCCCGCTTATCAGTGAAATTCTTACAGCTCCACGTTTTGCGGCAGAAGAAATTGACCGCGCTAAACAGGATCAGGTTTCAGCTATTAAGCGCAAAGAAGATCGCGCTATGGGCCTTGCCTTCCGAAACATATTCCCGTTTCTGTTTAAAGACGGAAGCTACTCATATTACCACTTAGGTGTACCGAAAACGGTTATGGATTTCACGGAAGAAAACATTCGTGAGTTCTGGACAAGACAGTCAACACGGCCGTTTGTAATAGCTGTCTGCGGTGATTATGATCGCGACGCAGTTATGGACTTTGCCTACGAACTTGATGCTAAACTGGTCAAGAAAGATAAGCCCGTAGAAATTCCAGTACCTACTTGGGGAGATGAAAACAGTCTTGAGCTGACTCTGCCGGATCGTAATCAGGCACATCTAATGGCTGTGTTCCCAGTTCCCGGAATGGAAGATGAAGAAGCCACTGCTGGCCTGTCTCTACTAAGAGCGGCTCTAGCAGGACAAAGCGGATTACTGTTCCGTGACCTACGCGACAAGCAGGGCCTTGGTTACACTGTAACGGCCTTCCTCTGGCAGGCACCAAAAACCGGATTCATGGCCTTCTACATCGGCACCAAGCCAGAACAAGTAGAACAGGCAATGGCTGGATTTGAAAAAACAGTTGTAATGCTGCAAAAAGAAGATCTTCCAGAAGATGAAATTCAGCGCGCAAGAAATATTCTGAGAGGCGAATACTATTCGGATCATCAGAGCTTGCTATCAAGGAGCAGAGAATCTGCGAGCCTCATAGTGAGAGGATTCGAGCCTGATATGGGCATCAAGATTATCGAAAAAGCAGCGAAGATGAGCGCACCAGAAGTACGAGTGCTCATCAACAAATATCTGGACTGGAACAAGAGATACACTCTAACTGTTCAGCCCTAGCCAGAAAAGTAAACCTGCTATTAAATTAGTCCCCTACCCCCGTAGAATAACAATTCTGCGGGGGTTCTTTTTATTGCATGATCAAATAAACAATGATATTGGTCTGACCAATTACTAGCTAATAAAATTGGTAGGACCGACTATGAACATTAAAAACATGCAGAATCCGGTTTATGAATCTGTTGCGAACCAGATAACAGAGCTTATAAAATCCGGTGAATTGCAGCAGGGAGATAAACTTCCTTCTGAGCGCAGCCTTGCGGAAAAATTTAAGGTTTCCCGTAGTTCTGTTCGTGAAGCTATTAAGTCGCTTGTGCACAAAAATTTAGTTGAAAGCAGACGCGGCGATGGAACTTATATCCTTGCTGGCGCTGATTCACAGATTATTGATGCTTTTTCTGAAGCTTTTGCGGATCAAAAAAAACGGATAAGCGACATTTTTGAATTTCGAAAAATTGTTGAACCTCAGATTGCGGCCCTTGCTGCTATCTCCATCGATGATGACACGCTCAATCGCATGAAAGTGATTGTTTGCAATCAAGAAATTAGACTTCGCGCAGGCGAAGATAGTAGCGACCTTGACGCGCAGTTTCATCATGAAATTGCGCTGGCAACGGGCAATAGTATTTTTCCAGACATGCTGGACGCGCTAAGTAAGATTATGGATGAAAGCCGCTCGGAACCTTTGCAAAACAAACGGCGGCTGGAAAAGTCTATGACAGCGCATTTTAATTTGCTGGAAGCATTTGAAAAGCATGATTCAGAAACGGCTCGCAAAGTGATGAAGCAACATATCGAAGATGTAGAATCTGCTGCAACTGGCTCTGATTAATTATAAAATATTTAATGAAAGAGAGGAACCGACTGTGATTACGACCTTATTTATTTTTGTAATACTTGGTGCATTTGCCGGAGTTCTTGCAGGGCTTCTGGGTATTGGTGGCGGGCTTGTGATTGTCCCGATTCTTTATTTCGCACTTCCTCCTCTAGGAGTTACTGAGGGCCAGCTGATGCATGTTGCACTGGGAACTTCTCTTGCAACCATTATTTTCACCTCGATTTCCAGCATGCGTGCTCATAACAAAAGAGGCGCTATTCGTTGGGATATTTTTAAGACCATCACACCGGGTATTTTGATTGGTACATTTTTGGGGTCTTGTTTCGCATCCTACTTAAATACAACTGTCCTGAAAATAATCTTCATCGTGTTCCTTTACTATGTAGCATCTCAGATGCTTCTGGGCCTTAAGCCAAAAGCTTCGCGCGATATTCCTAAAAAATGGGGAATGTTCGGAGCCGGTAACATTATCGGGGGTATGTCCAGCCTTGTAGGTATTGGTGGGGGAACACTTACTGTTCCATTCCTGACCATGTGTAACATTCAAATTCACACAGCTATCGGTACTGCAGCGGCAATCGGATTGCCCATTGCTTTAGCCGGAACAGCAGGTTTTGTTTGGACAGGGATAGGCGATCAAGGACTACCTGAATGGACAATCGGTTACGTATACTTGCCAGCCCTTATTGGTATTGTGTCCACAAGCATGCTTACGGCCCCGTTCGGTGCAAAACTTGCTCACAGCCTGCCTGTTGCTAAACTTAAAATGATTTTTGCAATTCTACTTTTCATTGTGGCAAGTAAAATGCTGATCAGCCTTTTTTAATTAGTAAGATTGAATAGCTCTGAGACTAAAATCTCAATATTTATATTTTTCAAAGTACTTTAATTTATATTCAGGAGTAATTGACATGAAATCAGTTCGCGAAAACGCTAAAGAATTAATGAAAGGCTTCTGTAAGGTTTGTCCCGTATGCAACGGTAAAGCCTGTGCAGGCGAAGTCCCCGGAATGGGCGGATTAGGTACAGCTTCCAGCTTTAAAAACAATGTTAAAGCTCTTGCAGACATAAAGCTGAACATGCGCACCATCCACGATTTCTGTGAACCGGATACCAGCGTAAATATCATGGGCATGAAGCTTGATATCCCCGTACTTGCCGCTCCCATTGGCGGAGTCTCCTTTAATATGGGCGGAAAAATAGAGGAAGCGGATTACATTTCTGCAAAACTCAAAGCTTGCACCGCGAAAGGAATCATCGGTTGTACCGGAGATGGCGTTCCAGAATTCATCTATCAGAGCGGATTTAACGCAATTGAAGAAGTGGGCGGACATGGCATTCCTTTTATTAAACCCTGGGAAGAAGCTGAACTTCATATGAAACTTGAAAAAGCTGATCGAACAGGTGCTAAAATCATCGGAATGGACATCGATGCGGCTGGTCTTATCACCCTTAGAAAAATGGGCAGACCTGTTTCTCCCAAGCCGATTAGTAAATTGCGCGACATAATTGAGTCAGTTGATGCCGACTTCATATTGAAAGGAATAATGACCCCAGATGAAGCAAAGATGGCTATTGATGCCGGTGCTAAGGGTATTGTTGTTTCAAACCATGGCGGACGTGTTCTTGATTCATGTCCTGGAACTGCGGAAGTATTGCAAGCTATATCTGAAGCTGTTGCAGGCCAGTGCTGCATTATGGTGGATGGCGGTGTTAGAACCGGTATTGACGTTCTTAAAATGCTCGCTCTGGGCGCAGATGCAGTCATGATCGGACGCCCTTTCTCCATCGCGACCATGGGTGGATTGCAAGAAGGCGCAGAGAAATACATCGATCAATTGAAGTCTGAATTCACTCAGGCAATGGTCCTTACTGGCACAGAAAAAGCTGATTCAGTCGCTCCAACAGCACTTTATTTCTAAATTAATGCAGTTTATTTAGGGTTTTATTAAAAGTTCTAAATAAAATCTAGGAATGTGTTGACGCATTATTCCCAGAAGCGTATCTTTGAATCAAGAGGTAAAGGCAGTCATGGAAATGACTTTTTATCTAACCCTCAACGGGAGTCAACTTAGCGTTGATATTTAAATCCCATAATGAGCCTGACTTAGAGGCTCGGCCAGAGGGGCTACCAAACGCGAGAGTTCTGTACGGATCTCCTTAGTGGGCCTAGGAGAAACTGGAAACAGCCGGGCATCCGGCACAGCGAAATGGCGGAACCCCTACAAATGGTTAAGACGCGTTTTTAGTAGAAACTCGTAAGTAACAGATTCAAAACACCCCGATCGGAATTCAATATTCTGATCGGGGCTTTTTTTGTACTTTTTTCCGTTTTTATAAACATAAAAACAGCTCATTTTGACATTGAGAGCTAGCTCTAAAAAACTCAATCATAAGTGAATTATATTGTAATTCTACGATTAAACTCAATAAAATTCATATTTATTCAAAAAAATCAACTTCGAAACACATACATAACATACTAATATAAATACAATTATTACCACTACATAGTTTGATGTAAAAAAAAGAACCAACAAAATACTAAAAACATGTTGACGGGTATCTTCAGCGGGCGTACATTCTAGTCAACGGTAAGGGAAAACCTTAAAGCAGTTTTTCTTACTTAACCCCAACGGGAGTGAATATAGTCTTGAAATCACTTTCACATAACGAGCCGCCATTGAAGGCTCAAGCTGAGGGGTAATCCTACTGCGAGAGTTCTATAAGAATCTCCTCTTCGGGCCCACGGAGAGACTGGAAACAGCCGGGCAATCCGGCACAGCGATTAAATGGAACCCCTCAATGCGGTTATAGCGCGTAGTTCGAATTAACTCGAAACCAACAAATTAAACAGTTAAGTAGTTGAAAATCGTATTCTGAATTAACTCGGAAAAAAACTGATTTAAAACGATTTAAGAGTTTAAGCGCGTATTTAAGTAACTTGGAAAAAGTATCTAACCCCCGGTCGGACTCATTTGTCTGACCGGGGTTTTTTAATGGGCAACGTAAAATTCGATACCTACATACTCACAAAAAATTCACACCCTCTATCCACCAACATGCTTATAGAACAGCTTCTTTGCATACTCAGCCCCAACTACGTACAGACCTACGATTACCCACATAGCTACCAAAAAGCTTAGCGGCAATGGCTTGAAGCCTAGGAGTGGCGCAATTGGACTATATGGAAGCACGTGCACCATCGCGATTACAGCAAGAGTCGCATACACGAGATGCTTGCCAGGCTTACTCTTATAAAATGGAAGTCTGGTGCGGATAACAAGTACAATCATTGTCGCTGATACAATCGATTCCAGAAACCAGCCCGTCCTGAACTCTTCCGGTGAAGCATCTAAAATATAGAGAAGAACGCCAAAGGTCATGAAATCAAAGACTGAACTGACTATACCAAAAACGATCATGAACTTTTTGATAAACCCGATATCCCAGCGGCGCGGCTTATCAATATTGATTTGATCCACATTGTCAGTGGCAATGGTCATCTCAGGCAAATCGGTAAATAAATTGGTAAGCAAAACCTGCTTCGGCAATAACGGCAAGAATGGCAGAAACAAGCTAGCTCCTGCCATAGAGAACATATTTCCGAAATTAGCACTGGTTGCCATGAACACATATTTAAGAGTGTTCGCAAAGGTTTTGCGCCCTTCTATTATTCCATGCTCGAGCACGCCTAAATCTTTTTCAAGCAGCACAATATCTGCTGTTTCCTTTGCAACATCCACGGCGCTATCGACTGAAATCCCAACATCGGCAGCTCTGAGTGCGGAAGCATCATTAATTCCATCTCCCATATAGCCGACGACCTCGCCCGCCTTTTTGAGCGCAAGCACAATGTCTTCTTTTTGGTTAGGTTCTATTTCTGCAAAAATATTGACCGAGCGCACGCGCTGAACCAGAGCTTCATCGCGCATAATATTTATATCTGAACCAGTCAAAATCACTGGATCTTTTAAACCTATTTCCGAGGCAACCTTCGCAGCAATATGCCTATTATCTCCAGTGATAACTTTTAGCGAGACTCCCATGCTATTCAGCTTGGCAATGGTCTTAGCAATGCCCTCTTTCGGAGGGTCCCAGAATGATAGAAAGCCAATGAAAGTCATATCGACTTCATCATCTTTATTCACTTCAGCACCAAATGGGAATTCACGCTTCGACACCCCAAGAACCCGAAAACCTTGCGAGCTGAACTCCTCAAACTTGGCTTGAACGGTATCAACAACATCCTCAATATCCACCACTTTTCCGCTATAAGTCACAGCTCTGGTGCATGAATCTAAGATATTACTTAAGGCCCCTTTCGTAACCATGACAGACTTAGTATCGCCCCCTTTTTTAACAAGGACACTCAATCTTTTACGGATAAAATCATACGGAACTTCGTCTGTTTTCGTATATTCAGAAACATCAAACGATTCCATGGACCGGATAGCTTCATCAATCGGACTTATAAAACCAGTTTCAAAATATGAATTGAGATAAGCATATTTGAGAATCGCTTCACTCTCTTCGCCATGAATATCGTATGCACCTTTAAGCCTAACCGTACCATCGGTAAGAGTACCCGTTTTATCCGAGCATAAAACATTCATGCTTCCAAAATTTTCTATAGATGAAAGCCGGCGCACTATAACCTTATGCTGCGCCATACGTTTTGCACCATTCGCGAGATTAACACTGATTATTACAGGGAGAAGCTGTGGAGTAAGTCCCACTGCAAGGGCCAATGAGAACAAAAGTGAATCAAGGATTGGTTTATGAAAATAGACGTTTACCGCAAAAATTATAACAACCAGAACAAACGTGACTTCCATCAGAAGGTAACCGAATTTTCTAATTCCACGTTCAAATTCAGTTTCCGCTGGACGAAGTTTCAATCGTTTTGAAATTTTACCAAACTCAGTCCCAAGAGCAGTTGAGACAACAACAGCTTTACCCTTTCCACTCATGACGTGAGTGCCCATGAAAAGACTATTTGATCTTGCGGCAAGTGGAGCATCTAGCGCACGAGGGACTGCATCTTTTTCTACGGGAAAAGTTTCGCCCGTGAGCGCGGCTTCGTTAACAAATAAATCTCGCGATTCGAGTATTCGGCAATCACCCGGAATGCCCTTTCCGGCGTGAAGTTTAATTATATCTCCAGGGACGATTTCATCAACGGGAACTTGAATACTAATCCCACCACGCATTACATCTGCCTTGGTCTCAACTGTCTCAAGCAGTGATTCAACAGCGCCAGCGGCTCCTTTTTCCTGCCAGAATCCAAGCAATCCACTAGCTAAAATTATCACCATTATGATGATGGCATCTGAACTATCACCAAGGGCAACGGAAAGAATTGCGGCACAAATAAGTATGATTATGATGGGACTTTTGAACTGTTCAATAAATAAATATAGCAAGCTGTGATGAGCTTCTTTCTTAAGAGTATTAGGTCCAAACTCTTTAAGCCGAGCCTCTGCTTCATCCTGATCAAGGCCAGCAATACTCGACTTTAAATCAACCAAGACCGAATCAGAACTCTTGCTCCAGAAATTATCGCTAAATAAACCCATATAAAACCCCGTTCATTTGGAACATTGTAATTGGCAAACAAATTCAAACCACTACTCAATTACAACAATATCAAACAAAAAGGGAATTAATAATTAACTTCCCCCCTAAAAGGGAGTCCAGAGGGCCCATGGCCTTCTGGTCCAGCGGAAGGCGAAATCATCTGATTCCTAAAGCCCGCAGAGCAATCAAGCCTTAAAAAGCGTCGCAGACATATAAAATTTAAGTGTAGATTAACTTTTTGTGGAATTACGAAATACATGAGTGCATGAAGCTCAAGTGTGAAGGCACGAGAGTATGGGAAGATTGCGAATGCGTGTGGTGAACTGTGCGTAGAAATTAGTAAACTAAAATTTTTATCTTCGTTTGCGGGGCATGGCGGCGGTGCAAACCCAGTCGAGTACGAGGGCTGGGTTTACGTTGTAATTTAGTGAATCTTGCGCTTTGCCTAGAACGAGATCGAGCCTGCGCAGTCCTTTGGGATCGAAAAGGCCGGACATTGCGCTTGCTGCTGGAGTCATTTCAGGATTCATCAAAGAATTACGAAGCTCTCTCTGACAGCCTATGACGACTTTCAACGCCTGCTCCTTGGTAAGAGCTCCCTTTGCAGAAGTTCGTGCAAACCAGCCCTGCCCTGATCGCCAGAAAGTAAGCATACCACTTACCCACTCAGCTACTTCGGGGCTGTTATTAACCTCTGTGGGCCACGCAAGAGTTATTACCCAGCTTCGCGACACTAAAGTTCCGAGGAGTCTTTCGCGTTGCGGTGCTGTGAGAACAAATACATTTCCGGGACGTGGTTCTTCGAGAGTCTTTAGGAGGGCGTTGCCGGAATTAAGGTTGAGGTGCTGTGCTTCCTCAACAACAGTAACGCGAGTACCTCGGCCATGGGGCGGTTGGCCCCAGACCGAGAGATACTTGCGAACATTATCTACGGGAATATCCTGTTTCTCGACACCATCTTCGTCGATGCGGTCAATCAATAGGAAATCATTGAAGGCGTTATCGGCGATTTGAAGACAGGACTGACAACTGCCGCAGGGAGTATTCTCACCTTCGCAATTGAGCAGACAAGCCCAGTAACGGGACATGTCCAGCCGGTCTTCGGCGGTTCCACCTTCAATTAGCAGGCACTGCGGAGGCTGCAAAGCCAATTTGGCTAATCGGGGCAGAACTATTGTCTGCCGTGATGCAGTCTCTTTTATGCCTGTAAACATACTTATCTTACTATTGTCTCAGCTCTATCGGGACCAACGGAAACGATAGCGACTTTAACTTCGGACAATTCTTCGATGCGTGCGATGTAATTCTGAGCAGCCTCTGGAAGATCGTCGTAACTGCGTGCAGTTGTGATGTCTTCGGACCAGCCCGGCATGGATTCATATACAGGCTCTACGTGAGCCATTCCGTTCTGTTCCTGCGGAGGATAAGCCACTTCTTCGCCGCGATATTTGTAAGCTACACAAATTTTAATTTCATCAAGGCCGGATAAAACATCAAGCTTGGTGAGAGCAAATTCAGTGAGATCACAAAGACGAGCAGTTTCACGGATGATGACCATATCGAGCCATCCGCAACGGCGTTTTCTGCCTGTAGTTGCGCCGAACTCATGGCCGTTCTTCTGTAAAGTTTCACCAACGTTGTCGAAAAGCTCAGTAGCGAAAGGTCCACTACCAACTCTCGTGGTGTACGCTTTAAGAATTCCGATGATACGGTTCAGACTACGAGGTCCACAACCAGCACCAGCAGCAGCGTTACCTGCAACAGTATTAGATGATGTTACGAACGGGTAGGTTCCGTGATCGATATCAAGCTGAATTCCCTGCGCTCCTTCGAAAAGAACCATTCCGCCGTCTTTGTTGACGTCCTGAATGACTGAAGAAACATCGCCAAGGAAAGGCTTAATTCTCTCTGCAACAGGAAGTATATGCTGATAAACTTCTTCTGGATCAAGAGGTTCAACATTGAAAAGATTTTTAAATAAAACATTTTTTTCCTGAAGAGCATCAACGATTTTAGTACGAAGAAGTTCAGGATCAGCTAAATCCGCAGCGCGAATACCGACACGATTCATTTTGTCCTCGTAACAAGGACCGATTCCGCGACCAGTTGTGCCGATTTTGCTATCATCAGATTTGACAGACTCTCTGCAGTTGTCCATCATTCTGTGGTAGGACATGATAATCTGTGCTTTTTTACTGATTGTCATGCGCTCAGGTGAGACATCAATGCCCTTAGCGTCGAGACCGTCGATCTCTTTAAGGAAAACTTCGGGGTCTAAAACAACTCCGTTCCCAATGAGACACTTCTTACCGGGATGAAGAACGCCGGAAGGGATAAGATGAAGGATACACTGTTCGCCAGCAACTACGAGAGTATGACCCGCATTGTTTCCACCCTGAAAACGAACAATTGCGCCTGCCTGCTGTGCAAGCATGTCCACAATTTTACCTTTGCCTTCATCGCCCCATTGGGTTCCAACTATTACCGTATTCGACATTCCTAAGTAGCTCCTTGGGCAGTTTTCTCTAACGGAAAAAAGACCCGCGAGATTTTTCTGCAATTTGATGACTTGATAGCGACACTGCGTCTGACGTATAGATATAAAAACGAATTCGTTTTACCGCCATCTTTTTTTCCCTAAAAAAGAGAAAATATTGTATTTTGCACGGCAGACGGGTTTTTTGCGTAAAAAATTATTGAGGATAATGTCAATACACTTTAGTAAATTAAATCGCCCAACAAAGGGCACTTTGACACTTTTTTCACAACATATATTCAATATTGTTGCGTACTTACTGTGTCTTTCTGCTATTTTATTTTTATATTTAATAAAACACGAATTCCCTCTTCCAAAGACCATTCGAGTCGCGGCTGTGAACATTGAAAGAAATTTCCCGAAACTTTCTCCATGGGGTCCAGGATTTGACCGCGAAATATTAGATGAATTCAGCAATTATAGCAACATAGAACTAGAAATAACTCCATATCCGACCCATAAAGAAGCCTTCGAAGCTCTTTTGAAAGGCCGCGCCGACTTGCTGCTAGCAAGCGGTTATAACCCTAGTATATTCAAACCATCTATCCCTATAAAAGCTGGGCCCGTTTACGAAAAAAGCCCTGCACTTATTCTGCATAATATCCGTAGATTTGAACTTAGAACTCCATTTGAGCTATGCGACCAGACTATTTTTGCGCCTAAACATTCAGGACTTCAAAAGATATTTGATGACCTGTCGGGCTATCTTGTCTGCAAACCGACGCTTATTACCAGCAGCAACGCGACCCATCTGGCTCCGCTTCTTAAGCTAAATGATGATAAAAATTTCAGGTTCCACCTCGTTGAGGCCGGAGCATTTAAACCTCTTCAACCTTTTTTACATCGACTTCGAGTAACAGATAACTTTGGCGACGATCTTGAATATCGCTGGTACTGGCGTGATGACATTCGCGGATTGTCCGAAACTAGCGAAGATTTCTGGAACCAGATCACGACCAACGGAACAATTGAAGATAAACGCGAAATGTATTTTGGTTTTATTCCAGATGAAACAGACTTCTACGAACTATACTCTCTGCGTAAAGATATAAGAGAAAAACTTCCATTTTATCGCAAATATATTCTTAAAGCGGCAAAAAAATATAATATTGACCCACTGCTCCTAGCAGCTGTCATGTATCAAGAGTCGCGATTTGATCCGCTGGCCCGGAGTAAAACCGGAGTCAGAGGATTAATGCAATTAACCGAAGACACGGCCCAACTCATGGGCATCTCCAGCAGGCTTGACCCCGAACAGTCTATAACTGGCGGGGCCAAGTACTTAAGATTTTTATGGAATAAATTAGGTAGCCGTGATGTTGATGGCTGGAACCGCTGGCTATTCACTCTTGCGGCCTACAATCAAGGGCTAGGTCACGTCTACGATGCAATAGATATTTCTGATTACCTAGGAAAAGCACCCGACACGTGGAGATCTTTAAAACAGATCTTTCCTTTACTGACCATGCCCAAATATCATTCACAGACCCGCTATGGGTACACTCGTGGATATGAAGGTGTCGATTACGTAGAAAGCATTCGCTACTACTATTATACAATGAAAGGGTTAGCTATCCTTCCGGGACGTGAAGCTAAGTACCTTACGCCTTTTCTTGTCGTCCCCGCCCCCTGATTCTCCGTCTGACTTAGAATCAGACTTCTGAGCTATTCCTTCAAATTGCGCTTCATCGCTTTTTACAGGAACAAAATCAGGCCTCGGAGACATGGCCTCCGGCCCGCAAGAATCTGCCCAATGATAATTGAAAAGCTGGTTTTTAAGGCGTACGGCCTGTATCATGCCGAAAACAACTGCTGCTTCTTCCCACTTTCTAGTGGGCTCGAATTCAGACACTGTGGCTTCATATTTATTCCATAGCGCAGTTAAAGAAGCTTCATCGTAAGCGTTAAGCTGCCTTGCTAACTTCAGCAGTGCTTTTTCCATATAACCTTCAGACATTTATTATCTCCAGATAAAGTAGTGACCGAAGTTATTAAAAACATAAACATTCATAAAAAACCTCCGGCCGGGCAAGCCTAACAAAAAGCGGGGTAACACCGCAATTCAAAATTGCCCACCGGGTGATGCTGTGCTATTAGCGTTCATCCACAAGGCAATAATTCAGGAGAATACCCATGAGCGATCTCAAAAAAATGTACAATACTCTTTCTCAGGACCCCTTTCCTGCGGACATGACAGTCCGTTTAGGTGAGCAGGAATTAACTTTCAAAAAAAGAACCTGGGATATCGAAGGTGAAACCAAAGGACTTCGTTACGGCGAAAATCCTGATCAGCCCGCAGCTCTTTATGAACTAGTTGCTGGCGGACTCGAATTTGATGGTGTTAAATTTCGCGGAGAAGGTCAGGGACTTGTCTCAGCTTTAACCGAAGAAAACATGCTTCAGGCAGGCAAACACCCCGGTAAAACAAACCTTACCGACGTTGATAATGCGCTGAACATCCTACAATATCTTTCAGCTAAACCCGCAGCTATTATCCTTAAGCATAACAACCCTTGCGGCGCAGCATGGTCCGAAGAAGGCGTAGGCAAGGCTCTTGAAAACGCATTTCAGGCTGACCGCATCGCAGCTTTCGGCGGAGCTATTATTGTTAACCGTCCTTTGACAATGGAAGCTGTTGAAGTCATCGACAACGCATATTTCGAAGTTGTAGCAGCTCCTGCTTTCGAAGAAGGAACTCTGGAAGTTCTTAAGAAACGCAAAAACCTTCGAATTCTCCAGATCCCGGGAATCATGAATCTCGATAAACTTATCGGGCAGCCTTTCCTCGACATCAAGTCGCTCATGGACGGCGGCATGGTTATACAGTTTTCTTTCCGCAACAAAATCCTCAGCGCAGACGACTTCATTCCCGCTTCAGCTGAAAAAGACGGTACCAGCTACACAGCTCGTACCCCTACAAAAAAAGAAGCTGACGATCTCTTATTTGCATGGGCAGTTGAAGCAGGCGTAACTTCTAACTCAGTTATTTTCGTCCGCAACGGTGTAACCACCGCTATCGGAACTGGCGAACAGGACAGAGTTGGTTGTGTTGAACTTGCTGTGACTAAAGCGCGCACTAAGTATGCTGACCTTCTAGCATTTGAAGAATTCAAAATGTCTATTTTTGAACTCAAATTGAAAGCTATGAAAGATAAAGAAGCTGCAGCCAGCCTCGCTATTATTGAAGAAAAAGCTATTAGAGCCAAAGGCGGACTTATCGGGTCTGTTCTTGTTTCTGACGGTTTCTTCCCTTTCCGCGACGGCGTAGACATCTGCATGGCAACCGGCATTACTGCTATTGCTCAGCCCGGTGGTTCCATTAGAGATAATGAAATCATTCAGGCTGTGAACGAAGCTTCTCCGCAGGTTGCAATGGTCTTCACCGGACAGCGCTCCTTTAAGCATTAGGAACGGATGATTCAAAATGGTGATTTCTATCCAATATGGAGAGTTCGCACCGTTTTCAATACCAGACTAATTATGATACGAAACCTCCCCGGACACCTTGTAAGAGGTGCCCGGGATTTTAGATATCCACTAAATTTCAATCAAGTACGCACTAACTCTTTCCGCACATATCGCGGCGGAGTTCGGGAATTAAATGTCTTTATTTACGGATGGGCGTTATGTCGCGCCTGGAAATATTGTAGAGTTTATGCATGGCAATCAGCCCCAACTTGCTTTTGTAATTGAAGAGCAAGCCGGCAAGCTAAAACTCTACACGATTAATAAGCGCGAAACGAAAATGCCTGCCGCCCGTGTTTTACCATGGGTTGGGCCGCAATATTCTCCTGATGCGTCGCGCCAGGAAATGCTGGACCTGATGATAAGTCATCAGGAAAACCGCGGAGAGCTCCAAGCTGGACTTGATGTCATGGATATCTGGGAGCTTGCACAGGGAGAAGTAGAAAAAGCCCCGCTTACGTGGTTTGCAGGTTTGCTATGGGAAAACCCTGATGCTGACCAGATTTCAGCCATGGGACGAGGGATGCTCGCGGCTAAAACTCACTTCAAATTTCAGCCCCCTGAATTTGTGATTTACACCGAAGAAAAGGTTGAACAGCGACTTTCTTTACAAACTGAAGAAAAGCAACGCGAAGAAGCCATGACGGCTGGACAAGAGCTTTTCAAAGCGGTCTGGGCTGCTCGTGAAACCGGTGGGACAATTCGGCCTGATCAAATTCCTGACATGTCTGAAGACACTGCCGAGAGCTTGAAAGCGTTCCTGCTTGAACGCATTGCCGGCACAAATGATGAAAAATCTCACAAAATGTGGATCGGTCTAAAAAAAGCACTTCCAGACCATCCTCATTTAGCTCTTCTTTTAGCTCAGGGATGGGGAATAATACATCCGCATCACAACTTTCTATTTAACGAAGCTGACTACGTTCCAGACAATAGCTGGGCCGCGGATCATGCCGAAGAAATTGACAGAATCATTAAGTCCGTTGAGAGCAAAGCCGCAACTCCATGCCCGCTTGCCATGCGCAGTATTGATGCCGCAACGACCCGCGACATTGATGACGCTTTCAATCTTGTAAAGAATGATGACGGCGGCTACACGTTAACCATTGCTCTTGCTCGCCCCTGCATGGATTGGGATTTTGGAGGAGAACTGGACAAAGCCGCATTCGACAGAGGCACCAGTATTTATCTTCCTGAAGGCACCAGCCACATGCTCCCCGAAGAGTTGGGCATTGGTGCTTTAAGTTTATTTGCAGGAGAAATCAGACCTGCGTTGATTACAACTTTCGAGCTGGACTCCAACGGAGAACTGGATTCAATTCATCCTAAAAATGGATGGGTAAAAATCACAGATAACAGCACCTATATCGCTGTTGAAAAAATGCTTGACGAAGGCACAGATGATGAAATGACTCTGGCTTATGAGTTGTCTGAAAAACTTATTAAGCGCAGAATAAAAAATGGTGCTGTGGTTATCCGTAGACCGGAACCGGACCTTTCCCTTGAAGGCTGGCCTGAAAAGCCGGTTGTGAAACTTGCGTCCAAAGAAGACACTCAAAAGGCTGACCAGATTATAAGTGAATTTATGATTCTGGCGAACTCAGGTCTCGGTAGATTCGCTGAAGAGCATAACTTCCCGCTTCTATACAGAACGCAGGATATTGCTATTCCATCTGATTTAAGCGGAATTGTCACTGAGCCGCACGAAATTTATAGACGTGTCAGGCTAATGGCTCCTCCACAGATGGAGACAGTTCCTAAAAGGCACGCAACACTAGCTGTGAGCGGATACAGTCCCATAACGTCTCCACTCAGAAGATATGCAGACTTGATAAATATGGCTCAGCTATGCCACTATTTACATGAGGAACTGCCCCGCTGGAACAGTGATGAATTAAAAGAAATGGCCAGCACGCTTCAAACGCGACTGCAAGCTGTAATTAAGATCCAAAGGTTCAGGCCTAGATATTGGAAACTTCTCTACCTTGCTCAAAACAAAAAGAAATGGCAGTCCGCTGCAGTTGTTGACGATGGCGGCCAGCTGGCATCGCTTTCTATGCCGGAAATTCAGATTAATGTCAGAGTTCCACGGCCAATGCTCGGAGATAAACTATATCCGGGACAACTATTTCAAATCAGGTTCAATAAGATTGATCCGCTGACAAATGAACTCAGGGTCGTTGAAGCCCTCGAAGAATAATTCTATTAACATAAAGACTTAAAGGAGTTTGTCCATGCTCTGGATATTCTGGTTGCTATTTGCTTATTTTCTCGGATCACTGCCATTCGGGCTTCTGATTGCAAAAATTTCTTGCGGTATTGATCCCCGTAATGAAGGTAGCAAAAACACCGGAGCTACAAATGTAGCCCGTCTCTGCGGATTCAAATACGGAATCGCTGCACTAATTTTAGATATCGCAAAAGGTTTTATCCCTGTCGCTATGGCATCACAATACAGCCACAACTGGGTGTTCCTATCACTCGTAGCTCTAGCAGCAATAATTGGTCATGTCTTTTCCATCTTCTTGGACATGCGTGGAGGAAAGGCTGTTGCAACATCAATCGGCGCTTTTTTAGCAATTGCCCCTGCGGCAACAATTTGGGCCGTACTTTTCTGCGTGATAGTTATTCTATTATCAGGATATGTTTCAATGGGATCATTAACCCTTGCAGTGGCTCTTCCTGTTCTGGCGCTATTCACCGGAAGCTTTGGAGCGGTAGTCCTAGGTTGTGCTATCACTTTGATTCTATTCTGGACTCATAGAGAAAATATCCGCCGCCTAGCTACGGGTGAAGAAATCTCATGGAAAAAGAAATAGTATAGATCAGCAATCCTGACTTACATGACGGAACTGCCGTCAATATCAGCACAATAAAAAAGCCCGAAATAACCTGCAAATGATGCAAGGAAATTTCGGGCTTTTTTTAATTTATAACAATCTAAAATAATCTAATATAATCAGTCTTTATACTCTAAACGGACAGCCATAATAAGATCGAGCTTTTCAAAGAACACATCCACAATTGCAGGATCAAACATAATTCCGCGATTCTTTTTTATAAATTCAAGCGCACGATCAACATCCCAAGGGTCTTTATAAACTCTTTGCGAGCAGAGAGCGTCAAAGACATCAGTGATGCAAGTTATCCTTCCGGCAATGTCTATCGCTTCACCTTTAAGACCTCTAGGATAACCAGATCCATTCCAATACTCATGATGCTGATGCGCAATAATTGCTGCCGTTTTGAGCAGTTTTCTATTGCTGGCAACAAGAATGCTATGCCCGATATCCGTATGGTTTTTCATTATTTCAAATTCTGCAGGAGTCAGCTTGCCGGGCTTTAGCAAAATTGAATCTGGAATCCCAATTTTTCCGACATCATGCATAGGAGAAGCATAATACAATTCATCCACATATTCAGAGTCGAGAGAAAGAGCTTCCGCAAGAATTCTAGTTATTTCTGAGACTCGCACAACGTGACAGGCTGTTTCCTTAGAGCGATTTTCTACAACCTCTCCAAGCATCCTCACAATCTCTTTCTGCGTATCTAGAATTTCTTGATTCAAATAAAGATTGTCAAACGCGATGCCGACATTATCGGAAAAAATGCGAAGCAGATCTTCATCCTGCTTATTATGAACAGGCCCACACCCCTCAACATATAAAAGGTGGGAACCCTTTTGCCTTGTAGGCAAAAATCCTAAATAATCACCACCAAAAAACTGGCCGCGACCGACACTTCGAATCTCATCAAAATGCTTTTTCGTCTCACTGGAAATTTCAGGACAATCTTCAACAGTGGTGTTGCATTGAGAATACTTGCCAGTTGACGCAATAATGTTCATTGGCCCCTTGGCTGCACTGGAAACAGCAAAGCCACTGCTCTCCATATAAACTGAGTCCCTCAGACCTAGCAAAGATATAATCTGAGTCAAAACCCCCTGTGCCAAGTGCTCAATGGATTTCTGCTTAAAAAGATTTCCAGAGGCTTCAATTATGTGCTTCAGCCCTTTTCGGTTTTGATCAATGACAGTAATATCCCGATACGAGCGCAAGGCAGAGAAGACAGATGTAAACAATCTTTGGGCCGTCAGTTCACCCTTGTGCTTATAATCATTAATATCATACTCGATGATTACTTTGCGCTCTGGAGCCTGCCCCGGCTGTCCGGTTCTGAGAATAATGCGGACCATCTTATTACCCATTTCTTCACGGATAATTCGAGCGACATCCAAACCCGCATGAGTCGTTTCCATAACAACATCAAGAAGAATGACAGCAATGTCCGAATGCGTACGCATGATTTCAAGAGCCTCTTCACCAGTGTAAGCGCTAATGAATTCCAGTTTTCCACCCTCAAAACTAACATCATCCAAAACAAGGCGAGTGGTACTGTGCACATCTTTTTCATCGTCAACTATAAGTATTTTCCAGGAGCGAGCTGAATCACAAACATAAGAGCTACTGTCATCAGTGGTCTCTTCGGCAAAAAGAAGTTCATCATTTCCATCAGTTTCTTCATCAGCAATCATACATTTCCTCTCTTAAATATTTAACAGCCAAATCAAATAGGTACTGTTAAAGAGAATACGGCCCCGTGGGGGGTGCCATGTGAAACTTCTAGTGTCCAATTATACCCATCAACAACCCTGCGGACTATGCTCAGCCCCATCCCTACAGCTTCAGGGCGTTTAGTAAAAAAGGGATCATAAATATATGGTAAATCAATATCATCAACCCCGGGGCCATTATCCGAAATGCGTATCTGGCAGAGCTCAGAATCTACCTCAACAGCAAGCTCCACCTGCGGGGAAACATCATCGCTGAAGAAAACAGCATTCTTAAGTAATTCTAAAATAACTTTTTTAAAAAGATCTGCTCTGGAATCCACAACAGCCCTCTTAAGGCTCACAACAAAATCAACCTTCTTGCCTAATGTTGCAGCAAAAACCTTAGTATCACTGACTACATCTTCAAGAAGCTGAAAAATTTCTGAATTTAAGTGATCACAATTATCAATAGAGGCATACTCAGACACACTATCCACCACCTCTTCCAGCCGACGAGACTCTTCGGTGATCGTGTTCAGATACTGCGCTACGTCTGAATCAACTTCAAATTTGCGCAAGGCAAGATTTGCGAATCCTGTGATTGTCATTGTTCTATTTCGTATTTGATGTGCCACAGACATTGCAAGCTGTGCAAGGCTTACTCTATTTTGCTCGATCTTGCACAAATCACGATAAGAGCGAAGAGCAGTTGTAATGGAAGTATTCAACCTCTGGGATGTAAGCTCTGCCTTCTGCCAATAGTCATTGATATCAAGATCCGTAATGACTTTATGTTCAGGAGCAATCCCGGGTTGTCCAGTTCTAAGGATAATTCGTACAAGTGAGTTATTAATAAAAGTTCTTATCCTGCGAGCAACATCCAAACCAGCAGTGCTCGTTTCCATAACAACATCTAAAAGAACTACAGCTATGCTGAAGTCCTTCTTAAGAACACCTAAAGCTTCTTCCCCGGAAAAAGCACTCACAAAATCAAGACTACGCCCTTCGAAAGCGTAATCCCCAAGAACCATTCGAGTCATAGCGTGGACATCCGGCTCATCATCAACAATCAAAACACGCCAAGGCTCTAGCTTTTTTACAGACGCCTCATCGGCATCCTCACCAGTAAAAAGAAGTTCATCATCGGCAAACAACTCTGTATCCTGCATCAAAAACCCCATACGCCAATTGCATTTTTATTTCGTCGTGGATTTAACATAACTCAGTTCGAAGTAAATTTAAATATATTGTTACGCAAAATCGTGTTTTTTATTAAATTAAACACTGAGATACTCACAATCAGACACCTCGTAGCAACAATGATTTTGTCTTGTCATTATGAGCCACATCATCTAGTCTTGCATGGACAATTTTTTAAAGGAATAATCAAATGGAAATGCTCATAGTTTTAATATCTATCATAGTCTTTGCTTTTATTATTTATTCTGTTTACTCGGGCCGCAACTCAAAATTGATCCAAAGAGAAAGAGCTTTAGAACTCAAAGAAGCTCATATGAATAAATCAATGGACCGCGTAAAAGCAGAGATAACAGCTATTGAAAATGAAATAAAAAATGCGGAAGCTTACTTCGGTGAGCTTTCAGATGACACTCAATAGTTTTTTTCTCATCATAAACAAAATACGAATGGTACACACATGATCATAGCCGCCTGCCTCATATTAGTTGCTGCAATAGCAACTGTATTTTTTTGCAAATCAATTACCACAAGTTTTGATAAAAAAAACAACAAGTTGATTGAAAGAGAGCACAACTTGACTATTGCACAAAAAGAACTTGCAAAAAAAAGGCGGGACCTAAAAAGGGAACTTCTCAATATCAAAAAGAGCATTCCAAGCGAGAAACAGCCAAAAAAAAATCAGCCCGCAGCAAGCACGGCAATTGATTTAAAAGCATGGATAAGCAGCAAACAGACAATCGACGACAGTCAGTTTAATGCTGCAGAAAAATTTGCTAAAGATAAGAATATGGGAATATTGTCAGCAATGCTTACGCTCGACATCATTTCCGTTGAAACTTATGAAGAAGCCAAGAAAGTTAAATTCAGTCAATAATTTTACAATACTTATCATTGCCAAATAAAAAGTTGCCGCACCGGACATTTTCGATGCGACAACTTTTTTTTCGTTTAAAGCATATTTTAATGGCAAATCAGCGAAAACCAAAGTCGGCTTTACTAAAAAAATATGTAAATAAATCACTTAATCTTTGAAAGTTTCACCCTTATGGACGTGATATTTCAATCCGTATGCTTTTTTAAGATGCACGACTAAGGCGGTAATAGAGTCATCATCAAGTTTTTGGACCCATATGAAAACTCTTCTAAGTCCATGGTCAATACCTTCGTATGAGGTAAAAACGGTTGAAAGCCTGATCCCTCTCGCCCACAAGTCATCCAGCAAATCTTGTAAAGCTGTCGAAGAATCTTCCAGAATAAATGCAAACTGAGAGCTTCCGCGATTCACACCTGTGACCGTTGTTAAAAACCTGTAGACATCAACTTCGGTAATAATGCCGACAAGGCCGAATTCATCTACAACGGGCAGTCCACCAATTTTATTATCAAGCAAAATACTGGCGGCAACTTCCATACATGTGTCCGGATCAACAATAAACGGATCATGGGTCATTATATCTTTTACTTTAAGCCCCTTAAGACCTTCACCCACAACAGACGCTCTATCTCCCGGCAAAAATTTCGAAGGCATCGCATCCCGAACATCTCTATCGGATATAATCCCAATAACAAGACCAGAGGCCTCAGTTACAGGAATTTGTCTAATTCCTCGTTCTTTCATCATCTCAGCTGCATCACTTATCGACGCAGCGGGGAAGAGGGTTATCACCTCTTCAGTCATCCAATCCCCAACTAGCATATACAACTCCTAAAAATTCGTAACCCCAGAAACTAATGAATAGTCTGCCTACAAAGCAAAAAAGTCAAAAAGAAAGAGACTTTAATCTTCATCGCGCATGACTATAGCATTTCACCCGAAGCATACAACACCTCATACGAAGCGCGTACCCCTTGTTCTCCACCATATGTTTTTTCATATTCGTCAAGGAAACGTAGATACCTTTCCTTTCCCCAAGAAATATTACCAGTGGATGCAACAGCACCTGTTTTTTTATGATTTCTCAAAAATTCTACAACAGAAGAAAAGTAAACTTCGTGGTGCTCATCAGTAAATTCCACTCTTAGATTCGGGATAGATGAAAGCAAATCTCTATAAAAGACCGCCTTTTGCAATTCTTTAACTGATCCGAATCCCGTTCTGGCACTCACCTCTGCAAGTTCTCCAAGAGTCCCTTTTACAAAAATTGCGATCGAAAAACGACCACCCTTTTTCAACATTTTAAAACTATCAGGAATGGATTTTTGTGGGTCGGCATACCATTGCATAGCAGAAGAACTAACCAGCAGGTCGAACCGCCCTTCTTTAAACGGAAGACTTTCACCATCTGAAGCAACCAGAAGCGGCCCTGCTAATTTTTTCTGCTCCATAAGCATTGGATGAACAAGATCTAATGAAACATAATTTTCGAAGGAAATTCTTTTTTCTAATTCGCTATATAAAAAGCCGACGCCGGACCCTGCGTCCAAAACATTATGGTACAGCCCTTCAAGAGTGTTTTGAGCACACCTATAAGCTACTTTACTCTGGACAGAGGCAGCGTCACCATAGCCGGATGCGGCTTTTCCAAAACATTGGCGAATCCTGTTCTTCACGCTCTTAAAGCCCCTTAATCAAATTTAATAATTCATCTTCAGAAAGTTTATGACCGGAATTAAATGTAACAATCCGTCCGCCGCTGAAACTTTTTGTTACAGACTCAAAAGCTGTTTGGCGCACTATTTTATCATCATTTCCATGCACCAAAATTAAATTACTGATTGCAATATCATTCTCAATTTCGATGCGTGAAGAAATAAGATACTCCAATCCTTCCACAAGCGCACCCACTTGACTGTCAAAAAAATTAATTTTGTTATTTTCGCCGCAATTTTTATGAAAAGAAGCT
This sequence comes from Maridesulfovibrio frigidus DSM 17176, assembly GCF_000711735.1. Taxonomy (NCBI): domain Bacteria; kingdom Pseudomonadati; phylum Thermodesulfobacteriota; class Desulfovibrionia; order Desulfovibrionales; family Desulfovibrionaceae; genus Maridesulfovibrio; species Maridesulfovibrio frigidus. Next base: position 290,170 of record NZ_JONL01000001.1, read on the forward strand.
AGAACGCGAGTGGGATTTTTAGACATTCCAGATATCATTTTGCGAAGGATTCTTTCCGGAAAAGATTCTGTAAAAGACAAAAATGGTCCGATCAAAATGACATTATCAAACTTAGTAAAATGAGCGCGGCATTCTTTTAGTAAAATATGCGCCCCGGTAGACCAGCCCACAAGAGTATTACCTCCACCGCTGATTAATTCCGGCAATTCTTCAGGCTTAAAATCAACGAAAGGAATCAAAAATTTACCAGACTCGGAAATAACGGGATACTGTTCTTTAGCCGTTGCCCATCCCCCAACAAAAATTAAACTCACGACAGAAACTCCCTTCCAAGTGAAACAAAGGATCGCATAATTTTATCTAAATCCTGTGAAGTTAAATCAGCGCGCAAAGAAAGCCGAAGTCTAGCGGTATTCGCAGGGACGGTAGGAGGGCGAATGGCCGCTACGTATATACCTTCCTCTACTAAAAACGCCTGAGCTTTCAACGCCAACGAATTCTCACCCAAAATAACCGGAATGATCTGGCAACCAGAATTACCGCAATCAAACCCTTCACTTTCGAGAAAAATTTTTAAATTGCGGCTAATTTCAAGAACCCTCTCTCCACGCGAATGGTCAGAAACAACTAAGCGTAACGCTGCTAAATTTGCGCCGACAACTGCAGGAGGAAGTGCTGTAGAAAATATAAATGAACGCCCCTTATTTCTAAGGAAAGAAATTAGGTCCGAGCTTCCAGCAACTATACCGCCCAATGACCCGAAAGCTTTGGAGAACGCTCCCATATGTAAATCTACCATCTCTGAAATTTTGCGCTCAAAGCAAAGTCCCTTACCTCCACCGAAGACCCCTTCCGCATGGGCTTCATCTACGACAAGCAAGACATCAAAGTCCGTACAAAGTTGCGCTATTTCCTCGATATGCGCGAGGTCGCCGTCCATGCTGAATATTGTATCGGTAATTAAAATTTTTGAAGGAATATTAGCGAAAGATTCCAATCGTTTTTTTAAATGAGCAATATCGTTATGCCGGTAGCGAACATGTTTGGCTCCCGACATTTTAATGCCATCGATAATGCTGGCATGATTGAGCTTGTCGGAAAAAACAACCGTATGGCGATCGGCAAGTGAGTCCAAAATAGCAAGATTGGCCGCATAACCAGAAGAAAAGAGCATTGAATCGTCCTGCTCCTTAAAAGCCGCAAATTCACGTTCGAGATCTTCATATAACTTGAAATTACCAGTAACTAGACGAGAGGCAGCCGCACCAGTTCCATACTCGCGAGTTGCTAGAACTGATGCTTCGCAGAGCTGCTCGCTACGCGCAAGACCAAGATAGTCGTTTGAAGCAAGATTAAGCAACTTTCGTCCATTGAAGAATAGTTCTTTATCTGCACCGTTTTCCACAGCGGGAATCCGTCTAAAAAGAGAAGACTCTTCAAGATCTACGAGCTCTTTACTGATATGTTTATTAAACCATTTTGACGTCATATTATTCCTAAGTCAGGCTTCCCGAAATAAGCGATGCAAAGTTATATTCGCCTCAAAATATTGAATAGGGCAAAGAAAAATATAATTCATCGAGCAGAATGGCAACCCGTTTTTTCCATAAAAAAAGCGGAGCACTTAAATAAATGCTCCGCCCGGTTAATTATAGTAATCACAACCCCATCAGAGTAATCACTTATCGCCGCCTATTTCAAAATACCATCAACAACACCACTACTCATAATGGATTCAAAAACGTGTTTAAAATCTTCGGGAGTTGCTCCGCCAGTATCACAAATCCTACCCCACGCCCCATGGGTTTCAATGCTCATTTTACTGACATCAAAATCCTCAGTGCGACGCATTTCAGGAATTTCACGGTGAACGGCTACGCCTGACTGCTGATCTACTTTATGTTTTTTTATATTCATAATACTGTCTCCTGAATGTAAATTTTAGCGTTTTTAAATATTAAGCCATCAGAGCCATGAACAGCCATGGCAATTTGTTTTATATCTGGATTTTCAGGCATGCCGACCTTGTCGGAATTAACTTTTATATTGTCCCCAGATATGTCGAAAGAATAGCTCGAAGGGAGCAAATTATGATCAGGTTCTGTAAGGACCTGGCCTATTGCGCCTGCAGCTAAAGAAAAGAGATTGTCCACTTTGCGGGAAGCATAATTAGGGGCTTCTGTGAGTCCTGCCGCTGTTATGTCTGCAGTGTATAGTGTTTCTTCATAAGAGTAAGAGGCGTTGATAGTCGTTGTTCCCCATGCTGCCATTGTATAGGTAGCGTCAACAACTACACTTGTACTTGAACAAGTGTACCCTGCAACTCCATCGTGCGCAGAGGATGGCGCGGATGAAATATATCCACCTGCACCAGAACCACCAACGCCAACAACATACTCCTTCCCTTCCTCTGTAATAAATGGAGATTCAAGAGGGGTTATATTATCACCTGCACCAAACAATGCAGCCGGAGTCTTAGCAACTATCTTAAATGATGTTTCAGACAGTTTCTCACACAGGAACAGGTTTGCAGTTGCCGCCCCTGTGTTTACATGACCTGCCTGTAGGTAAATATTAAGATGTGAGATTGTCACCCCAGTCTTAACCAAGTCACCACACATCCAGATAGGACTTACATATTGGTAGGATAAAGGTGCAGTCTTTGCCGGAATTACTACAGAGCTTTCGTCAATGGCCACAACTCCCGCCTCAAAGTCACCTGCATTTGATTCAAACTTCTGACTTTCAATAAGCTCGTCCAAAGATACAAAACTTGTGGTAGAACTCCCACTGCTTACGTTCACAATCTCACCCTGCAGTGGATTCTTGAACATTTTTGTAGGAGCCTCCTGTAGGTCAATAACCGCAGAGTATACGATGGGGTCACCTGTTGCAGTAACCTCTCCTAAGTAACCTGAACCAGTGTCAGCAAAGAACATAAGCCCTTCAATCAGTTCGGATGAAGACTTAAGCAACTTATCTGTAGTGCCCGCAAGCACTGGAAATTCACCACTCGCAACCTCAATTTCCATTTCACCGCTGACAATCTGTTGCGTATTGATTGCTCCGACAGAATTAGCAGGAACATGAATCCCGTCGTCATCAATAGTCGCACCGGGCCATCCGCTAGAATCGTTTGAAAAAACCACAGTAGGTCCATCATTAACTAAGACATCTTTCACCAAGATCTGATGAACTGCCGTTTCTGAATAAATTTCTCCGCGCTTGCGTTTAATAACATTAATGAAATGCGCAGTATCAATATCCACAGATCCCAAGGTCCAGCTTATTACTGAACCTACAAGCTGAGCCGAACCAAATTCCGCAACGTCAATTTCATAATTTATTAACGAATCTTCAACATAGTCAGTGATAGATATCTCAACAGTTTCACCTTCTGTTGCAACCGCAGGTCCTGCAAGAATTGGCGTATCGCTACGAAGACTATCCAGCTCGCCCCACGCGATTTCTTCCGCTTGATCTTTTGCATACTCAGCGGCAACCTGCGCCGCTTCGGCTCCTGCTCTTGCAACCTCTGCGGCGGACTGCGCAACTTGAGCCTCTGCCTTTGCTGCTGCCGCCCCGCTTTCAGCCATATTGGCCGCATCACGGGAGCTAATGACAGTGTTCATAAACTCCTGCGGCATTAGCTGTTCTTCAGCCGGAGTAGAAATGTCATACTTTAAAGATCTGGCAATTTGCTCCTGCAACTGCTGATCGCGCATAACACCTCGATCAAATGCTTCATTGAGAAGACCGGCAGAAAATGGATCGTTATCCACCAATTCTAGTTCTTGAGAATAAGCAATATCCCTGTATAAAGTGATACTTTCGCCAACCTGAAGAGGGTCGCCCGAAAGAGGATAGCTGACTCTGCCGCCGGATTCTATTTCCGGACCTGAAATCAACTTAAAATCAGTTCCCGCTACCAACTGTTTTTCGACTCCCAAACTGTCACGAACAACAGCCGCTAGATCATCTTCTCTGAAAATCTTAAAATTGAAATCGAATAGAATTTGTACGCCATCCCCCGCAAAGGTAATGTTATTGCTACTTGAAACCACTGTCATAAATTTCTCCTTAAAAAAGTTATCACTAAAAAACCGTCGCCATATATTTATAGGCTACTTCGTAGCCCGGACCTGAAACAGCCGAGTCAGGTCCGGGCTACAAAAAAAATCCGAATAAATTCATGAAGAATTTATTCGGATTATATTTATCAATGTGTAAAATATAAAACTATTAACTAATCAGGCTGGTCAGATTAGTTTCAGCATCATCGATTAGAGACTGAGTTCGACTATTCGCTTCATTATCATATTCATGATCGGAATCATTTTTATCGAGAGCAAGGCTAGTTGCCGTGGACCACAAAGACATATCACCTTGGGATTCATACCTGCCTGCCGCAATATCAGCCTGATATTTTACAACTTCAGCATCATGATTTGCCTGACGGATTGTGTCTTCCTTAACATCCACAATGGAGCCGGAATCCAGACGCACTCCTTTGTAACCTCCGAGAGAATGTTCTCTGCGGTAAAGCTCCCTGCGCAAAGCCGCCAACTTTATATCAGCGTCCTGTCGCACAAGCTGAGCTTCCTTGTAGCTGGTGTCGCGATTATAAACCCCGCCCTGCAGTTCATTCAGGCTTCGCAAATCTGACATTTGTGAATTATATGCGGCTTCACTTTGCTCACTTCCACTACTAAAAACAGATTTACCGAAATCGGTCATCATGCCTATTCCAGAACTGACACTAAAACCTCCGCCACTAGCAGAGCCCATAGCGGAGCCGGCAGCCTGAACGACAGTCCCCGCACTACCTCCGCCTCCACTACTCATTGCACTACCAACGACTGAAGCCGCCATAGAGCCCACTGCTAACATTGCACCTGTTGCCATTATATTCCCTCTCTCTTTTTTATTTTTGTTCCAAGCCTTCTGATCGCACGGTAATAATAATCGCGCCCAAGTTTTATTTTTTCAGGTTCAAACTTAAACCCGCACCAACGATGCCAGAGCGTGCTAGTTCTGTTTCTAGCACAAACAAATGTTTCAAAAGTTGGAAAATCACTTTGCATTAATTCAAGCACCGACAATGAAATCCTTGCAAATGGAAGTGGATTTTCATCTACATCACTAGTTCCCACCAACCATGGAATTCCTACTCCTTCGATCCTTCCGGGAATCACCCCCAAAACGGCATGCGGAACGCCATCAAGGTAAAGCGCATAAACTAACCTCGACAGTTTTACGTCCCCCATGATGACATTCATGATAGAACTATGTGGCCTTAGACCTTCCATGTCTTCGCGGTCGCACAGCCTAGCTCTGCTCGCTACAAGCTCAATATGTTCAGCTGTCGGCACTCCCAAAACTACCTTTGTGGTTTTACCTAATTTGCTCATGAATAGACCGTCACTTCGGGAATAAGCGCAAGTACGGTGAGCGGGAGCGGCTGATCCTGCCTGATGTAAATCTGACCATCGCGATCATATCCACGATTAAATTTCACCTCATAATCTCCGCTAAATAGCGAAGGAGGTCCCCCAACTTTGTCGGCAGAGGTACGGAAAGGGGCGCGCTCCAGATGATCCTCATCATAACCAACCTGTAGTCCTAGAGATTGGAAAAGGCGTACCGTTACATGCGAAATTCTTTTCATGCGCCCTTGAGCTGTTCCCGCCATTGCTCCGCCTTCTAAGCGTAAAGTTTTAAGGTTTGAGATAAAAGGAAGCCCAGCATGCACCACTGACGCGGGGGATGCTAACGTGATGCTTCCGTTCTCAACCACAACTTCAGGGCGCACGGCTCCATCAGCAAGAACCGAAACTTTCTTACCTTCAAGATGGTCAAGCCCCGTGAACACAGTATCAGCTACATCCTGATTGTAGCTAAGGCCTGAATCCACATAGAACGCTCCAACAGAATCTTCACCGTCAAACTGCTCTTCGAGTCGCTCAATGTAATTACGGTTAACGCCTTCAACTTCACGGGCAACGACGACCCAAACCTCTTCCTGATTAGTCCCGGGAATTACGCAAACAGAGCGGAATTGCCCGTCCGTACTATGTCGATGATATCCGACAACCTCATGTTCACGCTGGTAAGTAAGTCCCACGAGCACACCATCATCCCGAACCATCCAAATTACGGAATCTGGTGACTGCTGGTATGCCCATTCTGTGATGGAATTTGACCGAGTAAGATGCTCTGCCAAAATAGTTAAATCGGGCGCCACATAACCATCTGCCTCAAACGAATAAGACAGCTCGCGAATGGTTCTGCCCTCGCGCTGAAGGAAAATCATAATTCCCCCGACAACAACTGGCGGTATCGGCGCGGAACCATGGGTTGTCTCACGCCGCACCATTACAGAATTTGGTGTTACAGAATCTGAACTACCGCCGCCGGAAAGCCACCATTCACCGCCGGAGGTACCCATTATAAGTTTTTTAGAACTGACCATCCAGCGGATGGCATTAACCTGATCTGCAGAGAGCGTGTAAGTACAAGCATCATCATCCACCACAGGAGATGAAACTCCGAAGTCCTCATATGAACCGCTTTTGCTCATCCACACTGTTTGCGGATTTGAAGGGCTTGCGGCAAAGCAAAGGCGCTCCTCAAAAAAGGTTACACAGGAAGGGTAACCCTTATCACTATTCCACTCGGAAGGAGGTGACGAAAAACCTACAATATCCATGGCCCAATCCACATGAGAGGTTCTGGACAATTTATACGGCTGGACCTCGGGATGTACCAAATACATAACGTCAGCGGATTGGGTGAATCTCAGCCTATCTATATCACTCCCAAGATATGAAGTTGGAACTTCTACCGGATCACCTTCAGCATCCACAACAATGCCGCCATCCTTATAGATCCGAATATTTTTATCGGTAAATTCAAGGACGTAAGCCTGCTCAGTTGAGAATTCAAAAGGAATAAGCCGTGTTTTAGGGGCAACCTCACGCACGGAAACTGAATCTATTTGACCAATAAAATCGGCATCTGCACTTATTGCAATCGCCCCAGAACTTCCAGCTTCTAGACGTGAAATGAACTTTCCGTCCGCAATCGCAGACTCGCTTACCCCGCCCCCAGCTGCAACGATATGGACCGATCCGGATTGGAAGTTTGATACGGTGAAACCGATTTCATACGTTTTACCTTCAATCAGACTCAGATCGCGGCTGAGAATAGACTCAACGACCTGAGCACCATTACACGGTGCGGTAGAGTCTAAAACCGACCAACCGGACCCAACGCCCCAATCGTCTGCAGAGGTAAAACAATCACCAAGTAAAAGATCACGCCCGAGGACTTCGCGGATGAAGCGGAATCCAGTTCGACGCGATGCACCGCCGTGGGGATGCGTGTACATGTTTTCCAGAGCAGCCAGCCCATTTGAATATTTCGCGAGATCAACGCGACCACCAAGACGCGGGGAAAGTTCCCCCGCGCTGAAATTGGTCATGATTAATGAAACGGACATAATTATGCCCCCCAGACAGGTGAGTCAGCGCCATAAATACCACGGGCCTCGAGCCACGGATCATTCAAGACCTCGTCCTCGCGTCCTTCTGATGAATCTGCCAATCTGGCTGACTGCATAGCATTCAGGTATAGCGTCCACATTTCTCTAGCTCTGGAGGCAGATCCCGTAATGTCATCAGCCATTTCAGCCGCAAGGCGTGCGGATAATGCCATGATAAAAGAGGAATCAAAGAGCACTGGATTAGTAACTCGGCAGGTATAAACGACTGACGCACCATCAAAATTGGTGAGGATCTTATCGCCTTCAACCACGAATTCATCATCAGGGCTATTCAGTTGACGCAAGTGCAAGCAGTCAACTGGGACCTGATATTGAAATAAAAAGCCAAAAGCTGGACCCTCGACAAGTTTAGCTAATCTGGCCCGACGTGCTGCGAAATTCCAAGGGTGATCTCGAAGGACTGCGTCCCGAACCTGTTCATAAAATAAGTTGCAGGTAACAGCCTCCTGAGAGCTGTCACTAAGCGATTCTATGAGCCTAGCACCAAGTTTTCTAAGAGCTAGATTACAAATTTTAACTTCTGAAATTGCCACAAAAATCTCCTTTCTTTGTTTTGGTTAAGGTTTAAAAACAAACCCAATACAAAGTTAGGATAAGCGACAAGCCGGACCCGAAACAGCCGAGTCAGGTCCGGGCTGGAAAAAAATGTGGAAAAAGGCAAAAAAAGGCCCCGACCAAAGTCGGGGCTGATAAAATTAGTTTGTTTTAATTGATTTCGGTTTATCGTTTTAGATTACTCAGGAGTATTCGAGGCCCCCATCTGCAATTGCGCCTTTGCTACGCCCTCTTGAATCTTTTCGAAATCGCCGCTCGAAACAGAGAAAAATACTTCATAATATTTATTTTTCTTAGTTCTAATTGAGAATTGATCTATATCACCGAGTAAACTAATTTTCCCCATGTCCAAAAACTTAACGTCTTTAATCTCTTTAAATAAGATGTGGATAGCAATATGCGCATAGTTAATAACAATCCTATCTTCTTTGACTGAGTTAAGCAGATACTCAAACCGCACCATGTATACGGACACAGCTACAGACCCTGCAATCACCAGATAACCCCAATAGTATCCATAGGTTGCAAAGATAAAAAAAACAATTAACCATATTAAAAAACCATAAAACAAAAAATAAGATTTAACTTTAAAAAATGTCATCTTCCTCCGCTTCATAGATAAAAGTTAACGGATATCAATATTCCAACCGCTCCCCTTCAACTAGCTTATAAATTTACATACTTTACAAAATAAATTTTACTTAATCAAACCAACTATAAATCTTCTCAAGAACCTCAGGGGTTGGATCAAATACTCCTTCAACTGTGGAAGAAGTCCTTCCTGCAGTTGTTTCAAAAGGCTGTATAAGTTTAGTCTTGACTGATCCCCCAAAAGTAAGTGCTGTTGAATGAGCTTTACCATTAGAACTTTTAGTTAATCCGATGGAGACCCCCTTTAAAGTAGGTGAAACAGATACTCCCGCATAGTTACTCACCCCCTCAAAGTCCTCTGGTTTTTCCGCATTAGATTGTACGATTGATCCCTCTAATCCAGCACCCATAATATTTGACACTCCACCTTCACTCTCTCGAACAAGAACCGCGTGGTCTTTATCAATGAAGTGCACTCCAAATCCCAAGCTACCTTTAAAGCCTAGCCCTGAAAGAGCCACAGCAACCCTAGCCCCATATGTATCTTCCACATCACCATCAGCCAGCCTCTTCGCATCCCTCTCTGAAGCTCTTCTAATGGCTGCGGCTTGTTCCCCCGGGGAAACTGGTACCATGGTCCCCTTTTGAGAACACATCATAATAGGCTGACCTTCGCCATTAAGAGCTATCTCTGGTGGAGTTACATCAAAAGAGGTTAGGTTTTCACCCTCAGCAGTGCTATTATTAGGTCTACCCGTGCTGGTAGCTACAGGCTTACCCTTAAAATCATCCTGCCCAGTAGTACTACGAGTAGCCGCATTTCTCAGTGCGTTCAACTCATTATTAGAAACGTCCGCAGAGTCAACTTCCGGCTCGCGCGACTTTCCCATCCCCCCTTGCATGGACACAGAATTCACATTTTTACCACTTTTTTCTTCCGCCTTACTTTCACCTAAATGACTCATAAAACCTCTCTTAGTTTTCTGGAAGACACCAAAAACACGAACCTTTCCCATGTTAATAGAGACTAGCCATTGCTTAATACATTCAGGATAGCGGTTAAGCCGGACCCGAAACAGCCGAGTCAGGTCCGGGCTGGAAAAAAATGTGGAAAAAGGCAAAAAAAATGCCCCGACCGAAGTCGGGGCTGATTATATTACTTAATATCTTCTATCTCATCTGGAAGATCTTCTTCTAGTTCTTTTAATTCAGGGTACCGATCATAGAATCCTTCAAGGGGTTCTAATTCGATTTTGCATTCTGGACAAACTAGACTTTTAAGAATTCGTAAGATACCGAAAGAAAAGGTCTTTTCGCATAGAGGACATATCATCCCTTGACTGTTTTCTCTTATAAAATCCTTCTTAAACAATCCATACGCAATGCTAATACAACCAAAGACTGTCATTCCCCAGCGAGCAATCATATTTAAACTTGCAATTCTAAAGAATGGATCTGCCGAATCCAAAAATGGCATACTCCAAAGGATAAAGAGAATTCCAGTAGCAATGTACATCACTCTACTAATTAATTTATCCCATTGTTCAAAAAACTCACACATTCTATCTATTATCCTTAGCAGTCCTTTCATGTACAATATCTCCTAAGTGTGGCTTTAACTGTTTACGAATAACTTCACCCGTTTCACGAATTCTATCCCTATTAGCAATTGCTGTCCCTAGAGCTCCTGCCCAACTAACCGGGGGAAGTTCTCCGGGGTTAAATGCCGACACAAAATCATAGCCTCTTTTAAGATTTTTTACTGTGCTAGGGCTAGTTGCAATTCTACTGGCTACTCCTTGAGCTGCATTCTCGACAATACCACTTACGGCTGTCCCTGTTCGAATTAAGGCAGGTGCCACCGCTACCCCAGAAGCCATAGCAATAGGCAATCCTCCTGCCCCAAGAGCTATACCCGTATACGTCTGCAACTCTTCATTATTCTTAAATTCATCAACAGTCTTCCCAACAGCTTCACCAGCCGCCTTACCACCTTCAACCACAGCCTTCCCGATGCCTTCAATGCTTTTATCCATCGCACCATCAAGGCCTGCTGCAATTGAGGCGGTAGCATCGCTCATTCCTGAAAACATTTTAAAGAAAACACCGTCCGCTTTATTTTGCTCTCTCTTTGCGTGTATCTCTCCAAGCCTTTTCACAACGTCAGCATCCTTCCCCGGCGGTATTGCAACGGGGTTGCCCATTGCATCATATGTAACAATGGGCTTACCTTCAAAATTATAAGCTATATCTGAAGGCTTTGTTCCATTCTGTAACAGATGATCATTAACCTGCTTATGGTAATCATCTATGTGGGAAGTTCCATATGTATTTTTCTTAGGATCAGGCTTACCCTTAGAACCATCCTGCCCTGTAGTACTACGAGTAGCCGCATTTCTCAGTGCGTTCAACTCATTATTAGGACCGCCCTCAGAGTCAACTTCCGGCTCGCGCGACTTTCCCATCCCCCCTTGCGCGGACACAGAATTCACCTTTTTACCACTTTTTTCTTCTGCCATACTTTCACCTGAACGATTCATAAAACCTCTCTGTTTTTTATGGAAGTCACCAAAAACACGAACCTTTCCCATGTTAATAGAGACTAACCATTGCTTAATACATTCAGGATAGCGGTTAAGCCGGACCCGAAACAGCCGAGTCAGGTCCGGCTAAAATAAATATTTAAAAAAACAAAAAAAGAAGCCCCCGGAATAAATTCCGGGGGCTAATAGGATGTCACGACCACAAATTATGAATTACAGAATGAGTTATGTTTATAATTTAATCTGCACATGCCTCCTTAAGAAGGGTACGCAATTTGGGCAAGCTGTCTTTCGGAGAGAAGGTCACTCCGAGTTTATTAAGCTTTCCTTTCAATTCTTCTCTTTCACTTTTTGACCCTTTTTTATCAGAGCCATCTTCATTAGAGCTATCGCCCCCGTCTTCCCGTTTGAAATGGTCTGATACTTTTACACCGTCTCCATATTCAACTTCATCTCCGACATTAAACCGCTGAAATACGCCCTGCGGATTCCTTACAAAACAATTCTTTTCACAGATATATTTCAAAATAATCTCTTTAAGTTATACGTTCGTCTGGTCGTCCATGATGAGATAACCGCTGACTTTACCAGCAGTTGCATCACTTCCGCCAACGGTGAAGGACAATCTTACAAATCCTTTATGTTTCACAGGGAGGGATGGCAACGGAAAGCTGTATCCTTTCACAAGATCAACAACGGGGATTGCGCCGGATTCGAATACGGTATCAAAAAGACCGAAGGTATCAGTTTCAGATGCCTGTAATGCTATCCTAAGATCCGTCAGACCTGCGAAGTCTTCAGTATCCACGAACACTTTTAATTTAATGCCGTTGCCACTTCCGCAATCTTCGCCAACATTGATAACATTCTGAGAAACAGCGTTTCCAGTTACGGCCTGCTCTTCACAAAAACAAAGTTCTTTATCCAAATACATATAATTATCCTTTCAATTTTATCAGTTAAAAATCAGAAACCCAACCAATTATGCAATTACTGCAGACTCAGTGTTAAGAATTGAATCAACTCTACGAATCGGACAGCCCCAGAATGTTGTTACAGGCTTGCCTTCCCAGTTTTCAGTTTTAAGCATGACATTGTTCTTGTCTGATGCTTCAATATCGAGCTGAGTTTTTACGGTCTGGTTACAGTAAATTACGGTCTTACCCATGTTGGTATTAGGAATCTTGTTCATAGCTTCAATTAAAGCATGGCGCAGAGATTCTGTTCCGAAGTTTGTGGTGTCGATAGAAGCAATGCGCATGACATAACGCCAATCGCGGACAACAAGACCCGGAGTCCATTTGAAATGGGTACGAAGGCCCTGATATTTACCACCGTTAGCATCTTCGAGAGTGACCTCACCAAGATCCTTGTGAGAAAGGCCGCCAGCGCTACCCTTAGGGAAAGTGAAATGCACAGTCTGATCAGACCAGCAAACGATCCAAATGGATGTGCAGTTATCGCCTGTTCCACCAAAGTTTATAACGTTTTCATGATCAAGGGAGCCAAAACGTGCAGACAATCCCAAGTATTTTTCAGGCTCAAGTGCTGTATCACCATAAACGAATGTATCTGCAAATTCCTTATTCATAGCCTCGAGGAACGCACGTTCTTCTGAGGTACGGAAAGTAGAGGAATCACCATTGAGATCAGACAGCGCTTTATCGATTTCAGCGTAAGACTCAAGCATACCACAGCTATCATCAATCTGTTTGGTGCGGGACTTACTCGGCTTGATACCGTAGTTAAGTTTACGCCAACTGACAGTTGGTAAATCCGTACGGACAGTGGTTCTGTGACCAGTCGGAAGGTTACCCTCGACCCATGCGGCGTCTACGAGGACTTCATTTGTCTGTGAAAGAGCTTCAACAATAGAAGTAGCTTCGCCACCAGCGCCAAGACGGCTGGACCAATCTGCAAGAGTAAGTGCGTTTCCACCAATAGTTCCCATAAAAAATCTCCTTGAAATTAGGCTATCTGGAAGCTCTATTTTAAGGACGCTTTAAGCGTTCAAAATATATATTCAATCGTCCTCTATGAACGATTATCCGTGAATCTAAACAGGCTGATTCGGATAAAGAATCTCGCCCATTGTTTTTTTACGTCCGCTCGGACCTTTGTTATCAACATAGCTATCTTCGGACATTTTCACCCCGATGCCGTGAAAAGCTTTGATAATTTCGGGATGATTCTGATAGCCGGCTTCCACAATCATATTTACAAGTTCAGGGGACGCAAAAGCCTGAAGCGCATTATTCGCGATACCCATGTTTTTGTTGTACGACGCACCCTGCCAACCAGGGAGAGACTTTGTTTCTTCACGCCACTTGCCAGCTTGTAACTTTTGGTCTTGACCTCTCGCAACTTCAAGCTGACCGTTGAAGTCCACCAATTTTTGAGCCATTTCGCCGGAAACGCCATTTTCTCTCGCAAAATCCCTGAACTGTTTGTCAATATAAGGCTGAACATTCGCCCCTTCTCCATAATTAATTTTATAGTCAGCAGGATCAATTGAGGGCTGAGCTTTCCCCTGCTCCTGCTGCGCACCGTTAGCCGATCTCTCGGCAGGATTTTCATTCGCCCCTTGCGTATTTTGGCTAGCTTTGTTCGGATTAAAATTATCCCCGAAAAAAGTTTCCCCATTACCACTGTTACCTTCGTTACTTTGGCCCTCGTTGCTTTGACCTTCGCCACTTTGACTCTCTCCACCAGTTGCAGCTACTTCAGTTTGCACCTCATCCGGTGCAACAGAATCACTCATTTCTCTTCTCCTCCTCATTCCTCAAGTTTTGAGCACGATCACGAATAATAGATAGGTAGATTTCCTCATCCGCCGTAACAACCGGCGCAAGAATATTTTCAACCACAAAATCGTGAACAGCTACATTTCGATAAATGTCTGCCTCTTTAGAATAAAGAGTTGCGTTTACTCCTCCCTGTTCAAGTAAAAAGGTGAACACTCTTTTTCCATGTGGAGAACCAAAAGTTGTTTTCACATCAGCCAGAAACTGCTCAGTTAATCTGTGATGTTCTTTTTTAATCCTCTCCGATTCCAATTGTTCATCTTCTAAAAAAACCGGCTCAATTGTCATAGACTCTAATCCTCCTGAAAGGGGAGTTGTATTTGTTCCTCCCCCCTACAAGACATAGAATATAAAAATACCCGGACCCGAATCAGCCGATTCAGGTCCGGGAGGACTACTTTTTTTAAATAAAGTGGAAAACAGAGAATATTTGAGAGAAACGAAGGCCTAAACAGAAGCGCATTATGAAGTATAGTACAATTAAATTGGACACTTAAGGACAGCTATCTAATATTCAAACAAGACATTAGCTCATGACAGAAATATATTTATACATCACCCAAAAATGGCACAAACTACCCAAAACAACGGAAATATGGAATATTTCATGGAAATTTAGGACATGAGAACGCAAGTTTGGACGTTTTAAAGCATAAATAATTGCCCCAATTGAGTAGAAAACGCCTCCCGCAACAAGCCAAAGTAGCGCTCCAGTCTGCAAAGCTTGCATAAGCGGCCATATTCCGACAATCGCAAGCCAGCCCATGGCGAGATAAAAACCAGTAGAAAGCCAGCGCGGTGCATGCATCCAAAACAACTTAGTGATAATGCCGCCCGCAGCCATGGCCCATATACATATAAATAAGGACCAACCCCACGTCCCTTTCAACCCCACAAGACAAATGGGAGTATAGGTCGCAGCTATATATATGAATATCATGCTGTGATCCACTTTACGCATATACGCCTGCCCTTTCTCGGACAACGGAAGCCAGTGGTAAAGAGTGCTGGCCAGATATAAAAGAATCATTCCGCCGCCAAACACAGAAAAAGTCACCACATGCATCATATTAAATGGATGTAGTGATTTACCAAGAAGCAGCACAAGCCCTACAATGGCGAGGCAAAAGCCTATAAAATGAGTAAACCCGTTCATAGGTTCGCGGAAATATAGATTCACTATTCACCCGTGATTTTAAGAAGTTCGTTCGAGCTGCATACTTTAATATATGCTTAATAATATCCTCGCAACACCTAAGGACGACAACTTCAACCATTAACATGTCGCCTAAGGCTTACTCTCGCAAACACATTGCAAACCAGTTAATTTCTTCTCAGATTATATAAACTTTGAAAGTGTGACTAATTATGCGCAAACACCGAAATTAAATTAGACGACCATTGTGAATTTAAATTCACATATCATTTGACTTAATCTAACGACGCTTGTTAAAGTGAATTCACTTTCACATAATAGGAGCACACTTTGAGTAAACGAATGGATAGACAATCGCGTCGCGAACAGATCGCCGAAGCTGCACTTAAACTTGCAGAAAAAGGTGTCTCGTTCATAACAATGGAGAGCGTTGCGAAGGCATGCAGCATTGTCCCTTCCGCCCTTTATCGTCACTACCGCAACAAAGATGAGGTTTTTGACGGTTTGCGCGACCTTGTGCGTGACAAGTTGATTGAAAACGCAACCCTTGCTGCCAAAGAAGAAAAAAGTCCTATGGCAACTCTAAAGAATCTTGCGCTCAGACATGCAGATCTACTTTACAAATATCCCGGTATTCCACGGCTCATGTTTTCTGACAAAATCTCTGGGAAAAAGTCGCTTAGACGCAAAGCATTCCTTGCTGTTATGAATGAGTATCGGCAGGCCGCAGCTTCGATTGCCGAAGAAGGACAAAAGTCTGGCGAACTACGAACTGATGTTAAACCGGAAGATATTGTCTTCATGCTTCTCGGAACGGTAGTACCGCCTTCATTTATATTCCATATTTCTGATGGCGAATTCGACCCGAGACCACAAGTAAAACAAAACTTAATGCTTTTTGAAGACGCTGTTAAGTTCAGAAAAAATAACGAGGACGTGTAATATGAATATCCCAGACATTCGCATTCATAAAACCATATTGCTGATATCGTTATGCTTCCTGCTGTTCTCGTGCACGGATCAAGAAAACTTCCTTTGGCAAGGTTATGTTGAAGGTGAATTTGTCTACGTATCCTCCCCTCTCGGCGGCCAACTCGACGAGATAAAAGTCAAGAAGGGTCAGCAAATAATCGAAGGGCATCCGCTGTTCACTCTCGAAAGAGAATTTGAAAAAGCGGGAGTGAGCGAAGCGTCCGAAAATATGGATAAGGCCCTCAACGACCTTGCGGACAAACGTAAAGGGCGCAGGCCTTCTGAAATTGCTTCCATTAAAGCTCGGCTCAGAAAAGCGAAGTCGGCTGAATCACTGGCGGCAATAGACTATAAGCGCAGGGCAAATCTGTACAAATCTCGCACCATTTCAGAAGAGGAACGCGACAAAGCAAGATCTGATTATCAACAAGCCACTCAACAGGTGAGGCAAACTTCATCCGAGCTTACTACCGCGACCCTCGGTTCAAGATCCGATGAAATCAAGGCCGCGGAATCAGCCGTAGAAGCGGCAAAGGCACGCCTAGAGCAAGCCCGTTGGAATTACAATCAGAAGGAACAGAATGCGCCGCGCACAGGTTTGGTCTTCGATACCATTAGATATAAAGGCGAATGGGTTCCGGCAGGCAAACCGATTCTATCAATTTTACCACCCGAGAATCGCAAAGTTATATTTTATGTGCCCGAACCAATCGTAGGAGGATTCTCCGTTGGTGAAGAACTGCTCCTAAACTATGACGGAATAAAAGAGCCAGTAAAAGTAAAGGTTACATACATTGCGCCGGAAGCCGAATATACTCCGCCTGTTATTTATTCCAGCGAAAGCAGAGCGAAACTTGTTTTCATGATTGAAGCTTACCCTTCGCTAAGTGAAGCCTTGCTCCTTAAACCCGGCCAGCCTGTAGATATCAGCCGCGATGCAAAATATTTTAATGGTAAAACCAGCTTAATCGAAACAGTTAAGACTTTCTTCCGAGGCAAGAATGAATGATCAAACTGTCATAGACGTCAAAGGCGTGACAAAGATATTTGGTAAGCGCACGGTTGTTGACGGACTGGATATGAAAGTCAAAAAGGGTGAGATATATGGTTTTCTCGGTCCAAATGGATCAGGAAAAACCACATTTATCCGCATGCTTTGCGGACTTCTACACCCTGACGCCGGATCTGGAACCTGTCTTGGTCACAACATAATTACCGAGTCTGATCAAATCAAGCCGCAAGTAGGCTACATGGCGCAAAAATTCAGCCTCTACGGAGATCTGACCGTACAGGAAAATCTGGATTTCCTAGCTCGTGCTTATCAATTGCCTAACCGCAAAAAGCTAATTGCGGACGCGATAGAACGCATGGGTCTAGGCAGATTCACAAACCAATTAGCGGACAGCCTTTCGGGCGGCTGGAAACAGCGACTCGCCTTGACAGGTTGTACTCTGCACAGCCCGAAACTTTTGCTCCTCGATGAACCAACGGCCGGAGTTGATCCTTCAGCCCGGAGAGATTTCTGGGACGAGGTTCATAACCTAGCCGCGCAAGGGATAACTGCCCTCATCAGCACACATTATATGGATGAAGCTGAGCGTTGCCACAGACTGGCATATATTGCGTACGGCAAGCTTTTGGCAAAAGGAACGTTAGAGGAATTAATTGATCAGTCGGGACTTCATACATGGACTTTGAAAGGACCGCGGCTTAATGAAATGACGCCCCTATTGCGTGCAACCGAGGGTATTGATCAAGTTGTTGCATTCGGAAACACTTTGCACATCAGCGGCAGAGATTCCAATATTATTGAACGAGGCATACGTAAAGTTGCCAGTCCTGAAAACAGTTTTAACCCATCGGAAACAAGTCTCGAAGAAGTCTTCATAGATCTAATGCAGGGGATGAATCCATGAAAGCTCTAAAGCTGTTTTCATTTAAAAGATTCATGGCAATGGCGGGCAAAGAATTTGTGCAAATGCGCAGGGATCGTCTCACTTTCGCAATGATGATCGGCATACCGCTAATTCAGCTAATTCTTTTCGGATACGCAATAAACTCAGACCCCAGACATTTGCCACTTGCAATTCTGTCAGGGGATAACAGTCAATATTCAAGGTCGATTGTATCCGGCATGCAAGCCAGTACATATTTTGATGTGGACAGATTCATTAGTTCACGAGCTGAAGCCAACAGGTTGCTTGAACTTGGTGATGTGCAGTTCGTGCTGACGATTCCGGAACAGTTCGGACAGAAAATTGAACGTGGAGAACGCCCTGTTTTACTAATTGAAGCTGATGCGACTGACCCAATGGCAACAGGCAATGCCGTAAATTCCATGCGCGAAATAGTGGACCGTGCATTGCGACGGAATTTGAAAGGATCGCTCAGTTATTTGCTCCCGGAAAAATCTCCGGTAGATGTGCGAGTTCATGCGGACTACAACCCCGAAGCTATCAGCCAATACAATATAGTGCCGGGGTTAATGGGAGTAATCCTCACCCTGACGCTTTCAATGATTACGTCACTTGCAATCACCAGAGAGCGCGAACGCGGAACTATGGAAAATTTACTGACCACGCCAGTACGCCCGCTTGAGGTAATGCTCGGGAAAATCATCCCCTATGTGATGGTCGGCTACATTCAGGTGATGCTGATTATGTTGGCTTCGATCTTTCTGTTTCACGTACCGATTAACGGCAATCCGGTGATCATCTTTCTATACTCATCAATATTTATTGCCGCGAATTTGACCGTGGGGGTAACAATTTCAACTGTTGCCAAGAATCAGCTTCAAGCCGTGCAGATGTCCATATTCTTTTTTCTGCCATCACTACTGCTGTCAGGATTCATGTTTCCATTTCGCGGAATGCCACAATGGGCACAAACAATAGGATCAGTTCTACCGCTGACGCATTACCTGCGGTTAGTACGAGGAGTTCTACTAAAGGGAAGCGGCTGGGCTGAATCTACACACCACCTGTGGCCTATCATTATTTTCTGGATGATAGTCCTAGCTGTAGGACTTAAGAGGTATCGACAGACGTTAGATTAGCCTATTTACTAAAACAATTCAGCTAAGATAACCTATTAGCCCTTCGCCCATTTTATGGACGAAGGGCTTTTTTATGGAAAAATCAAAACTAGCCCGCCCTACCACATACGTTATTTTAAAATTAAAACGTAGTATTGACATATCTATTCTAAATAGATAGCACTCATGCTATATTTTTTAAAAATTATTAACCAGAGGTGTTTTATGAAAATTTCGAACTCAGCTACTTTTTCTCTTCTTGTTATTCTAACATTGCTGTCTGCAAGTTCTGCTTTTGCACACGAATTCATAATTAAACCAGTGCAACTGACCACTGAGGTAAACAGTGTACTTCCATTCAGAATTATTTCAGCCCACGCCTTTATGATCAGTGAAGAAATGGAACCTATGGACAAGGTTGAAGCCAATTTCATTT
This sequence comes from Maridesulfovibrio frigidus DSM 17176, assembly GCF_000711735.1. Taxonomy (NCBI): domain Bacteria; kingdom Pseudomonadati; phylum Thermodesulfobacteriota; class Desulfovibrionia; order Desulfovibrionales; family Desulfovibrionaceae; genus Maridesulfovibrio; species Maridesulfovibrio frigidus. The sequence goes on from NZ_JONL01000001.1 coordinate 309,825, forward strand.
TCAAGGATAAAACCCAAAAACTAACACTTGAAGAAGATAAAATGCTGATGTCATTAAGTGGACAATGCATCCCCTCATCAGAAGGAACGGCAATTATCGCAGGACATAGAAAAGGGATGATCTGGACACAAACTACTCAAGGCTGGAAACAGCAGTCAAAGAAAGGTCTGAAGGGAGTTATTCGCAGTGGTAAATATGAAAAGTTCAGCAAGGCATTAGTAACAGTTGGAAAACCTGATGGTAATTTCAGCAAAACGGTCGGGCATAAACTAGAAGTAGTTCCGCTTTCCGACCCTACACAAGCTAAAGTTGGTGACGAAATAGTTTTCAAAACTCTTTTCAAAGGAAAGCCTATTTCCGTAGAAAATGTTCTTGCCTCTTATGATGGATTCTCACTTAATCCTAACACCTACGCCTATTTTACCGAACCTTACGGAGAAGGACTTGCTAAGGTTACAATCTCTCACCCGGGAGTCTGGATGGTCCGTGTTCAGCATAAAATAGATAAACCAACAGCCGACTATGACAGCAATGTATTACGTGCAGTTCTAGTTTTCGAAGTTAAATAAATGACAGCGCCAAAAAAAACACCGACCGTAATATTAATTACGGTCGGCATCATCCTTTATTGTAGTACAGTTTGGGCACATGGAGTTTCTTATGAACTCCTCGAAGCCTCTAAGACTATAACTTTTAAAACAGTATTTTCATCAGGAGAGCCTATCTCATACGGAGAAGTTTTAATATTTTCTCCAGAGGACTCTGAAATTGAATATCAAAACGGCAGAACGGATAAACTTGGGCAATTTTCATTCCTGCCGAATAAAAATGGAAAGTGGAAAATTGAGATAAATGGCGGGATGGGTCATAAAATATTTTTTGATATTGATATTACTGATTTGCATGGTGAAAATAAGATTGAAATACAGAACAAACCAACAACGTTCAAATCATCACTTTATATGCGAATAGCACTGGGAATCAGTTTAATTTTTAATATGTTTTTAGCGTCACGAATCATTTGGATAAAAAAAGCCTAGCAATCACAAAGTAAAACAAAAACATCCCGGAAAACAGTATATTCCGTTGGCCTGCATCCAGTACCCCTGTTTACCGCTTTCATCTTCGTACAATCTGCTAAGCCCTATACGGATATAAACATCTTCACCTCCGGCAAGCAGAGTATTCAGTTCGTCCATTCTGTCTTGCTGAATATATTGTAGAACGCAAGAATGAAAGTTCAAATCCGCGATAGGAGTATACCCAAATATATCTCCAGACTTGTCCTGAAAACTTAACCGTATTTTTTTATCGCCACTTTCCATTGCAGAAAGAGACATCGACAACGGATTTACTCTAATAGTTTTTATTGAGAATTCAGGAGGGCAGTCATAAGGAGCGCAACATACTTTAGATGAGATGACTCCCTTAAAAGCTTCACTTACTGAGTCGAATGCAGTTTGCTCAAGCACCCCTTTGAATGAATTATCATCCATCATCCCTAGCCACAAATCATTCACCATGTGGCAATCTTCAACATGCGGGCGGGTTGCTCCATCTATGGGAAAAACGGTTGCATCAACAAGCATCCCTGGACGAATTCCTTTCTGCGCAACAAGCTCTCTTGTTGCGTAAGGCAAAGGCCTATGACAAGTGCAGTTCTCTACATCAAGTAGAGCCATGCAAACATTATCAGTATCCTTAAAGCGAGTTATATCTGTAACCACTAACTTCATAATTACCCGTTCCCTCTGCCCAACCCCTCAGGCTCCATTTGAAAATAAATTCAGTGACCCATAATATTATAACTGTTATCCCTACAGACATTATTCGAATATGTCACCCTTAGAAGGCTGAATTAATGCAATTAAAATTTATTTTGTGCTTTTTATAAAATCGAAAAACCACAAATTGTAAATCACCTTCTATAACATACAGACATAAATGATTATAAATTCGATCGGGACAAATTTCAACAGCCCAAACCGCAAGAGGTCATTAACCTTTCATTTCAAACAAAAAGCGGAGTCTTAAAAAAAAGACTCCGCTTAAATGTTATTCAGCAAAAATTATATTGAACTCATAATCTGCTCGGCCTTTCCGGCTATTCCCATAACATCACTGGTATTAAGGCCAGCTTGAGACAAATCCTTCATCATTCCAGCCCCCGCTGTTGCGGCAGCCATACCTTGTTGCATCCTCATTTGTTTACTTTGCATTTCTTGACGCTGAGCTCTGAATTTTTCAACTTCGCTATCAGAACGAACTATACCAATTGGAACACCTATCAAGTCCGCATACTCATCAATGGCTCGGTCCATATCAACCTTATCTAAAACCTCAGGACTTGCTCCGGCAAGCCTGCCAACAAATTCAGATAGTGACTGGATTGACTGAGTGCCGACCATCTTCTGAGCCTGAGCCAGAATTGAGATGTAATCGATACGAATATCAGCACCCTCAAGGAAAGCAGGAGGGTCCGGCAATTCACCTGAACGAGTCAAAATTCCGAAAACTCGATCAATCAGCGGATCGAGGAGTTCGGTATGCTGACGTTCAATAACAGGTCCAAGTTGAATCAATTTTTCCTCATGCCGCTCAGCAACCTCAGCCGCTGTAATCATTTTACGATTAGACCCCGCCATCATCATGAAGACATCATTATAAAAGCCTTCACGAATTGCAGTTCGAACGTCCTGAATCTTAGCACTGACTCCGCCAAGATCTGGCCGAACCTGATAAAGCGGCGAGATGGAATCCTGCTGGTTCTGCTCCACCGGATTTTGTCCACCGGGAAGAAGATTCAAACGCCTCGAGTACATGGACGGAACCTTCATGGGCGGACGAAGTGTAAGATGCACAGCCTGTATCTGGCTTTTGCTCATCTCCATCAACATTTTCACATCAGCTAGGACATCCATTCCCGGTGAACGCCCATATACATCCATAGCAGAAGTATCCCAGCGCGGGGCCATGTACGGATTCTCCATAAATCCGCTCTCGGAAAGGATCTCATTACCTCTGCCGCTAAGCATAAACACAGACTCAAACGGCATATTCTGTTTGTCTATCTTATCTGAATCAAACTCGTCACGTGGCTGAACAGCATGAAGGACATCAAACCAATGATCACGATTGCTTTTGAGGCTTGTACGAACCGTTGCCGGAAGAGCATCAATACCAAATCTTTTTTCAAGCTGCCGCGCCGTCATTTTAAATTCACGGTAGACAGTATCAACGCGCCCCTGCGCATCAGTTGCTAGACAATACTCTCCAGCAGTTAAAGTGCGAAATCTAATTCCACGCTCATCATCCGGTTCACAATACAAAATACCAGTCCCAAACCCAGCAAGCTCTGTATAGAGCGAATGGATACAGGAATAAAAGTTACTCCGCGCCAATGCTCTGTACATGACGGTTTCAACTTTTGAAATCCAGTCACGCACACTTTTATGTTTAGCCATATCACGATCAGCAATACCAAGCCTGAACCACGGACGAGCAGGAGAAGTCAAACCACCTTGAAGACCGGCTGCAAGAATCCGCAATGATCTTGTAGCCGTTGAATCAATTATGCGGTTGCCCTTTCTACGCCCGTCGTTAGGCTGACTTCCAGCATAAAGCCCTTTTCGCGGAAGGATATAATCACTTATTTCTTTCCAATGCCCCTCCCAAGAACTGCGTTCCTGTAAGAGAGACTTTAAACGCGATTCGTACCTATTTTTATTATTCGAATTCATTTTTTAACCGATATTACCTTTAAATTTAAAGGGGCTTTCAATGTCCCTCTGTGTTTAACACCAACTGTTTATATCTTTTCACACACCAACTTTACTATTTTTTTACACTTAGGACACTTAACCTGCACTTCGATCAGTTGCCCTTTCATTAACAATCTTCCGCAAACCGGACATCTGTGATCAATCATTGCATCACTCCTTTTGAGTTCTGTAGAATCTTCTTCTGAACTTTCGCCCCAGCGGCAACTCCGTCCGGCCCGGTAAGAATAGTATTCTTCCTGCCAAGCGAATGAACTTGCCTCATCCGCCCTTCAGTCGCCCGCCTAGTTTTTATTTTCAAATCTAGATCGGCGTTCTGCGCATCAACTTCTCTTTTACGAATATCATTCGGGTGTAGCCATTCATTATCAATCTGGCTAAACCCTGCATTCGTCATTTCCCCTGGGGTATACCAATGTCCAGTTTTCTCCGAAAACGTCCAATCCTCCGGCACTCCCCATCCAGCCGGAGCTTTAAGCCCTTTGGAGTTAGACGAAGGATTTGTCCCGTATGTTGTTTTATGCCACTTAAAGTAACCATTAAAACCGGGAGAACCGTAATCATACCAAACATTCGATTCATTGCCATTGGCAGTTGGAAGAGTTGGTCTATAATAATCGCTCATTATTTAAACCTCTACTGCCCGAGCTTGGTTTTCTGCCCAAGTAAAGTTGCGTTATCAGTCTCAGATTGGCCGAGCACGCCCTGCCCACCAGTGAGGACTGTCGAACTTCTGCCCTTTTTAAGTCTATCAAGTTCACGCATTTTTTTGGCCTTTAGAGCCTCTTCACTTTGCTGCAAATCAGCATCAAGCACTGGCGGAGCCGGTGCCGATGTTACAGGTGGCGCCGGCGCTGCTGCTATAGGTGTTGATGGTGATTTAGATCCAGATCCGCCCATGATCATTCCCCTTTTTTAAAGTTTAAATTTTATATGCCGCCTTACGAAAGCTGCTTATCTTGACTATTTCTAACCGCACAAAAAATTACGGCATCCACACTTTTATCCTCGGCTGCAAAGTATGTAGCCTGTGGAATAATACCAATTTTTGAGAACCCTGACTTTTCAGCCATCTGACATGCAAGCGGATTGCAAGATGGTATCAATCCCTTGATGCAATCCATGACATACCGCCCCGCGACGTCACGCGCTGTCAGTAAATGACGCAAAACACCTTTTCCCATTTTCAAAGTGCCTTCTCTATAAAAGCCCGGCATTATGGCCAAATGAACAAAACAAGAGCGATGAGCCAAACCATTTACCCAGAACATTCCCGAAGGTTTATTTCCTTTAAATCCAAAGAAAAAATGTTGCCCCTTATCATTTGCAAGTTTTTTAAATTCCTCAAAACATTCTACAGAACCATCATAGAAAACAGTCG